>JAOUEW010000006.1 GCA_029858505.1 Deltaproteobacteria bacterium
CTCCCCTTCGTGGAGGGGAAATGAATCGAATCCGAAAAGTTATCGGTTTGCTTCCTTTTAGCCTTTTATTCCGAACGGATGATTTGATGAACCGGTGGCTTCGAGCATTGTCCCTCTCCGACGGGGAAGGACAGGCGCCGAAGGCGCCAGGGAGGGGTGCTTTTGGGGATGATCTCGAATCCGAAAAGTTATCGGTTTGCTTCCTTTTAGCCTTTTATTCCGAACGAATGATTTGATGAACCGACGGCTTCGAGTCTTGAAACCTTTGCCCACATTAAACCCAGGGCCGGGTCCCCTCCATGGCCCGCTCAAAATCAGAAATTTCCTGGTCGTGGGTCAGGGTTAATCCAATGGCGTCTAGCCCGTGAAGCAGCTTGTGGCGGGGCTCCTCGGGAATCTCAAACCCCACCGTCATCCCCGACGGAGAGGTAATGGTTTTGGCCTCCAGGTCCACCGCCAGCGCTTCCCCAGGGTTCCGCTCCAGTTCCGCAATCAACGCCCGGGCGGCTTCGTTGCTCACCCGCGCGGGCAGCATTCCGTTCTGTAAAGCGTTGTTGTAGAAAATATCGGAAAAACTGGGGGCAATCACGCAGCGAATGCCGAAGTCGTCCAGGGCCCAGGCGGCGTGCTCTCGGCTGGAGCCGCAGCCGAAGTTCTCCAGGGCCACCAGCACCTGGGCCTGCCGGAAGGGCGCTTGGTTCAGCACGAAATCCGGGTTGGGGCGCTCCGGGTCGCCGTCCACATACCGCCAATCAAAAAACAGGTTCCGGCCAAACCCCGTGCGGTGAATGGCCTTCAGAAACTGCTTGGGGATGATCTGGTCGGTGTCCACGTTGGCCCGGTTCAGCGGGGCCGCCACGGCTTTTAAAAGAGTGAAGGGTTTCATGGAAGAACCTGATGACTCGTTAAGCAATTTTGATTTCGAGGCGTTTCCCCAGGGCGGAGGCTACCCGCTCCAGGGTGGAAAGCTTAATGTCTTCCGCGTGATTTTCAATTCGTGAAATGGCGGTCTTCTGGGTGTGAAGCCTGTGAGCTAGTTCTTCCTGGGTCAGCCCAGCGGATTCTCGCGCTTGGCGCAGCATTTCCCCCACCTTGAACTGCTCGTATCCCTCGTCATACCCCTCCGCAAATTTTCCATCCATCTTTTTTCTTTTCGCAACGTAATCTCTTAAATCACTCATATCGGTTTCCTCCTGGCCTGCCATTCTTTCATACCACCTACGATCACATGGCCCCCATTTTGGGGCGCAGGTCAGTTCAGAAAAAGCTGGGCTGTGAAAAGGCGGGAGTCTTAACCGCTACTGTGGATTCAGCCAGGGATTCTTTTTCAACTCTTTCTCTCAACTCAGCACCGCACATATTAAGAAAACTTATCCAATCGTTGCTGTTTTTAATGTCTTTGAATTCTTTTTTGGGAGCTACATATACAACCACTTTTTTATGATAGTTTATCAATCGTAACACATTCATAACAGTGCCGGTGCTTTCCTCGTCCCACAGCATAAGGCCCACCGAAGCCTCTTCAGCCATGGCGCGGTCTTTAATGGTATAGAAAGCAAACCCCTTCGGTTTTCCGAGAACAGGAATATTCCGTGTAGGCCATTGCCCCAAATTGTTTCGGCAAGTGTTTCCCGAGCAAAAGACTTCCACCAAATCATACTGTCGTTTACGAAAGTATTCCTGCACGGCTTTATCCGCGCCATTGGCATCTCCAACGATCACCGAAAGTTTTTTTTCGATGATGCCATCGAGTCGGGTGGTAACGTCGGCACTCAAGCGGCTAATTTTCCTGGACCCGCCAATAAAAACCTTTTTCATCGGTTGCTCCTTGTTTTTGTGATCGTCAAGGCATAAACATCTTTAGCTAAACCGACTTCATATAACGCTTTGGTAATGGTTGTTATCGTAGCTCCCGACCTAAAAAGATCATCAAAGAGAAGTATGGATTTCTCTCTTGTAAAAATGGGGTCACACGTAAAAACGCCTTCCAACGCTTTTGTCCTGTCACTGTAAGCGTAAATATTTTTCAGTTCTGGGGTCTTCTTGTTTTTTTTAACCAAGTTAGGCTCATATTTTAAACCCAACTTTTTTGAAATCTCCTCAGCCAAAACAGAAACAGGCTGTAAAGCACGTGTTCTGGATGAGGGAACCCCTATTAAAACATCAACATTTTTATACCATTGTAAAATAAAGTCACAGACAACCTGAGCTAAAGGTTCTATTGTTGAGCGATCAGATTTGGATTTCAGATTATAAAGAAGAGCACCTATTTCAGTGTATTCGGTATCATATTGTGGATGTCCGAATTCATCATCTCCCAGATAAGTGCTTTTAACCGTGTGTAAATCAAGCGCATACCCCTCTTTCCAGGGGGCCGTCCAGTTTGATCGGGTTTATTTTTAGCATTGTAACCTCCGCATTCCTCTGTCCCTATTCTCAACCCTCTTCGATCACATAGCCCCCATTTTGGGGCGCGGGTCAAGGCTTCCCCCCCCCTTGAACCTCTTTTTTCTCAACCTACAACTTCCCCGGTTCGATTTCTCTCACGTCTATGAATTTGCCAGCCACGGCGGCGGCGGCGGCCATGGCGGGGCTGACCAGATGGGTGCGCCCCCCCCGGCCCTGCCGGCCCTCGAAGTTGCGGTTGCTGGTGGAGGCGCAGCGTTCGCCCGGAGCCAAAATGTCTGGGTTCATGCCCAGGCACATGGAGCACCCCGGCTGGCGCCACTCGGCCCCGGCCTGCCGGAAGATTTTATCCAGCCCTTCCCGTTCCGCGGCCAGCTTCACCCGCCCCGAGCCCGGCACCACCATCATCCGCACGCCCTGGGCCACCCGTTTGCCTTTCAGGTAAGCCGCCGCCGCCCGCAGGTCTTCCAGCCGCCCGTTGGTGCAGCTGCCGATGAACACCCGGTCTACCGCCAGCCCCGCCAGGGGCGTGCCAGCGGCCAGGCCCATGTAGGTCAGGGCGGCTTCCATGTCCCGCCGGGAGGGTTCGTCTGGGGCGTCGGCGGGGTTGGGCACCCGGCCGTCAATTCCGCAGACTTGGCCGGGGTTGGTGCCCCAGGTCAACTGAGGGGCCAGCCCGTTCACATCCAGGGTCACGGTTTGGTCGAACACCGCCCCGGCGTCGCTGGGCAGGGTCTTCCACCAAGCCAGGGCCTCCGCCCAATGTTCCCCCTGGGGGGCGTAGGGCAGCCCCTGAATGTAATCGAAGGTGGTCTGGTCGGGGGCCACCATACCGGCCCGGGCCCCGCCCTCGATGGACAAATTGCACAGGGTCATGCGGCCCTCCATGGAAAGCCCCCGCACCGCCTCGCCGGTGTATTCCACCACGTATCCCGTGCCGCCGCTCACCCCCATCTTCCCAATCAGCGCCAGGGCCATGTCTTTGGCAAACAGCCCCGGCCCCAGCCGCCCGGTGAAGCGGGCCTCCATGGTTTTGGGGCGGCTTTGGGGCAGGGTCTGGGTGGCCAGCACATGCTCCACCTCTGACGTGCCAATGCCAAAGGCCAAGGCCCCCAGGGCACCATGGGTAGAAGTGTGGCTGTCTCCGCACACAATGGTCATGCCCGGTAGGGAAATGCCCTGCTCGGGGGCCGCCACGTGCACAATGCCGTTGTTGGGGTCGTTCATCTTGAACAAAGAAATGCCCCAGGTTTTGCAATTTTCCTCCAGGGTGGCCACCTGCTTGGCCGACAAGGGGTCGGCAATGGGGCGCTCCTGGTGCTCCGTGGGAATGTTGTGGTCCACCACCCCAAAGGTGCGCTCCGGGCGGCGCACCGCCCGCCCGGCCCGGGCAATGCCCTCGAAGGCCTGGGGAGAGGTGACTTCGTGGATCAGGTGGCGGTCAATGTACAGCAGGGTTTGGCCGCCTTCGCTTCCCACCGCGTGGGCCTCCCAGATTTTTTCGAACAGGGTCTTGGGCATGGGTTTATTTTTTCAATAGAGAAAGAAGATGATTTTATTGGGGGCAAAGCCCCCCATTCCCCCTTTTCACGGCAAAACCCCGGGTTATGCAATTATGCAGAAATCTCGTTCTGAGTTTAATTCTACCATTTGAATTGGGTTATAGCTGTTTCATCCGGCAGGGTCTAGCCAGAATCCCCCGCCATTCCAGCCCCCCCCTACTCCTCCCGTAACACTGGCAACGGTTTCTTGAACAGAATATCCACGCTGACGGCCAAGCCCACCAGCACGGTGGCCGCCAGGGCGGCGGCCCAACCCGCCAGCAGGGGCAGCAGACTAAAGGAAGACTTCCCCTGAAACCCATAGGTCACCAGGGCCCAGGCCAACATGCCAGAGGCCAAGGCCCCCACCCCGCCAGCCACGGCCCCCAGCACGGCGTACTCCGCCGCCAGCACACCTGCCACCCGGCGGGGGGCGGCCCCCAGGGTTTTGAGCAGAGCGGTCTCCCGCAGGCGTTGAAAGCGGGTGGAGGACAGTGCCCCCACCAGAATCACCACCGCCACGGCCATGGTAAAGGCCGCCATGAACTGGATGGCCAGGGCGATGCGGTCCATCACCCGCACCACGGTGTCAATCACCGACTGGCCGTCCAGGCTGGTGACCGACGGCAGACCAGCGGCCACGGCTTCTTGCACCCGAACCCGGTCTTCCGGGGTTTCCACCCGCATGGAGGAAATAAACTGCTGGGGGGCGTCCTCCAGCAGGCCGGGCAGATAGACCATGGTAAAGTTGACGCGCTGGCTGTTCCAGTCGGGCCGGCGGATGCTGGTGATGACGGCCGACACGGGCATGCCCTGAATATCCATGGAGAGGGTATCGCCCACCCCCAGACCGGTGGCCTTGGCCCACCATTCGGCCACAGACACCTGGGGCCCAGACACCCTGCCGGGGAAGCTCCCGTCCAGGATTTCCTCCCCCGGTTCCAGGTGGTCCCGATAGGTCACCCGGTACTCAAACCCCAGCACGTTTTTTTTCTCCTCATCGGTCACTTGGTCCAGCCGCACCCGCTGGCCGTTCAGGGCGTGAATTCTGCCCTGAATCACCGGCACCAAGTCGGGGGGGGCAAACCCCGTGGAGCGAATGGCCCCCTGGAACACCGCCCGGTCCTGGGGCTGAATGTTCACGAAGAACAGGTTGGGGGTGGCCGCCCCACCCCCTGACTGAATCTGCCGGTACAGGTCTCCCCGCACCAAAAACACCGCCACCGCCAGCACCACCCCCATGCCCAGGCTCACCACCACGGTGAGGGTTTGGTTGCCGGGGCGGTGCAAAGCCGCCAGCCCCTGGCGCAGCACAAACGACCGGGGCCGGGGGGCTTTGCCCAACCCAGCCACCACCCCCCAGGCGGCGGCGTATAGGGCCGCCACGCTGCCCGTCAATCCGGCAAAAAAGATGGCGCCGATCTTAAAATTGTCGGCCTCCCACAACGACAGCCCCGCCAGCAGGGGCAGCATTCCAGCGGCAGTCAACAGCGCCCGCCGCCGCCGCACACCGGGGGGCAGGGGTTCTTCCACCTGGCGGCGGAACACCCGGGCCGGGGGGACTTCCCGGGCCTCTAGGATGGGGGGCAGGGCAAAGGCCGCGGTGATGAGCAGCCCCAGGGCCATCCCCTCCAGGGCGGCCCAGGGCGAAAAGGAAAACACCAACCCCTCGGGCAGAAAACCCGCCAGCAGCCCCGGCAGCCAGCCGTGCAGGGCCGCCCCCAGCACCACCCCCGCCCCAGACCCAGCCAGCCCCAGCAGCAGCGCCTGAGAAAGATACACCGCCAGCACCAAGCGGCTCCCGGCCCCCAGGCACTTCAGGGTGGCAATGGAATCTAGCTTGCGCCGCAGAAACACCCGAATGCTGACCGACACCCCCACCGCCGCCAGCACCAGGGCCACCAGCCCCAGCAAATTCAAGAAGCGGGTCAAATGCTCCATGAAGCGGGTGACCTGGGGGTTGGCGTTGTCGGCCCCCCGCACATCGGCGTAGCGGTCGGGCAGGCTGTCTTTCAGGTCCCTGGCCTCCTGGGCCGAATCGCTGCCGGGGGGCAGCCGCACCAGGGCCCGGTGGGTCACCAACCCCTGATGAGAAATCAACCCGGTGGCTTCTCCCGCCTGCGCCCCCAGCAGCACCCGGGGCATCATGGCAAACATTTGAATGCTGTCTGGCTCCCGCACCAGCACGTCCGAGATCACCAGCCGGGCCCGGCCCAGCCGAATGCGGTCGCCCACCTTGAGTTTCAGGCGCAGCAGCAGTGACTCTTGCACCAGGGCCTGCCCCGGCCCCATCAACTGGGCCAGGGGCCGCCCGCTAAGGGTTTTCACCTGCCCGTAAAACGGGTAGCCCGCCCCCACGGCCCGCACCTGCACCGCCTGGGGCTGACCCGTTTTGGGCCCCTGATCCGCCACCGCGTTCGATAAAAACTCACGGGAGATCACCACCTGGGCCCCCCGGCTTTTCAACCGTTCCAGGGCATCCAGCTCCCCTTGAATAAAGGGGCGGGCGCTCACCAGGGCCACGTCCGCCGCCATCAGCGAGCGAGACTCGGCCCGCATTTGCTGGCGCAAGGAATGGCTGAAGGACTTCACCGCCACCAGCCCCCCCACCCCCAAAGCCAGGGCCAGGGCGAACAACAACATCCGGCGCCCTTCGGCCCGGGCGTCTCGCCACGCCATGGAAAGCACAAACCAAAACATGAAACCTCACTTGAAATAACACCGAGAACGTATCCTATACTCGCATCCGACGGGTGATGTGATGGCTTCCTTCCAGTCTCCTCCTCCGAACGGTTAAACAGAATAGCCGATGGCTTCGGGTCTTGTCCCTTCCGTAAAGCACCCCTCCCCTGCCCTTCGGGCATCCCCTCCCCTGCCCTTCGGGCATCCCCTCCCCTTCGTGGAGGGGAAATAAATCGAAGCCGAAAAGGTGGGTGCTTGTTTCCGTCCGGCTTCATTCATTGAACAGATTCTATTCTCCACCCTTCGGCCTAAGCCGTATTGCCCCTCTCCGAGGGGGAGGGACAGGCGGCGCATGCCGCCAGGGAGGGGTGCTGTTGGGCGGCACAGCCCCTGCTTCATCCGCTTTTCTTTTTCGTGGGGCTGCTCTTGGGTTTCTTTGCCTTGCTGCCTGCCCCGGTTTTCTTGCCGTTCAGGTCATCGCCCACCACCCGGCCGTCTTTCAGGCGGATCACCCGCTGGGCGGCCCGGGCAATGTCTGGGTCGTGGGTCACCACCACCACCGTCACCCCCCGCTCCCGGTGAAAGCGGGTCAGCAGTTCCATCACCACCGCCCCGTTGGCGCTGTCGAGGTTGCCGGTGGGTTCATCGGCCAGAATCACCGGCGGCCGGCAGGCAAAGGCCCTGGCCACCGCCACCCGCTGCTGCTCTCCCCCAGAAAGCTGGGCGGGGTAGTGCCCCGCCCTGGGGGCCAGACCCACCGCCTTAAGCAGCCCCTCGGCCTGGGGGCCAGCCCCTGGGTCGTTCTGAATTTCCAGGGGCACCCGCACGTTTTCCAGGGCGGTTAGGCTGGGCAGCAAATGAAACGTTTGAAAGATGAACCCCAGGGTCTTCCCCCGAAAGCGGGCCAGGGCGTCTTCGTCCATTAGGGTAATGTCTTGCCGGTGGATGGAGATCGTTCCGCCGCTGGGACGGTCCAGCCCCGCCATCAACCCCAACAGGGTAGATTTGCCCGACCCGCTGGGGCCCATCACCGCCACAAACTGACCCGAAGGAATAGACAAACTGAGCGGGTGCAGAATAGGCAGAGGGCGGCCCCCGCTGGCCACCACCTTGGATACCTGATGCAAATGGATCATAGGAAATGCCAGAAAGAAGAGAATGGAGTGAACAGAAAGAGCGCGAGAAAATAGAGCGATGTTCACAAAGTAGAGTGGGTCATAAAGGGTTCTGTCCATTCTACCCGGCTTACAGAACCAGGGGCAATGCGGGCGCTGAGCAACATCCTCCACGGCCTCCATAATCTTCGCGTCACGGCTCTTCGGCCAGACGGGCCAGCATCTCCTCCCGGCCCGACACCCCCAGCTTGGCGTAAATGCGCTGGGTATAAGACTTCACCGTAAGCCTCTCCACGTTCATCCGCTGGGCCACCTGCCCCCAGTCTAACCCCTGGGCGGCCAACAGGCACACCGCCTGCTCACCCGGCGACAGGCTGGTGACGGCCACCCGCCGGGCAAACCACACCCCCTGGGGAATTTGAGAACGCAGGTGAATGCCCAGCAACGGCAGGCCAGAGGGGTCCGTTCCGCTGAGCGTATCAATGGCCGCCGTGAAGCGACCGTGGTGATTTTGATGGACCAAGCGGCCGTGGTGCCTGGGAGAAGACATCACCCGCTGGCTGGCATCGAAAAAAAACTTTCGCCGGGCGGGGGGCTGCTTATAGAACGTTCCCCCAAAATGGGTAGAAAACATCCGCCCCAGGGCCTCGTCTGCCGCTTGGCTGGAATACAATTGATTCCCCCCCGTCGTCGCCACCAATACGCCGCCATCCAGGTCCTCTCGCCAAATGTTTTCCTCCACCCCAGGCTCCGCCAACATGTTCGCCAGGGGGGAAGCCATAGCCAGCACCGTTTTCTCCTCTTTGGGGCCAAAGGCCCGGCCCCGCTGACGATAAAACATCAGCACCCCCCCCAGCCGCCCCGACCAGGGCAGAGCCGCCGCCAACAAATGGCGGCCCCCATTGGGCTCGAACACCTCTCGATATAAGGCCGAGCGGTAAAACGTAGAGCCGTAGGCCTCGGTGATGTTCACCACCGGCGTGGCCCCCAGCAGGGTGGCCAACTGCATGCCCCCAAAGGCTTCCCGCTCTTTTTGCAAGTGGAACTCCCGCAGATACAACCCCCAGGCTTCGGGCTGAAACGGCTGCAAAAAATAGGCGGCCTCCACCTGCTCTCGGCCATCCAGCAGGGTGATGGACACCTGTTCGGCCCCCAAGATTTCCCCCAGCATGGGCAGCAACATTCCTATGCGCTGGGCACGAGAAAGAGACAAAATGGCCGCCAAGCCAAACAGGGCGGGCATTCGCGCCATGGTGAAACACTCCCTCAATGAATCCACCGTGAAGAACGGATTGGACGGAGGGTTCGCCCCCCTTGTTCACGGCAAAACCCCCAAAGACCCAGCCCCTTCCGTTTTTCTACCCCACCCCCATTCCCCCATTCCCCCATTCACTTTCCATCCTTCTCACCCTCAGCCAAACATCCAGGGCCAAATATCCAGCATTTTGCGTCAGGCCAGATGTATCCGGTGTCTTGAATCGGCTTTCCCCCCAGGAAAACAGGTCGTTAAGAATATTTCTCACTTATTCGGTGGATTGTGATCCATGCCCTCTTTTATCTGAAATAAAACCCCATAAAAGGCCGTTTTGTACTCCCATAGGGGGTATCGCTACCCATTTTTACAGGGTAAAAAAAGGAAAGAAAAGAGAATTGATCAGATTGGGCCGTAAGTGAGCCCGCAGTGATCGATGAAATAGAACAGATTAAACCGAGTACAAACACAAGTGGGCGGCGTGAAGGTTTGAATCCTCTCCCCGCCTACTTACTCGTCTAAGCCAGTCGGTTGTTCCAGGGGTTTCCTCCCCCCCACATCCCCGGGAGTAACCGACTGGCCCCCTTTTTCCACACCTACCCCCCTCCCTCGTCTTACATTGCAACGCTACTCGTTATTCTGCCCGTTAGACTCCACCGCATCGTGGAAAATAGTTGATGAAATGGCTTGATTTGCCAAGGGTTCACGAATAAATTGAGAGGGAATATCCAGACGGCGCCGGGAACTCGGATTCCCCGAAGTCGCCCTGATCTGGCGGCCCTTTTTGATCTCGTTGAACCTTCCGGGAGCCTCGATTCGTGAAAAGCCCCAAGACCCTGACCCTCATTATTTCGCCCAATTATGGGCGCCCCATCACCTTTCAGATGGAACTTTGGCGGGTGTATGCCCTTGCGGCAGCCACCGGGCTGATTTTATTGGGGTTACTGCTGGCTAGCCTGATGCTGCTGTTCCAATACCCCAGGCTCATCCAACTGGAAAAAGAGGTGAACGAACTGCGGCAGGAACAAACCCAGGTCAACAATCACTCCCTTAGCCAAGATCGGCGGAATTACCACCTAAAAAACACCCTGATGGCCAAGGAACTGGGCGGGGTTGAAATCCAAGTGAACGCCACCCTGGCGGCCCTGAAACAACGGGAAGAAAACGAATTCCAACCCCCGGTCACCGTGAACGGTCTGGAGGCAACCCTGGGCGAGAGAAATCTGCGGCTGTTGTGCCGCATGGAAACCCATGGCGCCCAGGATTCCGTTACCTCTGGCTGGTTGTTGTTTGTGCTGGAGCGCGGCCGAAACGGCCAGACCGAATATCTGGCCACCAACGATGCCTTGATCAACGAACGGGGCTTTCCCACCCACTACAAGTTAGGCCGGGCCGTGGGCATGTACCGGCGCAACCTGGAATTCACCGAAACCTTTCGGGTCACCCCAGGCGAGCCCCCCTATACCCATGTCACGGTCTATCTGTTTTCCGCCCGGGGCGGGTTGATTCTGCGGGAACGGGTGGAATTGAACCAATCCAACGTGAAGCCAGAGGCCCCCAGCCGCCCGGCGGCCCAGCCTCAGGCCTAAATCCCCACTCTTTGCTCACCGGGAAACGATTATGTTTGGCAAATGGCAGCTTCAGCCGTCCGACGGCAAAACCCATCACGTGGGCTTTTTAGGGCCGGGGTCCAAGTTCAAAGGCAGCATTCAGTTCGAGGGATCCCTGCGGGTGGATGGCAAGATCGAGGGGCACATCACCGCCAAGGACGGCGTGGAGCACGTGCTGGTGATCAGCCGTGACGGCGAAGTGAAGGGGAACCTGACCGCCGGGTCGGTGATTATCAACGGGCGGGTGAAGGGCCACGTGAAAGCCTCTCACCGCACCGAAGTGTTAAAGCATGGCAACCTCAGCGGAGACATCCTGACGGATGAAATTCTGATTCAGGCCGGGGCGGTCTTTCGCGGGCGGATCCAAATGTTGAATCAGCCCCCCGCTAAAAAAACCAAAAAACAGAGCGCCGCCTCTTAAGCCGCTTCAGACTTCGCTGGGAGGTTTCATTTGAAGGAGATTCCAGGGAGAGAACATTTGGGGGTGGCTTCGATCAACTCCAACAACAACCCCCCTCGGCTTCATGCGGCTCCCCTTTTTAGTCATGGAGGGGGGGCCCTTCAGACGAGCGAAACACACACAGGCAGATTGACTGCGAAAAAAACGAGAACGAGAGAAAAGAAATGGGGGAAATGAAGGGAAATCAAGAAATAGACTTGAAAATGTAGGCCATCAATGGGGAAAGGGCCAATACCCCGTGGTTCAAGGAGGAACCGTGAGAAACGCCGCGCTGCACCAAAGGTTATTTCAGGCGGCATGGGCCAGGCTTCTAAACCTGCCCCGTGGAGCGTTGATTTGCGCCCTGTTGCTGCTGGCCCCCCTCCCCGCCCGCCCCCAAGAATCCCCCGCCCAAATTCTCCAAGTTCAAGTGCAACAGGCGGGCGAAGCCACCGAAGTCCGCTTTACCCTGTCCAAGCCCGTGCGCTTCTCTGGCGTGGCCAACCTCCCCATGGAGGTGGTAGTGGTGAAGTTCGAGGGCCTCTCCCCGATTCTGCCCGCGGGGGGCCAGGATGCCCTGTTTAACCACTTTTTGGTGGCGGGCGTGGCCCTGGAAGAAATCAACCCCCGGGCCTCCTGGGTAAAGATCCGCCTGCGCAAACCCGCCCAAACCTATCAACTGATCGGGGCCTCCCCCAGCGACACCGTGGTGGTGAAAATCCTCCCGGCCAAGCCCTCCGCCTCTTTGGTGTTGGAAAGCCTGCGGCTGGAACCCCACCGCGGCGGCACCCGAGTGGTGGCCTCCATGGACCGGGTGCCCCGCTTTTCGGTAAAGCAGGGCAAGCATTCGGTTACGCTAGAATTGGCCAACACCTCCGCCGGAAAGGGGCTTCGCCCCGGCCAGCAAGATGCCCAGGTGAAGGTCTCTTCCATCCGGCAAAACGGCAAGAACTTGGTCATCGAAATCACCCCCAAAACGCCCCTGTCGGCCAAGGGGTTTTCTTTGGCCTCCCCGCCCCGGGTGGTGGTGGAGCTTTCTCCCCCCCAAACCCGCCAGACCCAGGCCGAGCGGGGCATCCAGCCCCCGGTCTCCTCGGAACCGGCACCGGAAACCATGGCCTCGCTGCTGGCCAAAGAACCCAACGCCAAACTGCGCGACCTTTACATCAAAGCCGATCGGGCCGAACAAAACGGCGAGCGGCGCAAGGCCCAGGCCATGTTCCTGGAGATTTACAAACAAAGCCCCAAGGGCATTCTGGGGGTGCGCTCTTACTTCCGGGCCATCGACATTGAATTCGACCTCACCCCAAACACCCCCGGTGGCAATTTCCACTCCCTGATTCTTTCCTATCAGGCGGCCATTCGGGGGGCGGAACAAACCGGTTTCTCGGCGGATCTCATCCCACGGGCCCTGCTGCGGGTGGGGCAAAGCTACCAGCGGATGGCCTTTCTGGAAGACGCTCGGGTTCAATACACCCTGCTGCAAAAGCAGCACCCCGCCAACGTGCCCTACACCGCCGACAGCCACTATCACATGGGAGAAGTGCTGGTGAGCCTGGGCGAGCCCGAGGATGCCATTGAGGAGTTTCACCGGTTTATCCAGTCGGACGGCGACCCCAAAAAAATTCCTCTGGCCTATTATCAAACCGGAGACGCCTATTACAACATGAAAAACTTTCCGGAAGCCCGAAGGGAGTTTGACGAGGGGTATCACCTGGACCCAAGTTACGTCGAGAAAAACCCCCTGGTGTTGTTTCACATGGGAGAGACCTATTACGAATCGGCCGACTTCAACAAAGCCAAAGAGATGTACCTGAAACTGCTGCGTCTGCACCCAGACAAGGCCTATGCCTATTTGGTGGCCCTGCGGCTGGGAGATATGTTCCGCGAGGAAGGCAAAGAAGAAGACGCCCTGAAACTCTAC
Organism: Deltaproteobacteria bacterium; assembly: GCA_029858505.1. Lineage (GTDB taxonomy): Bacteria > SAR324 > SAR324 > SAR324 > JACQKK01 > JAOUEW01. Next base: position 12,970 of record JAOUEW010000006.1, read on the forward strand.
CAAGCCGTGCTGAAAGGCGGCCCGCCGGAACTGCAAACCCGCGGGAAAATGCGGGTGGCCAACCTGCTGGCCCTGCACGAGGAGGGCGATGATTACAAAAAAGCCCTGGACATTTACCGAGACGTGGTAAAAACCGAGCCCCAAGAAGCCTTGGCGCAAGAGGCCCGGCTGCGCGCCGCCCTCACCCTCTCTCTGCATGGAGACCACCTGCTGGCCATCCGGGCCTTTGAGGAACTGCGGGAGAAACACCCCAAAAGCCCCTACCTGCGGGCCAACGTGGTGGAAGACAACATTAGCGAAAACCTGAAGGGGCTGATCGATAAGTTTCACGATGCCCAAGACGACCTAAAGGTGGTGAACACCTACACCGGGTTCAAAGACACCTACTTCCGCAAGTTCCCTTACCGCACCACCCTGTTTAAAGTGGCCGATTCTTACGCCCGCATGGGATTGTTCAAAGAGGCCCAGGCCATTTTGGAAGAAATTGCTCAGGGTCCCGATGACACCCTGAACTCTTTGGCCCACTACCGCACCATTCATATTTTGATGGACCAAGACAAACTGGGGCAGGCCGAAGACCGAATGCTCGATTACATTGCTTCGAGAGACAAAAAAGATTTCTACATGGCCGACGTTCGCATGGAGTTGGGAGAGGTGTACCTGAAGGGGCGGCGCTTCCCCGAGGCGTCGAACGCTTACCGTATTTTGATCAACGAGAACGAAGCCACCCCCACCCCCGAACTGGGCGAAGCCGTTCCCGAAGCCTGGTACCGCCTGGGCACCATTTATCGAGAGCTAGGCCAAACCAAACAAGCCGCCGAGGCCTTTGACAATGTTCTCCCCAACTTCAACCACCCCATCACCGGGCGGGGGGTGGAGTCTTTCGTGATGAGCACCCAGTTCTTTCAGGCCTCGGCCCTGGATGAAATGAACCAAGACGAAGACGCCATCAAGGCCTATCAGGCCTTTTACGACAAGTACCCCGACCACGAAAAAGCCCCCTGGGCCCTGTATCAGATTGGGTTGATTCACCGGCGCAACAACCGAGACCCGGAAGCCCTGGAGATGTTCAACCAGCTGGTGGCACTTTCTAAAAAACGGCCGGGCGAAATGTGGGAGACCCTGGCCAAGGAAAACCAGCGGGATTTGACCAACCTGCTGAAATACCGGGAGTACATGAACCAATGACCACCCCTCCCGCGGCCCCAGGCGGCCCCCCATTCGACGCGGATGAACTGCGGGCCAGGGTGGGGGCCCTGGAAATGGAATTGGCCCAGAAAGACGCCCTGCTCACCCAGGGGTTCGAGGCCTTTACCGAGGCCGCCGAAAAACTGCAGCAGTCTCACAAAAAGCTGCAGCAAAAGGTGGCCGAACTGAACCTGGAGTTAGACCAGAAAAACCGGGCCCTGGAAGTAAACCTAGCGGAACGGGTTCAGATGGAAACGTACCTTTCCAACATCTTCTCCAGCCTGGACGTAGGGGTGGTGGTGACCAACCTAGACGGATGGGTCACCTCCATCAACCGCGCGGGAGAAGAAATTCTGGAAACCCCGGCAGACTCCGCCGTGGGCAAAGGCTTGAACGATCTGTTGGGTCATTCGCTGGTGCAGCCCGGCAGCCCCCAAGACGCCCAGCCCCCCCTGCCCAGCGATGAACCCCTGGGCTTTCGACGAACCGGAGGAGACGACATCAAGCTGCAGGTAACCCGCACCCTGATGAACAGCGAGCAGGGCGAACCCCTGGGATACATTTTTAACGTGCGAGACGTGACCGCCCTGAAAAAACTGGAAGAGCAAGCCCAGCGCCGCAACCGCTTTACCGCCATGGGAGAAATGGCCGCCAACATTGCCCATGAAATCCGCAACCCCCTGGGCTCCATCGAGTTGTTCGCCACCCTGGTGAAAAAGGGGCTCGATGAATCCGATGAAAAGACACGGCTGATGAACCATATCTCGTCTTCCGTGGCCAGCATGAATCACATCATTTCCAACCTGCTGGCCTACACCAAGCCCCGGCATGTCACCCGTCGGCCGGTGGACCTGCATGCCCTGCTGAATGAAAGCGTTGCGTTCAACCAGGTGATGGCGGCCCACAACGACGTGGAAGTTTCTCTCCACACCGCCGCCCCTTCGGCCTGGGTGATGGGCGACAAGGAGCAGTTGAAGCAGGTATTCACCAACCTGTTTGTCAACGCCGTGCAGGCCATGCCTGAAGGCGGACGCCTGCAGATTGCCACCCGGGGCCTGGGCGGAACCAACTCCCTGGAATTGTCCTTCCAAGACAGCGGCCAGGGAATCTCCCCAGAAATTCAATCTCAAATTTTCGACCCGTTTTACACCACCAAATCCCAAGGCACCGGCCTGGGGTTGTCCATCGTGCATAACATCGTAGAGTCTCACCACGCCGTCATTCAGGTTTCAAGCAAACCGGGCCAGGGCGCCCGATTCGTCATCACTTTCCCGCTGGCCGAGGCCGGCCAACAACCGCAACAAGGAGATACATGAATCCCATCCTCATCGTGGATGATGAAGTTGAAATGCGCATTGCCATGTCAGAGACCCTTAAGCATTGCGGGTATGCCGTGGAAACGTCTCACAATGCCATCGATGCCATCGGAAAATTGAAGAAAAATCCCTACGCCATGGTCATCACCGACATGACCATGCCGAAGCGCTCGGGCATTGAGCTGCTGAAAGACATTCGGGAGATCGACCCGGCCAAGCCGGTGCTGATGGTAACCGCCTACGGCACCATCGAAACCGCCGTGGAGGCCATGAAACTGGGGGCCTTCGATTACATTTTGAAGCCCTTCAAGTTCGACGTGTTCACCTTTGTGGTAGAGCGGGCCCTGGCCATGAGCGAGGAACCCAAAACCCCCCGCGCCACGGGAGTGCAAATTCCTCCCTCGGTGGCCAAGGGGTCGGGGGGCCCCGCCACGGCCGACCGGGTGGCCCGGGAGATTGTGACCGCCAACCCGGCCATGAAAGAGCTGCTGAACATGGCCGAAAACGTGGCCAATAGTAAGTCCACCATTTTGGTGCAAAGCGAAAGCGGCACGGGGAAGGAACTGCTGGCCCGCCACATTCACGCCCACTCCAACCGGTCCGACGGCCCCTTTGTGGCGGTGAACTGCGCGGCCCTGCCGGACACCCTGCTGGAAACCGAACTGTTCGGCCACCGCAAGGGTTCCTTCACCGGGGCTGTGACCGACCACAAGGGGCGCTTTGAGCAGGCCAACGGGGGCACCATTCTGCTGGATGAAATCTCGGAGATGGCCCTGCCCCTGCAGGCCAAACTGCTGCGGGTGCTGCAAGAACACGAGGTCGACCCGGTGGGTTCCAAAGAACCCATTCAGGTAGACGTGCGGGTGGTGGCCACCACCAACCGCGATTTGTTCGGCCACGTGGAAGCGGGCCGCTTTAGAGAGGACCTGTATTACCGCCTGAACGTGATCCCCATGCACCTGCCCCCCTTGAGAGAACGCAAGGATGACATCCCCCTGTTGGCTGAATTTTTTGTGAAGAAGCACGCCGAAGCCAACGGGCGAAAAGCCCCCGGGGTGGCCGAAGACACCCTGGAAGTCCTCTCTCAATACAACTGGCGGGGAAACGTGCGCGAACTGGAAAACGTGATGGAGCGGGCCGTATTGCTGTGCCCCTCGGGTAAAATTCTTCCCCAGCACCTGATGATGGGGCCCGGCGGCAAGGGCATCGGCCAGCCCCCCAAAGGGGTTTCTCCCGGCGGCGGCATTCAAGCGGGCATGACCCTGCGGGAAGCCGAAAAAATGCTGATTCTGGAAACCCTGCGCAAAACCGGGGGCCAGCGCACCCAGGCCGCTAAAATGCTGGAAATCAGCATCCGCACCCTACGCAACAAACTCAACGAGTACGCCAAAGATGGCGATTTTGAATTTTCGGGAGACGACGGGGAAGAAGAGGAAGATTGACGGGAAAGTTTTTATTGACCGGCCTGCTCGGGTTTCATGTGCACCACCCGCAGGCTGCGGCCGTTGGCCGTTCCCCCATACCAAACCACCAGTTCTTCCCTGCCGTCTTTGTTCAGGTCGGCGGTCATCACCATCTCCCGGTTTTTGGGCAGGGGAATGGCCCCGGTGGCAATCACGTAACCCAGCCGGGGACCGCCCTTTACCCCCTGATAGGCCTCCAGGGTTTCCGGCGTGTTGTTGAACACAAATTCCCGCCAGCCGTCTCCGTCCAGGTCCGCTGTCACCAGCATGGGGCGAGAGCTCGACCCTTTGGAAAAATCGGCCTTGAAGGTCAGGGTTTCATGTATGGGGGGAGGGACCGTCAGGCGGCCGTCTTTCCATGGAATATAATAGGCATCCAGGGTAATGCCCCGGCTGGTGATGTAGCGGATCACCGCCACCAGGGAAATTTCCATGGTACCCGTGAACACCCCCATGGCCTCTTGGGGCCGGGGAGAGGGATAGACCAGATAGTTGAAGGACAGCCCTTCGCTTAAAAACAACTGGGGCGTGGGGTTTAGCCCCCAGGCTTGGTTGTTCCGCTGGCCGGCAAACCAGAACATCTGGTTTTTCTGGTTAAAGGCATCCCCCTCCTCCGATGTTTTCACCAGCATCACATCGGGAATGCCGTCTTTGTTCATGTCCTCCACCGACAGCACCCGCTGGATTTCTCCAGGCCCCACCGGCTTCATACCGGGAATGGCAATGGGCTGCCCGCCCACCAGCAGCATGGGTTCCGCCGCCATGGCCACGATTTTATCTTGCCAGCCTTTCCATTGGCTTTCCGGGGCCTGGCTATGGAGGGCCTTTAGCAGCTCCTCCCGGCTGGCAAACACTTGGCCATTCAACTGGGCCAAGGCCTGAGACAAGGCCCCCTCCATGCCTGCCGAGGCCAAACGGAACCGTTTCTCTGGGTCCAGGGCATACCAGGTGCCCTTCACCGGGGTTTTAACCGTGGGGTGCAGAAACAGCGTAATGGTGTCGTAGCGAATTTCCACCACGTCCAACACCCCATCGCCGTTGGCGTCTACCATTTGGGTTTGGTAGAACTGAATATCTCCCCGCAGGCCGGTTTCCGTTCGGCTGAACGACTGCGAAACCGTCAGGGCATCCCGCCACAGGGGCTCCATGGCCAGGGTATCTGGCGCGATGCGATACACGGTCACTCCGTTCCAACCGGGCACCATCACCTCCGAGACCCCGTCGCCGTCCAAATCCTGAGCCAGGGGCTCCCGCAGGTCCACCGCCCCCTGCCGGTCTCCAAACACGCCGGGGCAAGCGCAGGCGGTTTTCCAGGTCAGGGCGTTGCCCTTGGCCCGCCCAATCAGCCAGCGGCCCCCGGTTAAAGAAAGCCACCCCTCCTCTCCGCCAGGCAGGCGAATCATTTCCAGCCAACGGGTGTCGGGGGGAAGCCACCAATGGAAGGCGCGAGACAACTTTCCATCACGAAACCGATACAGGTCCAGCCATTTTTTCAGGGGCTCTCCCTTGGCCGGGTCTCCCATCACCGGAGAAACCACCATCACCAAGTTTTCCTTGGCCCAAGACACCACCTGCACCCGTTGAGGGGGCTGTTCTAAGGTCACTTCGGCCGCCACCAGGGTTTGGGCCGCCTGAACTGGGAGAGCAAGCACCCCCCCCCAAAGAATCCCCCCGCAAACCAGGGCAGCCCAACCCATCCGCGAGCAAACGTGCTGACTTGGCAGAGTCTTCATAGGGCTCTCCTGAATAATAATCTAAGGGCTGGCAAAGTTAAGACGTGCATATGTTGATTTCCCCCATGTTGAATCTGAAGGCACCCCTCTCCGAAACACCCCTCCCCTGCCGCCTTACAGGCGGCATCCCCTCCCCGTCTGTATGGTCCGGAGACAGAAGCCGGAGGGTCATGTGCTTCCTTCCTGTCTTCACCAACCGAACGGATTTTATCTCTACCCGGGTGCCAGGGAGGGGTGCTGTTGGGAGTGATCTATGCCAACCCCTGCACCTTAATACCACCATTGGGCGTTCAGCCGCAGGCCAGAATCCGTCGGGGCCAAGCGGCCCTTCTGAACCGATTGAACCTCCAACTCCACCCGCCAACGGGCACCTTCTTCCCCCTGTTCCGCCCCAGCCAAATTCCCCAAACGCAGGGCCCCATGCAATGACGTTTGGGTAGAGGCATCGCGAAGATTTGTACCGCTGTGGGTATTGCTTCCCCGGCTGGCCTGCTCTACCCACAATCCAAATCCCACCGACGCCACCTCTTGGCGGTACCCAAGTTTCAGATTTATTTCCCGACCGGGCTGGGCGTTGCCGGTGGTTCCATCAAACTTGGCCAGGGCCGTTTCTCCCAGGTAAACCATATAAAAATCCAAATCAATGGCCGAAGCGCTGAGAAAGGGGAACCAGGAAGAATGGGCCAGCATCACCACCCCCGGAGACAAGCGGGTCAGTCGCAGGGTTTGGAAGCCGGGCTGGGTGGTTTTCACCGGGCTGGCCGGAACCGAAAAACCATAGCCCAGGGTCATCGTCCAATCATCTCCAAAATACACCCGGTGGTGGCTGTGAACCTCCAGGTCTCCAAAGCCGCTGAGGGTTTGGTTGGGAAAACTGTTGATTTCGGCCAGGGCCGCACCAGCGGCCCCGTTGGGTGCCAGGGTAGATTTCTGTTGGATGGATTTCATCGGCAGCCGGTACTCCAGATTCCACCGGTCGGTAAGGCCCTGCCGCCAGCGGAAATCCATCACCGTTAGGCTGCGAGAAGCCCCGCCGGTCATCACCGCCCGCACCGCCGGGTCTTGAACCCACACCAACGCCAGCGGTTGAATCTTCCCCTGATCGGACCAACCCTTGTTTTGCTGGCTAGACAGCACAGACACCATGGCCAAATGCACCCCCTCCGGCACAAACAACTCCTCGGGGGAATCGGCCTGGGCGGGCATTGCCCAACCAGCCAAGCCAACCAACATGAACGCCCCTAAAATCCAGGAAGAGGTATGGACCCCTTGAGCCAGCCGCTGCCCGGGGTTACCCCCCCGCAGCCTGTCATTTTGTTTCACGGAATCACCCATTGTTTTTCCAGCATATCCCAAAGAATTTCCTCCATTGGAAATCCCATTACGTTGTTGTACGACCCTTCAATACGAGAGACCATGGCCCCCCCCAGCCCCTGAATGCCATAGGCCCCCGCCTTGTCCAGGGGTTCTGGCAGGTTGGCATACATGGCCATCCACCAAGCCGGAAGAACGCGAAAGGTCACCCGTGTCACCACGGCTTTGCTCACCACGTCTCCCATCAACCCATCGGCCAGGTGATAGGCCGTCACCACTTCGTGGGTGCGGCCCGACAAGTTCTCCAGCATTTCCCTGGCATGGGCGGGGTTCCGGGGTTTGCCCATCACCCGGCCTTCCAGCACCACCACGGTGTCTCCGGCCAGCACCACGTGGCCGGGGTGCTTTTCTTGGGCCCGTGCGGATTTTTCTTGGGCCAACCTCGCCGCGTGTTCCAGGGGGGCTTCTCCCGGCCGGTAAGACTCATCCACATCCGCGGGAGACGTGATGAAGGGAAATCCAAACCGCGCCAACAACTCCGCCCGGCGGGGGCTTTCCGAGGCCAAACACAGGGGGCGCGTCAGTTTCACGGCGAAATATCCATGGGTTACATTCTCTCTGCGGTTTCTTTCTGCGGATTATCTACGCATGGATTCCCTGTGGTTCCCCAAGTTTTTTCTCCTATCACCCTTTCATGAACCCCCCTGCCTTGGCAAGAAACGGCTCATGTTTTCTCGCTTAAGGATTTTTTCGTTAAGGGTTGGCGGGTGCCGTTGCCCCTTCCTCCGAAAATACTTCCTGTATCTTCTGGCGGAACACCCGCATCTGTTCAGCCCGAGACAGGGGAGCCGCTGGTTGAACCGCGGGCTGCCCCTCCACTCCCTCTTGTTCCTCCGTCATTTCTTCCCCGGGCACCAGACCGGCCACCGGCGGCTCCACCGTGGTAAAGAAATAGTCCAGCATTTGCTTGGCCAGGGGGGCCGCCGTGTCTCCACCGGTCACCCCGTGTTCCGCCAGCACCATCACCGACACCTGGGGATGGTAGGCGGGGGCATAGGCCACAAAAAAGGAGTGGGGAAGAAACTCGATTCCCCCCCCCAAACCCCGGCCCACCAGCTGGGTGGTTCCGGTTTTCCCGGCCACGATATACTGCCAAGACCGGGCCCGCCCCCCGGTGCCCCCCGGCGCGTTCACCACCGCCACCATGCCCTCCCGGATGGATTGGAACAATTCCTTCGACAGCGGAAGCTGGCGGCTTTGCCGTGGAAATTCACGGGAAATGAGTTCGATGCCATTGGGGTCCTCGGCGGAAAGAATCAGGGTGGGCCGGACCCAAAGCCCATCGTTGGCCAACACGTTCACATAGTTGAGCAGTTGCAAGGGCGTGGCGGTGTCGTACCCCTGGCCAATGGCCACCGGCAGGGTTTCACCCGGATACCAGGGCTTTTTTTTCACCCGTTCTTTCCAGGCTTTGTTGGGCAGCATTCCGGTTTTTTCGCCAGACAACTCCACCCCGGTAGGCTGCAAAAAGCCGAACATCCGCCCATATTCGTAAATGCTATCCACCCCCACCAGCAGCCCCAGGTTGTAAAAATACACGTTGCAAGAGTTCTGCAGGGCTTGCTTTAAGTTCACTTCTCCATGGCCCCGGTGGTTCCAACAATAGCGGATGTCCTTTCCCACCTTCAGGTAACCCGGACAAACAAAGGTGGTCTCTGGGGTAATCTTCCCCGAATCCAAAGCGGCGGCGGCCACCAGCATTTTGAAGGTGGAACCCGGAGGATAAGCCCCCTGGGTGGCCCGATTCATCAGGGGTTTGTCGGGGTGAGAAGAAATCGCTTCCCAATCCTTCGAATCCAACCCTTTTTGAAACAGGTTGGGGTCAAACTCGGGAAAACTTTTCATCACCAGAATTTCCCCGGTGGCGGGGCGCATCATGAGAATGACCCCCTTTTTCCCCTTCATCAGGGTAGAGGCATGGCGCTGCAACCGCTGGTCTATGGTTAACTTGAGAGTAGAACCGGGCACCGGGTCCACCGGCTTATCGATCACCTGAAGTTCCCGCCCCAGGTGGTCCACCTCCACCTGCCGACCCCCGTCGGTTCCCACCAGCATGGCGTTCCTCGACAACTCCACTCCCTGCTTTCCGGCGTTTTTACCAGACAGCAACCGGTTGGCGGGCTGGCGCTTTAGTTCTTTTTCATTCACTTCTCCCACGTACCCCACCACGTGAGAAGCCAGGGGCCCTTCCGGGTAACTGCGTAGCGGCCGTATCTCTACCGATACCCCCGGCAGGTCCCCCTGATAGGTATCCACCATATCCGCCATGTCTTGATCCACCGACTCCAGCAGCACCACGGGCCGGAACCGAATGGCCCCCTTGGCCGTTTCCTCCAGGCGGCGCTGCAATTCTGTTTTCGATCGGCGGGTCACCAGCGACAGGTTGGAGAGGGTCTTGTCTAGATCGGGAGAGTCTTCCCGCACCAGCAGAATGTTGTAGGTGGGAGTGCTGTTGGCCAGCGGAATGCCGTTGCGGTCCAGAATCAGCCCCCGGGGTGCCTCGTAGGGAATCACCCGGATGCGGTTTCCCATGGCCAGCACATGGAATTCCTCGTAGTAAATGACCTGCATGAACCACGCCCGCAAAATCAGCACGGCAAACAGCAGCAACAGGGCTCCACTGAGAAACCGCAGCCGCTCGCGGAATAAAGAAATCTCTTCGTTCGACAACAGGGAGAATTTCATCCCCTTTAATCCCTTTCCACCAGCCGCGCCAGGCGGGTAAGCAGCCACAACGCCGGAAACGTGAGAACACCGTTATACAACGCCACCGGAAGGGTGAGGTGGAAAAACCAGCCCATCACCGGAATTTGCCCCTCCACCACCCGCAGAATGGCCAGTGCCATCAGCCCCTCGGCCAGGGTGAGCAGGCTGACCAGCAGGGCAATGAACAGCCAGTTGTTTTCAAAAAAAGACCGCCCCCCCACGTAGGCCAGCCCGGCGGTGCCCAGGAACGACAGCCCATACACCCCCAGCATTCCGTGAGAGTAGGCATCTTGGCTCAGCCCAGCCAGGCAGGCAAACACCAGCATGCCGGGGCTAATCCACCGCATGGCGCTCAAAATCACGCCCATCAGCAGCAGATTGGGTTTCACCCCCCACACCGAAAACGTTTGAATGGCGGAGGTCTGCACCCAAATGAGGAGAAGACCCGATAGCAGCAGAAGAATCCGTTTCATGGGGCGGTAAACAAGGGTGCGGAGGGGCCATGGGCGGGGGGCTTCATCACGAACACCCCTTCCAGGCGGTTGAAATTCACGGCCGGGGCCACTTCGGCGTGCAAAAACAACTCATGCTTGCGTTGATACACCCTCAACACAGTGCCCACCAGCAGCCCCTTGGGAAACACCCCCCCCATGCCGCTGGTAATCACCCGGTCTCCCGGCTGAATATCGGCCTGGGGCCGAATGCGTTCCACGTCCAGGCCATCCCCCCCTCCAACGGCCAAACCTTTTTCCGGAGAATCCAGCCCCAGGTTGTTTTCCCGGCCAAACACCATCATTCGCTCCCGGGTGCGCTGAATGAGCACCGGCAAGGCGTGGCGGCGGTCCACAATCAGCTGCACCACGGCGGTTTGGGGGGTTACCGACTGCACCCGGCCCACCACGCCCTCCCGCAGCACCACGGGATAATTGTGGCGGAAGCCATATTGGGCCCCTTTGTTAATCACCACCACGTGGTGGTAGTTGTCGGCCGATTCGCCAATCACTTCGGAATATTCTTTGTCTTGGGGGGTCTGCTCTTGGAACTTCAACTGCTCGCGCAGCAGGTTGAATTGAACCGAATCGTTGATGTATTGGTTCAATTGCTCTTCCATGGCCATCACCTGGTTTTTCAGGCGAACGTTTTCCTCCTGCAGCCGCACCAGGTTCACGTAGTCGTCTTTCACCTGCTGCACCTGGCCGGTAAGGGAGGAGTAGGTTTGCTGGGCCGGAGACACCACCAGCCCCAAACCGTCTTGCAGCAAATACTCCACCCCAGGCCGCTGCACGCGCAGCGACAGCAGGCCCGCCATGGCCAGGGCCAGCACCAACCCGGTAATCAACACCTGCTGCTGGCGAAATAAATCGAACATGCCGGTTAAGACTCCTTGCCAGAAGATTCGTTGAGCAGGGCCATGGCCCCCTTGACCAAAATATTCAGCGGATCGGCCGAAAGATAGAACGGCAGGCCAAAACGTTCGCTTAAATACTGGGCGGTTCCGGCCAGCAGGGCCCCTCCCCCCACCAGCATCACCCCATCGGTGGAAATGTCCCGGCAAATTTCCGGGTCTAAGCCGCTGAACCCCTGCTGAATGGCCCCCACCACCGGTTCAAAAGCATCTAGCAGGGCATCTCTCACTTCGTTGTCGTCCAGCAGAAATTTCTTGCCCTGCCCCCCAGGGCCTGGGCTGCCCTGCAAAACCGTTTGCAAGGGTTTTTCTTGGGGATACAGGGAGCCAATCTCTTTTTTCACCCGCTCGGCGAAAGAAAGCTCTACGGGAATATGGTATGCCGATTCGATGTAGGCCGCCAAGGCCCGGTCCAGGTCTTCTCCCCCCACTGGCCGGGAGTGGTGGTGCACCAGTTGCCCCATGGAAATCACCCCCAGGGTGGTGCGCCCGCCCCCTAGATCAATCACCATTCTCCCACGGGGGGCTTGAATTTCCCACCCCGCCCCCCGGGCGGCGGCCAGGGGAATGGACAGCGGCTTCACCGTTCCCCCGGCCAGGGGCTGGGTCAGTTCAAACAGCAGGTATTGCTGCTCCATGTTTTGGCCGGGGTCCACCAACAGCCCCCCCAAGCCCCGGCCCTGCCACAACGGCGGCTGGCCGCCCCGCACTTGGCGGTACATGGCCCGCAACAGCATATCCATGGCGGCCCGTTCGGCCACCTGGCCATGGTCCATGGGGCTCACCATACGCACCGTTTCCGGCCAGCTGTCGTCCCAGCGCAGGGCGCCAGAGCCATAGGCCGCCATCGACAGCCGAACCTCGCCCTTTCCACCCTTTCCAGAGCGTTCCTCGTTCAGGGCCACCCGGGTGGGGCAGCGCAGCAAAAAACCGTTTTGTCGAGAAGCCAATACGGTATGGGTTGTACCCGCGTCAATGACCAGGTCGCCACGGCTGAACCATTCCACGTGTGGTTTGAAGCCTTCCTGCAGAAAAGGGGAAATCATGGAGATTGGAACCTTGGATGATTGTTTTTTTTACCAAATTTCTCCAGGGCTCACAAGGGGGCTGGGCAGAAACAGGCCCATGGGCCTGGGGGCTTGACAGGGTGGGGGCACATTCTTCATTCTAGTTGGATATCTTTGGGCCAGATAGCTCAGTTGGTAGAGCAAGGGACTGAAAATCCCTGTGTCCTCAGTTCGATTCTGAGTCTGGCCACTTCGATTTCAGGGAAACTTCGGTTTCAGGGGAGACGTCCTCCACGCCATCCTCCCCGTTTTTCTTGCGCTTTATTTTCTTGTTTTTTCTTTCTCGTGCTTTGTCGCTGTTTTTTTGTTCGGCCAGCCACTTCCTGGGTTCAACTCTCCACCCCCTTATCTCTCCAGGTCAATCATGATGATCGGCATCATCGGGGGCAGCGGGTTATACAACCTAGACGGCATGGAAGACCTGCGGGAGGTCACCCTCACCACCCCCTTCGGCAATCCCTCTGGGCCCTATACCACGGGCCGGTTGCATGGCCGCCCGGTGGCTTTTCTGGCCCGCCATGGGGCGGGTCACCGGCTCACCCCCTCGGAAATTCCCTACAAGGCCAACATTTGGGGGCTGAAAAAGCTGGGGGCCACCCACCTGATCGCCATCTCCGCGGTGGGCAGCCTGAAAGAAAGCATCGAGCCCGGCCACATTGTGTTCCCCGACCAATTCATCGACCGCACCCGCCTGCGAGACTCCACCTTCTTTGGCCGGGGAGTCGTGGCCCACGTGCAGTTCGGCGACCCCGTTTGCCCCCATTTGTTCAAACAGCTGGTGAGCGCTGGCAAGCAGGTTGGCGCCGTTTGCCACCCTGGGGGGACCTACCTGTGCATGGAAGGCCCGGCCTTTTCCACCCGGGCGGAATCCAACCTATACCGCTCCTGGGGGGCGTCGGTCATTGGCATGACCAACCTGCAAGAAGCCAAATTGGCCCGGGAAGCCGAACTGTGCTTCGGCACCATTGCCCTTTCCACCGACTACGACTGCTGGCACGAAAGCAACGAACAGGTCACTATCGAGGCCGTGCTAGAGGTGATGCGCAAAAACGTGGAAACCGCCAAACGCATTTTGGCCGTCGCCATCGCTGGCTTGGGCGAAGACCGCCCCTGCCCCTGTCCATCCGCCGTGAAAAATGCTATTGTCACCCCACCTGACCGCATTCCGCGGGAAACCCTGCGGGATCTGGAACCCATCCTGGGGAAATACATTCCATCGGTCTGACCCCTTTCTCTTCGCTGAAACACCATGGCAAACCAAGCCCAACGGGTCAAAGAAGTTTGTCAATCCATAGGCGCCCGGCTGAAAGCCGGCCGTGAGGCCAAAGGGCTAAGCCTGAACGATATTGCCGCCAACACCCGCATCAACCAAAACTTCCTGAAAAAAATCGAGGTGGGTGACCACAATGGATTGCCCGCCCCCGCCTTTGTGCGTGGGTTTATCCGCAATTACGCAAGGGTGGTGGGCATTTCTCCCGATGACCTGCTGTACGATTACGCCCGCCTGCTGCGGTTGACGGACACGGAAGAGGAAGAGAACTTGTCTCCCCCCCAAGAGTTAAAGCAGCCCGGCTTTACCCTAACCATGCCCCCCGCCCAAATGGTGGCCCTGGGCTTGGCGGGGCTGGCCTTGGTGTGGGGTGTCATCTATCTGTTCAGCCCCAAAGCCAACACCCCAGAACCCGTGGCTTCCAGCCAGACCGAACCCCAGACTGCCCCAACCCCTTCGCCCGCGATGAGCGGCAAAGCCCTGGTGTTGTCGGTGAAAGGGGTAGAAGCCACCTGGCTGCGCATTACCCCAGACAAAGGCACCCCCCTGGATGTGCTGGTGGGGGCCGGGCAAACCAAGGAATATGGCGCCGACCGGGAATTTCACCTGACCATCGGCCGGGCCGGGGGAATCACCGCCACCCTGAACGGGCAGCCAGTGCGGCTGCCCACCCGCAACGATCAACTGGTTCCAGACCTGTTGCTAAACCGCCAAAGCGTAGGGCGGTAATTTTCTCTCTTTCCGGGGCCCCCGCCCGGTGATGATTCTCATCCTCGACAACCAAGACTCCTTCACCTGGAACCTGGCCCAAGCCTTGGGGGCCCTGGGGGCCCGCACCCAGGTGGTCTCTAGCCAAGAGATGACGCTGGAAGACCTGGCCCAGGCGGCCCCCCAGGGTTTGGTGCTGTCGGCGGGTCCGGGCCGGCCATCCCAGGCGGGCCTCTGCCTGCAGGCCATCGCCCGGTTTCACCCCCATCTGCCCATGCTGGGGGTGTGCCTGGGCCACCAATGCCTGGGAGAAGCCTTTGGGGCTGAATTGACCCGGGCCCAGCGCCCGCTCCACGGGCAAACCGTCCAGATTCGCCACGACAACGGCTGGCTGTTTCAGGGGCTGGACAGCCCCTTCACCGCGGGGCGCTACAACTCTCTCATTCTCTCCGCCCCTCCCCAGGGCTGGCTGGCCGCCGCCTGGGATGACCAGGGGGAACTGATGGCCATGACCCACCCCACCCTGCCCCTGGCGGGGGTGCAATTCCACCCCGAATCCTTTCTCACCCCCCAGGGCGCCCTGATTTTTCGGAATTTTTTGGCCCGCTGCTGACGCCCCCCCAGACTGTCACAGCCCCATGTGACTGTAATTGTCTGACAAATCAACAGATTGGCATTGCGCTTTTAGAAAAGGGCAGATAGATTGAAGGAAGGATTGGCCCAGCAGAAAAAGAGAAAAAATAGATCGGAAAGATTAAGGAACTGAAGGACAGTGAGCGTACAACTGGCTTGCAAAGGAGCCCCGTGGATATTCAATTAACCAATGATGAAATTGGCCGCTACAGCCGCCACCTGACCCTGCCCCAGGTGGGCATGGCGGGCCAGAAAAAAATGAAGGCCGCCCGCGTGCTGTTGATCGGCGCCGGGGGGCTGGGTTCTCCCCTGGGGCTGTATTTGGGGGCCGCGGGCATTGGGCACCTGGGCATTATGGACCACGACACGGTGGATGTGTCGAACCTGCACCGGCAGGTGGCCCACGGCACCAAAGACGCCGGGCGGCCCAAGGTGGAATCCATCAAAGACACCATCACCAACATCAATCCCCTGATTGAGGTAACCACCTATCAGGAGCGCCTGACCCGCGACAACGCCCTGAGGATTTTCCAAGACTACGACGTCATCGTGGACGGTTCCGATAACTTTGCCACCCGCTACCTGACCAACGACGCGGCGTTCTTCGCCCAAAAGCCCTTGGTGTACGGCTCCATCTTCATGTTCGAAGGCCAGATCACGGTGTTCCACCCCCACGGGGGCGGGCCCTGCTATCGCTGCCTGTACTCCAGCCCGCCCCCGGCGGCGCTGGTGCCCAGCTGAGCGGAGGCTGGCGTCCTGGGCGTGCTCCCGGGAACGGTTGGACTGCTGATGGCGACCGAAACGGTCAAACTCATCATGGGGATCGGCAAGACCCTCACCGGGCGGCTGCTGCTGTTCGATGCCCTGCGCATGTCGTTCAAAGACGTGAAGCTGAAGCGCAACACCGACTGCGAACTGTGCGGCGACAAGCCCAGCATCAAAGAGCTGATTGACTACGTGGCCTTCTGCGATGTGCAGATGCCCAAGGTGAAAGAGCCCGAGCTAAACTTGGCCGAGGTGGAAATCTCTCCCCAGGAATTCCGCGGCATTCTGGATTCGGGGAAAAAACTCACCGTGCTCGACGTGCGCGAGCCCTTCGAGTGGGACATTGCCCATATTCCCCCGGCCCGGCTGACGCCGCTCAGCCAGTTCGACAACTTCATCGCCGAATTGAACCCGGAGGAGGACATCTACTTGTATTGCTACAAGGGCAAGCGCTCTATCACCGCGCTGAAAAAACTGAAGGCCAAGGGGTTCACCAAACTAAAAAGCGTGGCCGGGGGTATCGACCGCTACGCCCAGGAAGTTGACCCCGACATGCCCAGGTATTAACCGCAGGCAAAATCGTTTCTTATTTCCTTTTCAAGCACGGCTTCGGCCGTGCTTTTTTTTCACCCGCTATTCATTCCCCAACAACACCCCTCCCTGCCGCCTTTCAGGCGGCTGTCCCTCCCCATTCGGAGAGGGACAATACGGCTTAGGCCGAAGGGTGGAGAATAAAATCCGTTCAGTTGATGAAGCCGGAAGGAAGCAGGCTACGCCCAAACGCCATTGAACTCCCCCCCTCTTCGGGAGAGGGGGGCGGGGGGTGAGGTCTCATCCAGCGGAGAATGGGCCTCACCCCGCCCGCTGTCGCGGGCTGCCCCTTGACTCGAAGCCATCGGCTATTCCATTCATCCGTGCGGAAAGTGAACACTGTACGGCAGCAAGCGCATTACTTTTCGGATTCGAGTTGCTTCCCGTACAGCACCCCTCCCTGATGTCCTTCGGACGGCTGTCCCTCCCCATTCGGAGAGGGACAATACGGCTTAGGCCGAAGGGTGGAGAATAAAATCCGTTCAGTTGATGAAGCCGGAAGGAAGCAGGCTACGCCCAAACGCCATTGAACTCCCCCTCTCTTCGGGAGAGGGGGGCGGGGGGTGAGGTCTCATCCAGCGGAGAATGGGCCTCACCCCGCCCGCTGTCGCGGGCTGCCCCTTGACTCGAAGCCATCGGCTATTCCGTTCATCCGTGCGGAAAGTGAACACTGAACGGCAGCAAGCGCATAATTTTGCGGATTCGAGTTGCTTCCCGAACAGCACCCCTCCCTGCCGCCCTTCAGGCGGCTGTCCCTCCCCATTCGGAGAGGGACAATACGGCTTAGGCCGAAGGGTGGAGAATAAAATCCGTTCGGATGATTCAGCCGGAAGGAAGCAGGCTACGCCCAAACGCCATTGAACTCCCCCTCTCTTCGGGAGAGGGGGGCGGGGGGTGAGGTGTTGGTGGGAGGGGGGTAGGGGGGAGAGGTGTTGGGCAGGGGGGATGTTTCGGCTTCGAGTATTTCACCCCCTAAGTTTATAGCGTTGAATTTTACCGGTGGCCGTTTTGGGCAGATGATGAACAAAGGCCACCCAGCGGGGGACTTTGAAAGCGGCCATCTGTTGCGCCATGTGGGCCTTCAGTTCCTCGGCCAGTGAATCTTCCGGAGCATAGTTCCCGTTCAGCACCACAAAGGCTTTGGCCTGCCCCAGCCCATCCGGGGTGGCCGCCCCCGCCACGGCGCATTCGGCCACGGCGGGGTGGGTCATCAGGGCGGCTTCCACTTCCGCCGGGGCCACCCAGCTTCCCCCCACCTTCATCATGTCATCGTTGCGCCCCACGTAGGTAAACCAGCCCTCGGCAGACCGTTGGAACAAATCTCCGGTGACCGTCCAGCCCTGGGCCATAACGGCCTGAGACAATTCCGGGCGGTTCCAATAGGCGGGAGAGGCCGCCTCTGAGCGCACCAGCAGCAAGCCGGTTTCGCCGGGGGCGGCCTCGGGCAGTTCCACCACCGTGGGGGGGTTGTCCTGCTCTGCCGCCGAGGGGTCCGGCAGGCGCGCCAAGCGGGCCTCCACCCCCTCCACCAAGGTGCCGGTGGTGCCGGGACGGCTGGCCCCGGGGCGGTTGCTGATCACGATATGAAACAGTTCGGTGGTGCCCAGGCCGTCCAGCAGGTCGGCGGAGAAATGAGCCTTCCAGCGGTGCCACAGGGGGGCGGGCAGGGTCTCCCCCGCCGACACCGCCAGCCGCAGGTGATCCAGCGTTGGAAGCACCGCCGGGGGGTCTTCCCGGCCCTCCCGCCAAGCTTGGTACAGGTTCAGCAAACCGTTCAGGTGGGTGGGCACCGCGTAGAACACCGCCGGGCGGTGGCGGGCCAGGGTCTCTAGCAAGGCGCGAGGGGTGGGGGGCTGGCCGGAGATGACCGCCGTGGCCCCAGCCAGCAAAGGAAACGCCAGGCTGTTCCCCAAACCGTAGGCAAAGAAAAACTTGGGGGCCGAGAAGGTCACCTCCCCCGGCCGCAGGTTCAGCACCCCCCGGCCATACAGTTCCCAGGCGGCCATCATGTCGCGGTGCCGGTGAATGGCGGCCTTGGGCACCCCGGTGGAGCCGCTGGTGTACAGCCAAAAGGCCGGGGCATCGGGGCCGCATCCTTCGGGCGCCCGCTCCGCCGGTTGGCTGGCGGCCAGGGTCTCCAGCCGTGGCAGCCCGGTTTCCAGGCTTTCGCTCCCCTGGCCCGTCAGGGCCACCTTCAACCCGGCAGGCAGCCGGGCGCGGGCCAGCAGGGGCCACAGGTTGTCCTCCACCACCAGCAGACTGGCCTGGCTGTCGTGCAGCATCCCCAGGTGATCTTGGGGGGTAAGCAGCGGGTTGAGGGGCACCGCCACCGCCCCCCGGTGAATGACCCCCAGAAACAACGGGGGAAAGCGCAGGTTCTCCCCGGTGAGCAGCATCACCCGTTCCCCTGGCCGCACGCCCAGCGCCTCCAGGGCGCCAGCCATGCGGGCGGTCTGCTCCGCCAGCCCCTGAAAGGTCAGCCGCTGCTCTCCGCACACCATGTAGGTTTGATTCCCCCGCCCGGCGGCGGGCTGGGCCTGGGTCAGGGCCTGGGCCAAGTTAAACCGGGCGGGCAGGTGGCTGCGATACAGGCTCATGGGCTTGACGGAGAGGAGGAGGAAGGAGAGGCGGGAGAGCCAGGAGGTTCATGCTGCCACAGGGCACCTGCCGCCTGGGGGTGGCCGTTAAAAAAAGCCGCCAGTTCCATCTCGCCCTTGCCTTCGGGCTTCACCCGAACCAGCCGCACAACACCTTGCTTACAGACCATGTGCCCATCGGGGAACACGGTTCCAACGGGGCCCCCGCTCATCCAGCGGGTTACTTGTTCTGGGGCGGCTTCTGCCAGGGCCAGCCGGGTCACCACCACCCGCCGCCCCCCCAGCCAGCCAAACAGCCCCGGCCAGGGGGTCATGGCCTGCCAGCGCCGCAGAATTTGTTCCGCCGTCTCCTGAACTGGATTCAGGGCACCGTCTTCTTTGGAAATCATCCCGCAATGGGTAATCCCCGCTGGGGGCTGGGGCTGCAATGGGGGGTTCCCCGCCAGCAGCCGGGGCAGGGCCTCCTCGGCCAGTTGGGCGGCGGCCTGGGCCAGCCGGGCCATCAACTCTCCGGCGGTTTCGTTGGGCAGAATCTCCAGGGGGCCGCTGTCGGCCGCCACGTCTCCGGCGTCCATTTCTGGGGCCATTCGCTGCAAGGTAATGCCGGTGGAGGGGTCCCCCGCCAGCAGGGCCGCCTGCACCGGGCTGGCCCCCCGCCAGCGGGGCAGCCGGGAAAAATGCAGGTTCCAGCACCCCAAGGGGGGCAGGTCCAACACCCGCCGGGGCAGCAGCTTGCCATAGGCCAGCACCACAATCAGCTCTGGCGCCATGGCGGCCAGGGCCGCCATGCCCTCGGCATCGCCCGCTTTGGCCGGGGTGGCCACGGGCAGCCCTAGGGCCAGGGCGGCGGCTTTCACCGGGCAGGGGGTCAGCCGCCGGTTCCGCCCGGCGGGCTTGTCGGGCTGGGTCACCACCCCCACCAGCCGCACCCCAGGGTGGGCCGCCAGCAGGTGAAACACCGGCAGGGCCGCCTCTGGGCTGCCCATGAACACCACTCGGGGTTTGGAATCGCTGGTGGGCATGAAGGAGAAAATGAGAGAGGGAGAGAAAGAAAGAAAGAAAGAAAGAAACGGAGTAACCCGAATCCGGTGCGGGAGGTCATGATAGACAGGCGGCGCAGGCCGGTGCTTCACCCCCAGCCGGGCATCCCCAGCATACCCTCCGCAAGAAGCAGGCTCAAGGCCCGCGAACCGTTCCCTCCGTTGTTCGTTGACGGCCACCTGGGGGTTGTTTACTGTAAGACACACCCCACGCTCATTCCGAGTACCCCCAGGGAGGTTTTCCCCACTCTTTCCCAGCCAGCCCATGCCGTCTTCTCCCACTTACCGTTCCGGATTCATCGCCATCGTGGGCCGCCCCAACGTGGGAAAATCCACCCTGCTGAACCGGCTGGTGGGGCAGCCGGTGTCCATCACCGCCGACAAACCCCAGACCACCCGCAACCGGGTGATGGGCGTGCGCCATGGCAAAACCCAGGGCCGCCCCTGGCAGGCGGTATTCCTCGACACCCCCGGCATCCACCAGGCAGCGGACCTGCTGAACCGGCGCATGGTGCAATACGCGGCGGCCTCGCTGAAAGACGCGGACTTGGTGGTGATGGTGGTGGAACCCTTCCCCCCAGGGCGGGGAGAACCTGGCCCCCAAGACACCCTGGTGTGGGAGATGGTCAGCCGGGCCACGCCGCCCGCCATGCTGGTGGTGAACAAGTCCGACGCGGCCCCGCCAGAGCGGATTGAATCCACCATGGCTTGGTTCCGCCATGCGGCGGAAGGCGCCCGCCGCCCCTGGATGGGGGTCACCGCCGTGTCGGCCCTGACCGGCATGGGGGTAACAGCCCTGCTGGACGCGGTGGAAACACGGCTGCCGGAAGGCCCCCCTTACTTTGAGGAGGGTCAGGTATCGGATCAGCCGGAAAACATGTTCATTGCCGAGATGATTCGCCAAGAAGTGTTCCGCCGCACCCACGAAGAGATTCCCTACTCCACCGCCGTGGTGGTGGACCACAAAGAAGAAGCCGGAAAGATGCTCACCATCCACGCCACCCTGCTGGTGGAACGGGATTCTCAGAAGGGAATTTTGATTGGGAAGCGGGGAAAAATGCTGGGAGACATCGGCAAGGCCGCCCGGCTGCAATTAGAGGCCTTGCTCGGCACCAAAATTTTTCTGGACCTGCGGGTAAAGGTAGCCAAAAATTGGAGCGCCGACGGACGCCGGCTGACGGAACTGGGCTATCCAGAGGAAAGTTGAAAGGGGGGTAAAAAAAAGTACGGGGACAAACGGGCTTTGGGGGGAAAGCGTTCGTTTGTCCCCGTACTCGTTAGACGGGATGTCTGTCATCAACGGACCTGCCTGCCGCCCGGTCGGCACCCGTCTGGAGCCTCCCCGGAGAGACGGGGAAGCCATCGGGAAAATCAGAAAACTCGGGAAAGGGGGGCACGGAAGTTTCGAAGGCTTTTGGGGGGGAAAAGCGTTCTCCGTTGCTTCCGTGCCTTTGCCGTTAAAAATCTTTGCCGTTATAATCCTAAAGTCCTTACCGTTAAAAACAGTTAAGAACCTTGCAGCTCAATCTTTGCTGTTCAATTCCTTTGCTATTCAATTCTCAGGGGGTTTTTGTACGCCGCCCCGTTCATCTGTTGCCAGTATAGGAAGGAGCAGGGGTGAAAACAGTGACCCAGCACGAAAAATATTGACCTTCGGCGAAAAATACCCCCATTTTGGGGTGTAAGGAAACCCATTCCTGTCAAATTCGCTGAAAATTTTGCCAGGATCTCCCCCTCGCTCCATCATTCCACCCTATGGCCTCTCTCACCGAAACCGTGGTCATTCCCCGACTGCTGCTAGATACCGCCCAACGGTTGTCCGTGGATCTCACGGAGACCCTGGAAAAGCTGCACCTTTCTCCAGAGTTTTTCAAAGATATGGGAAACCGGATTCCCTGCTGGAAAACCAGGGTTCTTTTAGAGGCCGCCCTCACCCGAACCCCAGAGAAAGATTTTGGGCTGGAAATGGCCAAGGAGACCAAAAGTCACCGCCTGGGGTTGATTCGGTATTTGACGGCCACCTGCCCCACCATGAAAGAGGCTCTAGAAAAGCTGAACCGTTATTACCGGTTATGGAGCGATGCCCACATCATCCACACGGTATACACCCGCAAAGAGGTGTTCATGGTATTGGTGGTGGCGAGAGAGAAAGAGCGGGAATGGCTGGGAGCCGCCTCGGTGGCGGCCCTGGGGGGGTTTTACAATGGCCTGTGCCAAGACACGAGGCCCATTCCTCTGTCGTCGGTCAGTTTTACCCATTCTTCCCCTGGCCATGAGCAGGCCTATCGGGAATTCTTTGGGGTCGATGTCACCTTTCACAGCAAGGTGAACGAGATTGTGTTTCCCCTGGATCTGTTAGAAGCACCCATGAGGCATGCCGACCCGGAGTTAAACGCCTTGATCACCCGGCTGGCCGACCTGGAACTGGCCAGCCTGCCCTCCCCCACCAACCTGGTGGATTTTTTACGCATGGAAATCTCGGCCAGCCTGAGCGAGGGAGAGCCTTCCCTGACCGACATTGCCCAGCGCCTGGGGTTCACCCCCCGCACCCTGCAAAACCGGCTGAAGGACCAGGGAACCACGTTTCAGGGGGTGTTGGAGGATTTGCGGCGGGACCTGGCGGTGTCGTTCCTGGCGGATGAACGGATGGGGGTATCCGACGTGGCCTATCTGCTGGGGTTTTCCGAGCCCAGCCCGTTTCACCGGGCCTTCCGCCGCTGGACGGGAAAATCCCCGTCGGAATACCGGGAAGAATCCCGCCTGCGGCGGACTCGCTAAAACAATCCCTCCACATGCCGAACAAGTTCCTTCACCTTTTCCAGCCAGAACAAACGATCTATTTCTATTTGTTGTTCATCGGCATTGTAACGAAACGCCACCGCATAATCGGTCAAATCGGCAAGCACAGCAAACCCATGGATATCCTGACTCTTAAGGACTTCCAACTCTTTCAAAAGCAAGTGAATGTCATGGGTTAAGGGATACTGTATGCCCAACAGGCTTAACCAAGCTTTCAACGTTTTTTCAACAGATTGCTGAGCGTGAAAACCAAAAATGGGAGCGGTGAATTTTTCCGGGTCCAGCATGTTTTCCATGGCCCGCAAGTCATCCCTCGCCAGAGAAAACATATGTCTGGCATGGTCCAGGTCGCTCATACTGGGCGCTCGTACAGAACAACACCTTCCCGCAGGGAACGCCCAATAACGTGATTGATGGAGTTCTTCCATCGCTCCACTTCGGCCATGGAAAAAACCAAGAGGTCAATGGGGACCTGAAAGTCCCACAAAGCTTTCCGTATATGAGACAATTCACCCTCCCGGCGACGTTCGCCACCAAAAGGTTCTCGTTCAATCACCAGAAAATCCACGTCAGAATCCACGCGGAAATTCCCCTTGGCCCGGGAGCCGAACAGGAGAATTTTCTCCGGATCGGCGGCCCGGACAATGGCAGACACCATCCGGGTCATTGTATCTTGGGTGATCGGTTCCATGGCGTTTCCTCATCAAAGGGGGAATATTCCCTTACGGTATATTCTTACCCCTTGAGGAGGGCGGGGGTCAACGGGAGAACGCAGGAACTACTTCTTCTTCCGGTAATAGGCCTCTGGCACGGGGCGCAGGGGGCGGTTGAACCACAGGGGGCGGCGCAGCCCTTCCGGGTTGGCGGGGGGGCGGGTCTTGGCCAGCCACTCCTTAAAGTTGGCGAAGGAGCGGTTGGTATCCACGAAAATATCCCCGTAGTTTTCTCCGGGGGCTGGTTTTTCCAGCCTTACCCGCTGGTGCCAGCAGTGCATGCCGCTCCAGGGGTCTGGGTGAACGGCATGGGTGATGTTTTGATGCACCCCTCCATCGCGCCAGAAAATGCGGCTGGAGTCGGGGTCGGAACTTTTGAAGGGCTGCACCCCCGCCACGTGAGAGAGCTTCCATTGGCCCGGAGCGCTTTCTTGAATGCGCACGGTGTTGGCCGCCCAAGAGTTGGCCTGGGGACCGTTTTCCAGTTTCCAGCGCCCAATGTGATGAGAACAAGCCACCACCCCCGGCTTCACCGATTCAGAGACCCACACTTTGTCGATAAACCAGCCGATGTCGGTCACCACCTTCAGCAGGCTGCCGGTGACCAGACCCATTTTTTCGGCATCGCTGGTGTGCATCCAGATGGGGTTCTTGTGGGCAATTTCCACCAGCCACTTGGCGTTGCCCGAACGGCTGTGGATCAGCACCGGCAGCCGGAAGTTTGGCACCAGGGCGTATTCGTTTTTCGAGGCATCCAGGTTGTCTGGATGAACATGGCTTTTGATGTAGCCCGGCAGGGTGTGCTCTGGCCAGCCCCATTCGGCCATGGTGGCGGAGTATATTTCTTGGCGGCGGGAAGGGGTGGGAAAGCCCGTCACGGCCTTGCCGTTCACCATCAGGCCCACTGGCGCGCCGTCTTTGGTAATCAGGCCCGTTTTGGGGTTGGTTTGGATGCCCGCCAGGGTTTTGTCGTCCAGGGGGTCCAGGTGCTTCAGGTAGGCTTCTTTCACCACCTCGAAGGCCCCATATTCTTTCATGTAACCCAGTTCCGTCAGGCCCTGGGCCTTGGCGGCGGCGGTGAGCCCCGGCACCCGCTCGAAGGTATATTGATAGTAATCGTCCACCGTCATCCGCTCTCCCTTGCGGTAGGGAGACTCGAAGAACGGCTTGATGCCCAAGGCACCGTCCGGGTCCATGCGCCACGACAACTCCATCCAGAACTCATCTTCTTCCCACACTTCGCCGGGGTTGGCCTGCCAGGTAAATTCCACCGGCTGGCCGTTTTCTTCCATGTAGCGGCGCAGCACCGGCTGGCGGAAGGCCACCCAGGTGCCGGAGTGGGTTTCGTAAGAGTTAATGTCGTGCCGCTCAGAGGCATGGCCCATGGGCAGCACATAGTCGGCAAAGTAGGCCGTCTCGTTCCAGGTGGGAGACAGGTGCACATGGCAGCCCACCATGTTTTCATCCCGCAGCACTTCAATCCACGAGAACCCATCGGGATAGGTCCACACCGGGTTGAACACCCGGGTGAAGTAGGTATCTAGTTTGCCCCGGCCGTCCTTCAACAGGTGAGGGAGAATCTCGCTCATCTCGTAGTGGGTCAGGGGGTATTCCCAGGGCCATTGCAGCTCGTTCCAGTTTTTGGGCGCCGGGGGGTTGCCGTGGGGCAGGTGGGGCTTGTATTTGCTCCAGGCGCTGGGGCTGGTGCCCCCAAAGGTCCCCACCGAGCCGGTGAGCACGTGCAAAAAGTGCAGGGTGCGGGCCACCTGCCAGCCCCCCAGGGCGCCGGCCCCGGGGCCGCGCCAGTTGTGGGCGGCAAAGCGGCTGCCAGCCTGGGCAATCTGCCGGGCCACCTTCACGATCTGCTCGGCGGAAATGCCCGCTTCTTTGGCCGCGAATTCTGGGGTGAAGTCTTTGTATTCTTCAATCAACGCCGCCACAAAGTCGGTGAAGGCGGCGGGTTTGCCTGGGTGGCGGGCGGCCATGTATTCCGGCCAGTTCACCCAGGTTTCCAAAAATTCCCGGTTAAACGTGCCCTCTTGCAGAATAATTCGGGCCATGGCCAGCAGCACCGCCGGTTCCGACCCCGGATAGGTGGGCATCCATTCATCGGCCATGGAAGCCGTGTTCGACAGCCGGGGGTCCATCACGGCCAAGCCCGCGCCGTCCATCATGCCTTCCACAATGCGCTGGGCGTGGGGGTTGAAAAAGTGGCCGGTCTCCAGGTGAGAGGAGATGAGCAGGATAAACTTGGCGTTGGCAAAGTCGGGCGAGGGGCGGTCGTAACCTTGCCACAGGGCAAACCCCAGGCGGGCCCCGGCGGAACAAATGTTGGTGTGGCTGTTGTGACCGTCTACCCCCCAGGCTTTCAGCACCCGTTCCATGTAACCCTCGTGGCCAGGGCGGCCCACGTGATACACCACCTCGTCTCGGCGGTTTTCATGCAGGGCTTTTCGCACCCGCTGAGCAATTTCGTTCAGGGCCTGGTCCCAAGAAATCCGCTCCCACCCTCCGCCGCCGCGGGGGCCCTTGCGCTTCAGGGGGTAGAGAATGCGTTCCGGGTCGGTGATCTGGTTGATGGTGGCGGGGCCTTTGGCGCAGTTCCGCCCCCGGGAAGCCGGGTGGAAGGGGTTGCCCTCGAAGCGTTTCACCTGGCCGTTCTCTTTGTCGATATAGGCCACCAGCCCGCAGGCCGACTCGCAGTTGAAACAGGTGGTGGGAATCAAATGGTAGCGGTTCTTCGCCCGGCGGGGCCAGGCGGCGGCATCGTTCTCTTCCCAGTTTTTCCACTGGTCTTTGGGGGGGAATTTTTCCAGGGGCGTGGTGGTCATCTCCTGGGGGCCCGGCTCAATGGCGGGGATCAGCCGCAGGGCCTCGGCGGTTTTTTCGATGAAGGATTTTCCGCCCAACGGTTTGCCGCGTTTCATTCCCTGTTTGCCTGCCATGGTCGCTCCATTGATGAAACTGATTCTGGAAATGGTTCTGCCGAACTCTGGCCCAATCACCCCTTTTCGAGCATTCCCGATTTCCCCGATTTTCCCTCTTCGCTCTTTTCTCCCTGCTTTCTTTCTGCTTTCTCTCTGTTTTCTCTCTGTGAGCTACCGCAGGGGAATCAACTGGGGCGCCCGCACCCAGATGTGCTCCGTCACCAGCCCAAAGAACAGCACCAACGCCGCCGCGGGAACCACCAGCCGCCCGTCGGCGGCCTGGGTAAGCAGCAACAGCGGGGCCACGTTCCCCAGGGTCACCATGCTCCAGAAGTGAAACGCCAGGGGCCCCCGGGTAATGAGGTGGGCCGTCAGGGCCGCGTCGTGAGAATGATGGGTGAGGTTGAATTCCATAGCCAGCAGCAGCAAGTGCGCCGCCAGCAGCACCTCCAGGGCAATGACCGCGGGCCACAGCACCCCCATCCCCGCGGCCAAGCCGTACAGCAGCAGGGCCCCGCCGCCCATCATTAAGCTTTGCACCAGCATGTGCACGGGCAGCAGGGGGCTTTGCCAAAAGTCGCGGCCCTTGGCCTGGGCCAGCAAAAACCCGGTGTAAATGGCCGCCATCAGAGCCGCCGCGGCCAGCAGGCCATACAGCCACCCCGTGCCCCCCGGCAAGGGCAGGTCGAACACCCGCACCGCCAGCCACAGGGTCAGCAGCCCCCCGGTGGCCTGCAGAATATACCCCCCCCGCACCAGCCAGCTGTTCCACTGGGGGCGCAGGATGACATACAGGAATCGGCTGGGGCGGTCCAGGTCTTTCACCAGCAGGCCGGTGGTGATCAGCAGAAAGGCCAGCGACACCGCCGCCAGTCCGGTTTCCAGCACCGGGGTGAGGGGCAGCCAGCCCAGCACGTTCAGCAGCAGGGGCAGCATCACCAACCCGGTGGAAATGCCCTTGGTCCACAAATAACCAGAGACCTCCCACCCCCACAGCACCCCCTTGGAGGGTGGATCGTAGGAGCGAGACAGCCGGGGGCCCGCCCCCTGGCGGGCGGTGGCCTGGTGGGCTTCTTCGCCCTTGGGGCCCAGCAGCCCCAACTGGCGCTCGGGGTGTTTGGTGGCGGCCCGCTGGGCGGCGTAACGCGCGAAGTGACCCACCCCCTGGGCTTGGTCGGACCACAGATAGTTGGTGTGGGGGGGGGCCTCGGTGGGGGTGTGGGCCGCCTCGTCACCCTCGATGTAAAACAGCTTGGGCCCGGTGGATTTCTCCGGCTTGCGCACGGTGGAGGGATGGCGGCTGATGAGCCGAGAAATGGCGCTGGCGGGGTTGTCTAAGTCGCCCGACACAATGGCCTGCTCGGGGCACACAATCACGCAGGCTGGCTCCATGCCGCCGTCAATCCGGTGCGCGCAAAAGTTGCACTTGGCCGAGGTGTGGGTGTTGGGGTCGATATACAGGGCGTCGTAGGGGCAGGCCTGCATGCAGCTTTTGCAGCCAATGCACCGCTGGTTGTCGAAATCCACAATGCCATCGGGGCGGATGTAGAGAGACCGCACCGGGCAAATGGTAACGCAGGGAGGATTTTCGCAGTGGTTGCAGCGGGTAACGGTGAACAGGCGGCGGGTATCGGGGTAGCTGCCCTTTTCGATGTACTTCACCCAGGTGCGGTTCACCCCAATGGGCACATCGTGCTCAGACTTGCAGGCGGTGGTGCAGGCGTGGCAGCCAATGCACTTACGGTTGTCTATGGCGAAGCCGAGATTCATGAGGATAGCGCCGGGCGGAAAGGTGCGCGCAGACCTTGGGCACGAGATGCGTGACTATCTCACAGAATGTCACATCAGGTCGTCACAAAGGGCTTGCGCAGATGCACCGGCCTGGTTTCCCAGGCCGCCCCTCCCGCTCATGACTGGGTCATCTTCATGCGGATGGCGGGGGAAAGTCAAGAATGAAAATGGGCGGTTACATCTCGGCCAGCAAAAACCAATGGTAGGGCAGCACCCCGTGGGATTGCACGTGGCGGAACCCCGCCTGCACCATCATTTCGGCGGCTTGGCGCTCTGCAATGCGGATATCCAGCGGAGGGCCCTTAGGGGTGGGCTCTGTCCGCCAGTCGATCACCGCCAGCCGCCCGCCGGGGGCCAACACCCGCTGGGCTTCCTCCAGGGCGGCCTGGGGGTCGGCCAGCTCGTGAAACAGGTTGGCCATCAGCAGCACATCGGCCGAACCGTCAATCAGCGGCAGGCGCTCTCCCGCGGCCTGCAACACCGCCACGCCGGGGGCCTTCTCTGCCCGCACGGCCTGCTTCAGGTGGGGGATCATGGCCCCCTGAATATCCAACGCCACCACCAGCCCGGGGGGAGCGTTCTCTCCGGGGCGATTTTCTTGTTCGGCCATGCGCCTGGAAAAGGGAATGGCATAAAAGCCTATGCCAGCCCCCACGTCCACCAGCACCCGAACCGGGCGGGCGTTGATGCGGGCCCAGATTTTATCCGGGGCCATAAAAGACCAACGCTCCGGGTCGCGGAGTTTGTCGAGTAACTTTGGATGGAAGAGGTGAGATTTTGACGGTTCTGTTGCGGATGAATTCATGCCCAAGCCCCGAAGAGTAAAACCCCCACTTTTTCTCCGGAAGTCCTGCCAACCTCCGGACGGATTTATCCTAGTGGTTTTTCAAGGAAGACACCATACACATTCTACGTTTTCTTCAAAAAAAAGATCTGCCCCATGGCCCATCATAAAAAGATCAACTCTCTTCAAGCCCCTGTTTTCAGGGATCTACAATCTTCATAAAAATAAAATAAAAAACACACAGACATGAGGGAGACGCATGAAGCGGGTACAGGAAGCAGGAAGCAAGGAGAAATGAACAAGGCGTAGGGAGAGGGGAGTGAGGGAAGAAAGTAAAGAGTAGAAAATAGGATGTAAGAATAAGAAGAATGAAAGAATCTCTGATTGGCAAAATAAGAAATTGGCCCACCACGCTGTAAACGGGCAAACCCCCTGATCATGCCATGGGGGCTGGGAATTTCGTGGGGAATGGAGAAAGCAAAATCCCCCTGACGGATCGTCCGCCAGGGGGATTCGTCCGACGCAGCCCGGTTCGATGGCTCCCTTCACTCAAGGCACTCACGGCAGAGCTAGGTTGCTCGGGCCTGCGGTTTCGCGGTCCGCTCTCGCGCGGACTCTTCCAATTCGGTCGGGAGCCTTTCCGGTTTCGGCCCCACAGCCCACGGCACAGTCAACTTCGGGCTACCTGCGACTTCTTGCTACCTGCAACTTCTTTCCACCAACTTCCTGCCCTACTATCTACGCCTTCCTACAACTTCCTACTTCGCTGGCATCCGGGGCCCTCCGCCCGTCCGGCGGTGCTCCAGAGAACGCCCGACCGAATGATCACCCGCTCCACAAACCATTCCACCAGAACGGGTTCCTGCGGTTTGTCTACAACCCCCCGGAAGCCTCCCATCCCTTCCTCAAGGCTTCCGGGGTCCTTCTTCTGCCCAACTCCCTCCAAGCCAATCCTTCCTATGCTCTTCTCACCTTCATTATACAACCTTCCGCGAAAGAGGGGGTAGAAAATTCCAGCGGGGGGTTTGATTCAAAAACCTTCACCACACCCTCGCGTTCAAATCATTCCCCTGGGTTGTTTACACTCCCTCCCAACGGCACCCCTCCCCTGCCCTGCGGGCATCCCCTCCCCTTCGTGGAGGGGAAATAACTCGAAGCCGAAGGGTTATTTGCTTGCTTCCGTCCGGCTTCATTCACCAAACAGATTCTATTCTCCACTCTTCGGCCTAAGCCGTATTGTCCCTCTCCGACGGGGAGGGACGGGCGGCGCAGCCGCCAGGGAGGGGTGCTTTAACGGATGAATCGAATCGCCAACAATACCCCTCCCCTGCCCTGCGGGCATCCCCTCCCCTTCGTGGAGGGGAAATAACTCGAAGCCGAAGGGTTATTTGCTTGCTTCCGTCCGGCTTCATTCACCAAACAGATTCTATTCTCCACTCTTCGGCCTAAGCCGTATTGTCCCTCTCCGATGGGGAGGGACAGGCGGCGCAAGCCGCCAGGGAGGGGTGCTTTAACGGATGAATCGAATCGCCGATGGATTCGAGTAACGGGAGGGGTGCTGTTCGGGGAACAGATCGAAGCCAGCGGGTGATACGCTTGCTTCCTTTATTTTTTCCCCCCAGCCATGTGGACGGAAAGCAAAAGCACCAAGGCCAGGGCCCCCACCCCGGCCGACATCAGGAACGCCGTTTGGTACCCCCAGCCCTGCCACACTGCCCCAAACAACACGCTGGCGGGCAGGGTGGCCAGCCCCAACACCCCGTGATAGAAGCCAAAGGCGGTGCCCCGCAGCCCGGCTGGCACCATGTCGCTCACCCAGGCCCGCTGGGGGGCCTCGGTCAGACCGAACGACAACCCATAGGCCACAAAGGCCAAGGCTGGCAACCAGGGCCCCTGGCCCAGGGCAAACACCACGAATACACCCACGAACAGCCCCCACCCGGCCAGCACCAGGGGGCGGCGCCCCACCCGGTCCGACAGCGGCCCCAGCCGCCAGCCAGACAGACTGCGGACGGCGTTGTGGGCGGCCCACAGCCCCGCCACCCAGGCCATGGGCACCCCCAAGTTGCCCAGGTGCAGCAGCAGAAAGACCTCGCTGGCTTCGCCCAGGGTAAACAAAAACAACACCGCCAGAAATTTTCGGTAATCCGGCCCCAAGGTCCGCCACCCTTCCCTCCAGGTCACCGCCCGCCGCGGGGGAGTATTGGGGGCGGCGGTTTCCACGGGGATTTCTTTCACCCCCCACACCACCAGCGCCACCACCAGCACCCCTGGCACCAGGGCCAGCAGAAACAAATGGGGCAGAGAGAACCCCAGGGCCAGCAGCCCCGCCGCCACCAGGGGCCCCAGCACCGCCCCCAGGTTATCCATGGCCCGGTGAAAGCCAAAGGCGGCCCCCCAATGCCGGGAGGGAATGAGATCGGAAATGAGGGCGTCTCGGGGAGAGGCCCGCATGCCCTTCCCCAGCCGGTCGCCAAAACGCAGCACCAGCGCCATGGGCCAGCTGCCCGCCAGGCCGATAAACGGCTTGCACAGGCTGGACAGGGTATAGCCCGCCACCATGAAGGGTTTGCGGCGGCCCGTCCGGTCGGAGAATATCCCCGAGGCCACCTTGAGCAGGCTAGACACCGAATCGGCCAAGCCTTCGATCAGCCCCAAAGACAATGGCCCAGCCCCCAGGGCCGTGGTGAGAAACACCGGCAGCAGGGGGAAGATCATCTCGCTGGACAAGTCGGTAAACAGGCTGACCAAGCCAATGGCCACGATGGAACGCCGGGCCAGCGGAGAAAGGTTCTGCCAGCCCTGCAGCGGAAGGAAGGACATGCGAAGCGAAAGTAGAGGGAACCCGCTTACCCGGCCAGTTTGGCGGTGGATTGCGGCAGGGCTTCCTCTTGGGTCAGGGGAAGGGGCGTGCTGGGGAATTTGGTCTTGTCGGTTTTGGCGTGGGCGTCCATCAGCATGTTGCGGGTGTAGTCGAAGGTCACCCGCTCGGTGGAGGCCATGGAGTAAATGCCGGTGTCCATGCGGATGGCGTCTTTGGGGCAGGCCTCCACGCACAACCCGCAAAACACGCAGCGCAGTTCGTCAATGTCGAACACCACCGGGTATTTTTCCACCGACTTGTCGGGCATTTCTCCCGCTTCAATGTGAATGCACTTGGCCGGGCACACGGTTTCGCACATGTAGCAGGCCACGCACTTGATGAAGCCGTCCTCTCGCACCGTTAAGCGGTGGCGGCCCCGCCAGCGGGGAGAAATCCGCCGCTTCTGCTCGGGGTAGGAGATGGTCACCACGTCGGACTGGGTGATGACGTTGCGGAAGAAGTGGCGGAGGGTAATCCGCAGCCCGCCAATAATGGCCGGCAGGTACAGGTCGATCAAGAACCCGCCTTGACGCTGCACGGTTTTCACGGATGGTTTCTTAGCCGTTTGCATGGCGCACCGGTTGAATGCTCGTTTTCGAATGGGGAGCGGCTTGGTGCCCGCTCCCTGGAATCTCTAGGCCGTCAGCAGCAGCACCAGGGCCGTGACCACAAGGTTGGCCATGGACAAGGGCAACATTTTTTTCCACCCCAGGTCCATGGTTTGGTCGAAGCGGAACCGGGGCAATGTCCAGCGAATGATGATGATCAGCCAGCAGAAGATGAGTGTCTTGGTGATAAAGGACCCGGCTTGCAGCAGGGCCACCACCACCGGGGGCAGCGCCAGCGAGTAACCCAGCAGGTGGAAGCCATCCGGGAACAGCCAGGGGATTTGATACCCCCCAAAGAACAGGGTCACGGTGATGGCCGACACCGCCACGATGGACACGTACTCCGCCAGCATATAGGCCGAAAACCGGGCGCCGGAGTATTCCAGGTAATACCCGGCGATAATTTCAGACTCGCCTTCGGGCTGGTCGAAGGGCTGGCGCTTGGCCTCGGCCAGCATGCCGGTAAAGAACAAAAAGAACGCCAGGGGCTGGGTGAAAATTCCCCACTTGGGGATCAGGCCGTCGAACCAATAGGTGTTCTGCAACTCCACGATTTTGCTGACTTGCACGGTGCCGTACACCATGAAGATGCCGATCAGCGACAGCCCCAAGAAGACCTCGTAAGACAACATTTGAGAGGACGTGCGGATGGCCCCCAGCAAGGCGTATTTGTTGTTAGAGGCGTAGCCCCCCAGCACCGCGCCATACACCCCCAGCGAGGTGACCGCGAAGATGAACACCAGCCCGGTGTTGATATCGGTGATTTGAAAGGTGACCGACCCAATGGGCCCGGCAAAGGGAATGACCGCCCACACCAAAATGGCCGGAAAGTAGCTAAACAGCGGAGCGATGAGATACAAGAAGCGGTCGGCCCCGGCCGGCACGGTGTCTTCCTTCAGCAGGCTTTTCACCCCGTCGGCGGCAATGTGCAGGGCCCCGTGGCCGGTAAACTTGCCAATGTTGGCGCGGTTTGGGCCAATGCGGTCCTGCACGGCGCTCATCCATTTGCGTTCCATCAGGGTCAGCACCGTGCCCACGGCCATCACAAACCCCAGCACGAACACCAGGATTTTAATGACGGCCTGCACCAGCGGAATGGTTAGAATGTCTAAGATCATGTCCATGAAAGATTCTCGAAATATATTCGCGCCTGTGTGTTGCCCCCCGTGGGTCAACGGGGAAAATGCGTGAGCCCTGGTGTTCTACCGTTCCAGTTCGCCCCCAATCATGTTGATGGAACCGTAGATGGGGACGATGTCTCCCACATAGTGGCCAATCAGCATTTCTGGCAGGGCCGACACAAAGTTAAAGCAGGGGGGCCGCACCCGGCACTTGTAGGGCTTGCCAGTGCCGTCCGACACCAAATAGAAGCCCAACTCTCCGTTGCCGCCCTCGATGGCCTGATAGACCTCTCCCTTGGGGGGGGTGGAACCCTCCATGATGACCTTGAAGTGGTCAATCAACCCCTCAATGCTGCCATAGACCTCGGTTTTGTCGGGCAGCCAAGCCCGGCGGTCGTGCTGGTAGTGGCCCCCCTTGGGGATTTTGGCCACGGCTTGGCGAATGATGGAGATGGACTGCAGCATTTCTTCGTGGCGCACCAGGAAGCGGTCGTAGGAGTCGCCCACGGTGCCCACGGGAATCTCAAAGTCTAATTCGTTGTACACCAAGTAGGGTTCGGCCCGGCGCAGGTCATAGGGTTCGCCGGTGGCCCGCAGCATGGGGCCGGTGAAGCCGTATTCAATGGCCCGCTCGCGGGAGAGCACCCCCACGTCTTTCACCCGGTCCAAAAAGATTTTATTTTTGAACAGCATTTTCACGCCTTCTTCCAGCACGGCTTCCACTTTTTTCAGCCGTTCTTCCAGCATGTCGAAGAAGGTGTCGGGCAGGTCGTTGGCGTTGCCGCCAAAACGGGTCCAGTTGTGGGTCAGGCGGGCGCCGGTCACTTCCTCGGTCAGCTCCCACAGGTATTCACGGGCCTTCACGTACCACAGAAATACCGTCATGGCGCCCACTTCCATGCCCATGGCCCCGTTGCAGGTCAGGTGGTCGCTGATGCGGCTCAGTTCTCCCAAAATCACCCGGGCATACTGGGCGCGCTTCGGCACATCCAGCCCAAACAATTTTTCCACCGCCAGGGAATAGCCGATGTTGTTCAAAATGGGCGACACGTAATTCAACCGGTCGGTGTAGGGAATGACCTGCACGTAGGTGGAGTTCTCGCATTCTTTTTCGAAGCCCCGGTGCAGGTAGCCGATTTCCACCTCCACCGCCGTCACCACTTCGCCGTCTAGGCGGGTAGACAGGCGGGTGATGCCGTGCATGGCCGGGTGAGAAGGCCCAATCTCAATGTCCATCGGCTCGGCGCCGAACTCTAAGGGGAGGTTGCTGCGTTTCATAGGGGCCGTCGCTCCGTCTCGGATGGGTCGGTGAGGTTACGGTTTTGGTAATCGTAGCGTTCCCGCACCGGGCGCAGTTCCACCCGGGGCTGCTGCAGGTGGATGTCGTAGTCTTTGCGCAGGGGGTGGCCCACGAAGGATTCATACAGCAGCAGGCGCTTCAGGTTGGGGTGCCCTTGGAAGCGAATGCCGTACATGTCGAAGCATTCCCGCTCGTACCAGTCGGCGGCCACCCACAGTTTGGAAATGGTGGGCAGGGTACAGGCTTCCGGGCCGTCTTCGCCCACCCCCACCTTCACCCGCAGGCGGTGGCCCAAAGAAAGGGACTTCAAGTGCACCACCACCTGAAACCGGGGGCTCTGGCCCAGAAAATCCACCGCCGACAGGTCCACCATTAAGTTAAACTTCAGGGTGGGGTCGTTGCGCAGCAGGGTCATGACCGCCAGGTATTGGTCTTTGGCCACGGTGATGGTTTCATCGCCGAATTGCTGGTGGCTGGCGGTCACCGCTCCGGGAAATTTTTCCTCTACCCGCGCGGTGATGGGGGGGGTTTCGGCTGGTGCGGTCATGGGTTCGCCTCGTTCAAATGAAATAGAATGATTTTATTGCCGGCTCAGCAGCAGCACTTCTTTGGTCTGACGTGGGTTGA
The DNA here is from genome assembly GCA_029858505.1 of Deltaproteobacteria bacterium. GTDB lineage: Bacteria > SAR324 > SAR324 > SAR324 > JACQKK01 > JAOUEW01. Next base: position 48,359 of record JAOUEW010000006.1, read on the forward strand.
TGCCGGTATGACCGGTGGGCCCGCGGGTTTGAATCAGGTCTTGCAGGGCAATCAGGCCGTCCAGCACCGCCTCGGGGCGGGGGGGGCAGCCCCCGATATACACATCCACCGGAATCACCCGGTCTAGCCCCTGCACCACCGCGTAGTTTTGATAGAACCCGCCAGAAGAAGCGCAGGCCCCGAAGGCGATCACCCATTTGGGGTGGGCCATTTGCTCGTGCACCCGTTTGACGATGGGAGCCATTTTGTGGTTGATCGTGCCCGCCACCCACAGCACGTCCGACTGCCGGGGAGAAAAGCGGGGAATTTCCGCGCCAAAGCGGGCCTGATCGTAGTGCGACGCCGCCGTGGCCATGAACTCCATGCCGCAGCAAGCCGTGGCGAAGGGGTATTGAAACAGGGAATACTTCCGGGCCCAGTTCAACACCGCGTCCAACCGGGTGGTAAAGAACGCGCCCTGCTCGATGGCGGGCGCTTTGGTTTTCACTCCCATTCCAGGGCTCCTTTCCGCCAGGCGTATACCAAACCCAGGACCAAAATAACCATAAAGGTCATCAGCTCCCAGAAACCCATCCACCCCAGTTCGCGGAATTTCACCGCCCAGGGGTAGAAGAAAATCACCTCCACGTCGAAAATCAAGAAGATCATGGCCACCATGTAAAACCGCACGCTGTAGCGGCGAAACCCGGTGCCCTGAGACAGATGCCCGGCCTCGAAGGGGGCTTTCTTCACGGCGGATTTGTCGGTGGGGCCCAGGGCAATGCCCATCACGATAAACTGGCCGCCCACCACCAGGGCCACGCCGATCAGAATGAGAACTGGAAGATATTGTTCCGCGATCATGAATAGCCGCAAAAGAAAGAGAGACGAGAACGCCGGAGATTCCGGCCGAAATACCACACCTTAACCATGGACGAAGTAGCCTAAATCAACTCCCCTTTTAATGTCAACGAAAGCCTGAGGAAAACAGAAGGAAATTCGATCTCTTTGATGATACACCATTTTTATTGTGGGTGGATTTGAAAAAGAGAAACTTTCCCCAGCCAAACACCCGCCCCGCAAGAAGTGTGATCCTTTGGTGGGGGAAATGAGAAAGAAACACGGAGGAAAAGGGGGAGAAACCGGGAAGAACGGGGAGGAAAGATTGAAAGATAGAAAGAAACGGGGAAACAATATTGTCCCCCCGGCGGGATTTAGATAGAATGATGAAAAGTATAGACAGGAAGGACCATACAGGTCTTGCCACCCGTGGATGAACATCACTCACTTTCATTTCCAGCCCTATTCTTTGCAGGTTCACCCCCCCTTGCCCACGGCACGGGGAGAAGTGACCCACCGCCAAGGATTCTGGATTCGGGTGGCGCGGGACAGCCTGATGGGGTGGGGAGAAGCCGCCCCCTGGCCTGAACTGGGCACCGAAACCCTGGCCCACTGCCAGGCCCTGCTGGAAAGCTGGCAGCGCCAAGCGGAACGCGCGGAGAAACGAGGCATTCCGGGGAAGGAACTGCTGGCCCAAGCCCTGGCCTGCCCGGCAGCCCGGCACGGACTAGACATGGCCCTGGCGGACCTGGCCGCCCAACAGGCCGGGCTGCCCCTGGCCGACTGGTTGCTGAACCAGCCCCAAGGATCAGAAGACGCGCAAGAAGACCGGGAAGCACGGGAAGCACGAGACATGGCAACCCCCTGGCCCAACGCCGAGCAACAGAAAGCCCGGCTGGAAGCCAAGGACCGGGTGGCCGTGAATGGGCTGATCGGGGCCCTGGAGGCGGAAGAAGCCGCACAACAGGCCCAGGCATTGGTGGGCCAGGGCTTCCACACCCTGAAAATTAAATTGCGGGGGGGCCAGGAGCACCAGGCCAGCGACTTGGCCCGGGTGCGGGCGGTTGCGGAAAGGGTTTGTCTGCCCGCCGCCAACCCGGCGCGCCTGCGGCTGGATGTGAACGGGGCTTGGAATTTACCCCAGGCCAAGGCCATGATGGATCAAATCGTGTTGCAGGGTCAGGCAATGCCAAGGCCTAAGGATGCTGTGAAAGAAGGGAATAGGGAAGAAAGTGCCAGGAAAGAAGGGGATATCAAAGAAGGCGATGGGAAAGAATTCCTGAAATACCTGGAGTACGTTGAACAGCCCCTGCCCCCCGGTGACCCAGGCTGGGCAGAGCTGGCCCAAGGCTCCCCCCTGCCGCTGGCCCTGGATGAATCCATCCGCCGCCCGGAAGACTTGGCCTGGGTGCTGGAAACCTTTCAGCGGCCAGGATTTGCCCAGCCCCTGCTGGTGCTGAAACCCATGGTGCTGGGGGGAATCCTCCCCGCCTGGGAGCTGGCCCGCCAAGCCCTGGCCGTGGGGCTAGACGTGGTGGTGACCACCACCCTGGAAGGGCCCCTGGCCCGGCTGGGGGCCCTGCACTTGGCCGCTGCGGTGGAAGGCTGGAAAGCGGAACAGAGCAAACAGGACCACAGGCCACGGCAGAGCAGGGCCCACGGCTTGGCCCATGGGCACCTGCTTAGCGAAGAGCTGCCGGAGGGCTGGACCCAGGCGCCCACCCCCCACCAGGGAGAGATGCGGCTGCCCCACCAGCATGGAAAACGATTGAGCGGCCTGGGGAGGGCCTAACCCCAAACCACCCGCGCGCGTAACTGGCGTATTCACATTTTGAATGGATGGCCATGATCATTGGAATTCCCAAAGAAGACCGGCCCGGTGAAACCCGGGTGGCCCTGGTGCCGGAAACCGTAAAAGCCCTGGTGAAAGCCGGCCACCAAGTGGTGGTGGAAGCCAGCGCCGGAGAAGCCGCCAGTTACGCCGACCAAGACTACCGCCAGGCGGGGGCCACCGTGGCCCTTGGCCCCAAGGCCATGGAGGGCGTGCAACTGGTGGCGCGGGTGAACCGGCCGGGGTGGAATGCCTCTCCCCAGGAGGCCGTGAAGGGCATCCCCCAGGGGGCCGCCCTGGTGAGCTTTCTGCAGCCCTTTCAACAGCGCCCCCTGCTGGAAGCCCTGGCCGCGCGGAACATCACGGCTTTTTCCATGGAATTGATCCCCCGCATTTCCCGGGCCCAAAGCATGGACGCCCTCTCCTCCCAGGCCACGGTGGCGGGCTACAAAGCCGTGCTGCTGGCGGCCAACCGCTACCCCCGGTTTCTGCCCATGTTCATGACCGCCGCGGGCACCATTCAACCGGCCCGGGCGCTGATTTTGGGGGCCGGGGTGGCGGGCCTGCAGGCCATTGCCACCGCCCGCCGCTTGGGGGCCGTGGTGGAAGCGTTCGACACCCGCCCGGTGGTGAAAGACCAGGTGGAAAGCCTGGGAGCCCGGTTTATTGCCCTAGACACCCCCCATGAAGACGCCCAAGACGCCGGAGGATACGCCAAGGCCCTGAGCGAAGACCAGCATCAGCGCGAGCTGGAACTGATTGCCCAGCGCATTGCCAAGGCCGACCTGGTCATCACCACCGCCCAGATTCCGGGGAAGAAATCTCCCCTGCTGGTCACCCGGGCCATGGTGGAATCCATGCGCCCTGGTTCGGTGATTGTGGACCTGGCGGCGGAAGGCGGCGGCAACTGTGAACTAACCAAGGCCGACCAAGAGGTGGAGCACCAGGGGGTGCTGCTGCTGGGCCCCACCAACCTGCCGGCCCACATGCCCTCCGCCGCCAGCTGGATGTACGCCCGCAACCTGGTGAACCTGCTGGGCTTGATGGCGGGACCCCAGGGCCTGAAAGAAGACTTGGGGGATGATATTCTGAAAGGGTCCCTGGTCACCCGGGGCGGAAAGATTGTTCACCCGGCCTTGGGGTAAATGCACGCACCCGCTGCGGGTGATCTCCCGAAGGGTGGAGATAACATCCGTTCGGTTGGTGAAGTCGGGAAGAAAAGCAAAGACACCAGTTTTTCGGCTTTGAGTGAATCCCGAACGGCACCCCTCCCTGGCGGCTTACGCCGCCTGTCCCTCCCCGTCGGAGAGGGACAATAATGCTAGGCAGAAGGGTGGAGATAACATCCGTTCGGTTGGTGAAGTCGGGAAGAAAAGCAAAGACACCAGCCTTTCGGCTTTGAGTGAATCCCCGTTTCAACAGGGGATGCCCGAAGGGGAGGGGTGCTGTTGGGGGGGGAAACCGCCCGCAGGAGTAGAGGTTGAGAACACGCTCATAAAAAACATTCTCTGGGAAAACCATGGAAGAACTGGCCAAACATTTTAACCTGCCCGTGGAGGGCCTGTCGTTCCTGCCGATTCTGGTGGGCATGTATGTGTTTCTGCTGGCGGTCATCATCGGCTACTTGGTGATTTCCAAAGTGCCGCCCCTGCTGCACACCCCCCTGATGTCGGCCACCAACGCCATCTCGGGCATTTCCCTGGTGGCCTCCATCGTCACGGCGGGGTCCGCCAAACCGGTCAGCCAAGTGCTGGGAATGCTGGCCGTGACCGCCGCCACCATTAACGTGGTGGGGGGCTTTCTCATCACCGACCGCATGCTGCGCATGTTCAAGAAAAAGGACCAGATCCAATGACCGGGGTCTTTCTGGCCAACAAGGCCTATCTGCTTCACGCCACCTACCTCTTGGCCTCTTTGGCCTTTGTGCTGGGCCTGCGAGACATGAACTCGGCCCGCACCGCCCGCCGGGGCATGTTCTTGGCCGAGGGCGGCATGTTGCTGGCCATCATCGGCACCCTGCTGCACCAAGAAATCGTCACCTTCGAGTGGATTGCCGCCGGTTTGGTGGTGGGCTCGCTGGTGGGTATTCCCATGGGGTTGTGGATTCCCATGACCGCCGTTCCCCAGCGGACGGCCCTGTCTCACGCCTTTGGGGCGCTGGCGGTGGCCCTGGTGGGGGTGGCTCACTTTTACGGGGCTTACGGCCTGGGCGAAGTGCTGGGCCCCTGGTGGCACGGCCTCACCGGGGCCGACCTGACCGTCTTGCCGGTGGAAGGCCTGACCCTGTTCGAGCGCGCCGCCCTGGGGTTCGAGGTCATCTTGGGTTCCCTCACCTTCACCGGATCGCTGGTGGCGGCTGGCAAGCTGCAGGGCACCCTGCCGGGCCGGCCCATCACCTACCGGGGGCAGAACATCATCAACATGTTGGTCATTGTGCTGATGGTGGGCTTGTGGGGTTACGTGGTGGCCCACCCGGAGCAGTCGCACCTGTTTTACGCCTTGGTGGGGGTTTCCCTGGTGTTTGGGCTGTCGCTGGTGCTGCCCATCGGGTCGGCCGACATGCCGGTGGTCATCGCCATCTTAAACTCCTACGGGGGGTTGGCCGCTTCGGCCACGGGCTTTGCCCTGTCAAACAACGTGCTGATTATCGCCGGAGCCCTGGACGGCGGGTCGGGGCTGATCCTCTCGCTGCTGATGTGCAAAGCCATGAACCGCTCGTGGGGCAACGTGTTGTTTGGGGCCTTTGGCAAGGCGCCTGAAGCGGGCCAAGCCGCCGACACCGAGGGGCTGGTGGTGAAACCCACCGACCTGGAAGAAGCCCACATGATTCTGGACATGGCCGAATCGGTGATTATCGTTCCAGGATTTGGCATGGCCGCCGCCCAGGCCCAGCATGCCCTGCGGGATTTTGCCATTCAGTTGGAAAAAAAGGGGGTGAAGGTGCGCTATGCCATTCACCCAGTGGCCGGGCGGATGCCAGGGCACATGAACGTGCTGCTGGCCGAGGCCAACGTGCCCTACGACCAATTGTTCGACCTGGATCACATCAACGATGATTTCAAAACCACCAGCGTGGCCCTGGTGGTGGGGGCCAACGACGTGGTGAACCCCGCCGCCAAAGAAGACCCTTCCAGCCCCATCTTTGGAATGCCCATTCTGAACGTGGACGAGGCCCGCACGGTCATCATCTTAAAGCGGGGCATGAGCCCAGGGTTTTCCGGGGTGGAAAATTTGCTGTTCTACAAAGACAACGCCCGCATGTTGTTTGGCGATGCCAAGGCCTCGTTGGCCACCCTGGCGGCCAAAATGAAAGAATAAACCAAGTGTACGAAAAGCCATGAAAGAGCAGGGCTTGATGATTGGGCCGTGGGCCTTGATGATAGGGCCGAAGGCCTAGAACATCGGGCCAAGCCGTTCAAACATATCCATGCTCCGGGGGGAAATCACAGGGCAAAAAAACCGTCTGGCGAATTTAAGGTTTCTTTTTTTGCCCGGTTCCGATAGGAAAAAGAAGACAATGTCTTTGTTTTCCTTCACCTCTATTTGAATATTTCCCCATGGCCACCCGGAACGACCCCAACGCCAACGCCTTCTTCCGATCCGTCCAAGCGGGAGAAGAAGGCTTTGACTCGGAAAAGTTCCTGCTGGAGGTGAAAAACGCCTTCCAATCGGAGGAAATTTCTCACGAAGTCCATTGGCGCATCCAAGTCCTCAAAGAAATCTACGAAAACCCCGAATACCAAGACGTGGGCGACGGCCTGAAGGGCCGCCTGTCCAAAATATTCGCCACCTCTACCGATGAAAACGAAATTCTGCGGCAGCTGAAAGACCTGACCGAAGTAGAGGGAGCCAAGGGGAATAAAATTGACCTGCGTACCTTCACCAAGCGGGAAAAACGGGTGCTGGGTGAAATGGACTACCGCAAGGTGCTTAACCGAAAATTGGTGAACACCAAAACCCAGGTCGACAACCTGCTGCTGTTCTTCCCCGACAAACAAGCCGAGTTGAATAAGTTTACCCAAGAGATCTCCGGCCTGGCCAACCAGGCCAAGGCCCCCGGAACCCCCGTTCAAGACCTGAAAAAAATTGAAGACAGCTTGCGCAGCGGCCAGTTGTTTAAGGTGTACGAAAACCTGAAAGAACAGTTCCTGCGCCAATGGCTGGAAAAATTCGGCGGTATGAACAAGTCTCAGGTGGAAGGGATGGACCCCAAGCAGATTCAGCGGATGATTATGGAGCACCAGCGCCACCAGATGACCCAGCTGCTGAAAACCCAGATCAAGCCCAACGACACCGACATGTCGGACCATCTGGCCCCCCACGACACCATGGAGTGCAATTACAAAGAGAAAAAATTCTGGGGTGCCGCCAACAGCCACGTGAAGGAAGAATTCAAAAAGTGGATCATGTCGGTGATTCAGGCCTTCGGTATTATCAAGGGCCACCGCTACGCTTTCTTTCAAAACGAAAAAGAGCCGGACCAAATGCTGCTGTTCGGCATTGGGGTCTCTGGGTTTTCTAAAAAAGAAGAAAACATGGTGGACATGGTCCCCTTTATTAAGCCCTTTACCCGCAAGGCCAACTTTTTGTTAGAAATCCGCCACCGAGAAATTGGCAACGACGACCAATACTTCAGCCAGCTGCGCCACTATGTGCTGCCCTTCGTGTTCGGTTTCGATTCCATGGAGGGATTCAAAATGCACCAGGACCTGATCCAGTTTTTCACCAGCAAATACTAGCCGCCCCCCGATCTCTCCGATCTGCCCCCATGCCCCCCAGCCCCCTGCTTTCTGCCGCTGAACTGGAACCCTTTCGCCAGCGGGGGGTGATCATCCCCCGCCCGGACCTGGTGGCGGTGGCGAAAGACGTTTCCCCCGAGGCCTTGGCCCCTGGGGCCGTGCTGCACCCGTTTTGTAGGTTGAGCGGAGCGGCTACCCGGGTGGGGCCCGGCGCGGTGCTGGGAGAAGGCGGGGCGGTGACCCTGCAAGACGTGTGGGTGGGAGAAGGCGCCAGGGTGGGCACCATGGGGCCGGTGGCCGCCAAAACCTGCGCCATGGGCCCCGGCACCGTGCTGGGCTCAGGGGCGGTGGAAGACGCGGTGTTCTTGGGCAAAGAAGGCCCCCAGCCAGAGATTACCTGCGGGCTGGGGTTCCGGGTGCGAAAAGGATCGCTGTACGAGGAAGACGCCTCCTCTGGCCAGCAGACCGACACCAAGATGACCGTGCTGTTCCCCTGGGTCACCCTGGGCAGCAACGTGAACTGGTGCGACCTGCTGATGGCCGGGGGCACTGGCCCTGGCCTGGGAGACTTCTCCGAGGTGGGCAGCGGAGCGGTGCATTTTAATTACTCCCCCAGGGGAGACAAGGCCACCGGCAGCCTGCTGGGCCACGTGACGGGGGTGTTCCTGCGCTCGCCCCGGCTGTTTTTGGGGGGCAACCTAAGTTTGCTCGGCCCGGCCCAGGCCGAATTTGGCGCCGAAACCGGCGCCGGCAACCGGTACGCCAAAAAACTGCGGGCCGGCTGGAACGCCCCCCAGGTACTCCCCAAGGACCGGTCGTTCGATTCGTCTTTGTATGGGAACCTGTCCTGGGTATGGCAGAGTCAGCTGGATTATTTGGGGCAGTTGGCGGCCCTGATGGCCTGGTACCGCCAGGTGAGAATCCCCCTGGCCCAGGGCCGGGTGGAACAAGAAACCGTGTACCGGCGGGGGCTGGCGGTGCTGGAACTGAACCGCGCCGAACGCGTTCATCAACTGGCGGGCTGGGCGGCACGGGTGGAGCAGGGGCTTTCCCGGCTGGAGGCTGGCCACCCCCAAGACCCCCGCCTGCCCCAGCACCGGGCCCTGGCCCTGGGCTGGCCCCAAGCCGCCCAGCGGCTGGCCGCCCCCATGGCAGAACCCCCCGCCCCGGCAGACCTGCGCCTGGGGCTAGAAACCTCCGCCGGGCGGCAGACCCCCTGGCGCTACACCAAAATCATCCAGGGCCTTACCACCGGGCAAGCCAAGGCCGGGGAGGCTTGGCTGCAATCGGTAGCCCAACAGGCCGTGCCGGAAGACCTGTACCGGCTGGTACCCGCCCTCTCTTGACTCGAAGCCAGCAGTTATTCTTTGCAACCGTTCGGAAAACATAGACTGGGCGGAAGCAATCACATCACCCACCGGATTCGATTTATTTCCCCTCCACGAAGGGGAGGGGATGCCCCCGACAGGGGGCAGAAAATTAAGATCCGCGCTTTTTCTTCCCTTTCGTTTCCATCATCCGATCCGGCTGGGGGGTGACCCCCCAAATCTCTTTGGCATAGCGGCGGATGGTGGCATCGGAAGAGAAGCGCCCCATCTTGGCCACGTTGAGGATGGACATCCTCGTCCATTCATCGGGCCGGGCGTACGACTCTCCCACCCGGCGCTGGCAGGCCGCGTAGGCGGTGAAATCGGCCAGGGCCATGAAGGGGTCGTTGAACATCAGGTTATCGGCCAACCCGCTAAAGCGCCCTGGGTCATCGGGGCTGAAGGTTCCGTTGCGCACCGCGTCCAGGGCCATCCGCAGGTGGGGGTCTAAGTTGTAAAACACCTTGGGGTCATAGCCCTGGCGCTGCAACGCCGCCACCTGTTCCGCCGTCAGCCCAAAGATGAACATGTTTTCCTCCCCCACCGCTTCTTGAATCTCCACATTGGCGCCATCCAGGGTGCCAATGGTCACGGCCCCGTTCAGGGAAAGTTTCATGTTGCCCGTGCCAGAGGCCTCGGTTCCAGCCAAAGAAATCTGCTCCGACACATCGGCGGCGGGCATGATTTTTTCGGCCAGAGACACGCTGTAGTCGGCCAGGAACACCACTTTCAACAGGCCTTTCATGGCCGGGTCGGCGTTCACCACCCGGGCCACCGAGTTGATGAGATGAATGGTGGTCTTGGCGATGTGGTAGGCCGGGGCGGCCTTTCCGGCGAACAAAAACAACCGGGGGGGCGTGCCCGCCGGGGGCGGGGCGGCTTTGTAAGCCAAGTACAAGCTGATGACATGCAGAATATTCATCGTCTGGCGCTTGTATTCGTGAATGCGCTTCACCTGCACGTCAAACAACGCGTTGGGGTCCACCGTCACCCCGTATTGGCGCTCGATATACCCCCCCAAGCGGGCTTTGTTCTCCCGCTTCACCCGGCGCCACGCCTCGCGGAACGAGGGGTCTTCCGCCAGGGAAACCAGCCCCTCCAACCGGTCCAGGTCCCGCACCCATTCCGGCCCCAGGGCGTGGGTTAGCAACCCCGCCAGCCCAGGGTTGCATTTCAACAGCCAACGACGGGGGGTAATGCCGTTGGTTTTGTTGTTGAACAACCCAGGGAAGTGCTGGTGAAAATCGGGGAAGACCCGCTCTTTCAATATTTCGGTGTGCAGGCGCGAAACGCCGTTCACCGAGAAACTGCCCACGATGGCCAAATGGGCCATGCGAACCGAGCGGTTGGGGCCTTCGGCAATCAGGCTCATGCGGGCCAGCTTGGCGTGGTCATCGGGATACTTGGCGTGGATGTCCTCCATGAACCGCCGGTTGATCTCGTAGATAATTTCCAAATGCCGCGGCAGCACCCGGCCAATCAGTTCCACCGCCCAGGTTTCCAGGGCCTCTGGCAGCACGGTGTGGTTGGTGTAGGCAAACGACCGCCGGGTCACCTCCCAAGCCTCTTCCCACTCAAAGTCGTGGGCATCCATCAGCAGGCGCATCAACTCGGCCACGGCAATGGCCGGGTGGGTGTCGTTCAGCTGAAACACGGCGTGGTCGGGGATTTTGCTCATGTCTCCCCCGGTTAGGGTTGCCACCCTGGCCAGGGCGTCTTGCAGCGAGGCCGACACGAAAAAGTATTCCTGCTTCAGCCGCAGTTCTTTGCCCGCCTGGGCCGAGTCGTTGGGGTAGAGCACCCGGGTAATGTTTTCGGTGATGTTTTTCTCTTCCACCGCCTGAATGTAATCGCCCCGGTTGAAGTAAGAAAAGTTGAACTCGCGGGTAGACTTGGCCACCCACAGCCGCAGGGTGTTCACCGTGTCGTTGCGAAAGCCCGCCACGGGCACGTCATGGGCCAGGGCCATCACTTGCTCTTGGCTTTCCCATTCCCGGTGCACCCGGCCGGTGCTGTCGGTCACCGCCCGCACCGACCCATAGAAATTCACCGGATACAACCGCTCCGGGCGTTGAATTTCCCAGGGGTTGCCATAGCGCAGCCAGCCGTCGGGGTGTTCCACCTGAATGCCATCTACCAGCACCTGCTTAAAAATGCCGTATTCGTAGCGAATGCCGTATCCCACCGCCGGAATGCCCAGGGCCGCCATGGAATCTAAAAAACAGGCGGCCAGCCTGCCCAGCCCCCCGTTGCCCAGACCCATGTCCCACTCCTGGTTCAGCACGCCTCCCAGGTCGGTGTTCAGGCCCGCCATGGCCTCACGGAATTCTTCCAGAATTCCCAGGTTGATCAGGGCGTCTTCCAACAAACGCCCGGTGAGAAACTCCAGCGACAGGTAATACACCCATTTTTCCTTTTTCTCGTGATAGGTCTGCTGGGTGCGGTGCCACCGGTCGAACATGCGGTCACGGGTGGTAAAGGCCGCGCTCTTGAAAAAATCGAGGGGGGTGGCGGTGTATTGATCTTTGCCCTGGGTGAACTCCATGTGATGGAGAAACCCCTGCTGCAGGGCATCGGAATCCATGGCTAAATTCAGGGAGTCTAAAACGGAAAGTTCTGGTTTGGCGGGTTTTCTGGGGCTCATGTCGGCCCTCCTTTCACCGGGTGGGAACCACAACCGTGGAATGCCTCCCCCATCCTATGAAAAAAACGCCCAAGATGAAAGAACGGGTGAATGAAAGTCCCAACAGGATGATTTCCCCGCAAAAGGGGGAGATCATTTTCCGGTAGCGGGGGATTGGGTGCACAGCCCCCCAAAAGAATCCCCCTTCCCTCAGGGCAGGAGGCAGGGGGATGGAGAATGGGAGATGGGAATAAGCAGGTAAAGAAAAAGTTGCGAAATTTTGATGCTTAACATGAGGGGCCGATACTTATGCTCTGCAAAGATTAATGGTGGTCAGGCTCGTTACGCAGAAAGGGAACAAACCGCAAGGCTGGCAGGTCCAGCAGCAGATGGGTGTAGTGCCCCATCACCGCGGCCACCACGTACATCCAATCGTCTTGCAGCATGCGCCCCACGTTGGCCCAAGAAAACCCCGACAACCAAGCTTCTTTGGCCCGGAAGTATTCCCACACCACCGCCAACACCGCCGACAACACCCAGGGAGTTGCCAGGCTGTGGGTCCAGCCCCGGTGGTGGTCCAGCATGGGGGCCAGGGTGGCCAGGGTCACCACGGCAAACAGGTCCATGCGCCCCTGCCAAGCCAGCCCCACCAGCACAGCCGCCATGGCCCGCAAAAACCAGCGCTGAGGAATGGAGGGGGTGTCTATGTCTGGAAACAGGGCCATGAACACGGCCGTTAAAAACATGCCCCCCAGGGTGTAAAAATCTGGTGAAGCAAAGGGAGAATACAGCATTTGGCGCAGGGCGGAGTCATCGAGGGATATGGCCCCCGACACCCCGCCCAAGGCCACCGCCGCGGCACCCGCCGCCAATCCCCCCCGCATATGCCCCATGAATTGCATCGCTCGTCCTTGAGGGAAAGGGCTTCTACCGCCGGAACACATAATGGGCGTAATGACCGCCCACCAATGCCAGCACCATGAACCAATGCACCCGGAAGGTCATCCAGATCACTTCTGGGTTCAGCGCCCGCAGCAGATCAATGTTGTTCTGGGTGTAATTCAACAAAATCAGCAGCAGCAAGCCCATCCCCCAGGGGGCCGCCGGGTGGGCCAACAGTCGCCGGTTGGTGATGGCCCCCGGCACCACCGCCAGAAACGTGATCAGCACAAACAGGTCCAGTCGGCGAACCATCAGCGACAACACCAGCCCCGCTGCCAGCAGCCAGCCTTGAGGGTTTTGAAAGCCTTCCGGGGTTTCTCCCCCCGCCCAATGGGCCGCCACCACCGCCAGCAGCACCAGGGTCAAAAGCACCATGATTCCCCCCAGGGAAATGTTTTCACTGCCAAAACTAGAGGAAGTGAGGCTGACATAGCGCAGCAGCAACGCCGCCACGGCGGCCACCGCACCGGCGGCCAGACCCTGCATCATGGGTGGAGACAGTTTGTTCATGGGAACCGGAATGGTTAGAGTGAAAAGTGTAAAATAGATGGGTTAGAGGAAGGGGATGGAAATCACCCCCCATTGAAACGCAAACCGACGGCAAGAGGCCATGGTCTCTGCTTGCCTAAAGCAAAAACCATCGGCTGAAATAAACGCAGGGCAGTAGAATCACCCTCTTCCAGTTTTCCTGACTCTACCTTACCCTGGCATGAACCTTTACACGGATGCTCTTTATCCTGGACCTCACCTTTGAAACAAAACCTTACCCTGAAATCCAACCCTTGCCAATCAACCCGGCCAGGGACAAACGGAACCCCTGAACATGCCCAACCCCCCAGGTTTTGAAACATCCGGTTTGTTGGTGTTGACCCTGACCGGGCTGGAACACACCCGGCAGGCAGGAGTGGCCCTGGGCCAAGCGCTGCCCCCCCATGCCGTGGTGCTGCTGACCGGCCCCCTGGGGGCGGGGAAAACCACCCTGGCCAAGGGCATCGCCGAAGGGTTGGGGGTCAACCCCCAGGTGGTCATCTCCCCCACCTACACCCTGGTGAACGTGTACCCCGGGCGGCAGACCGTGTATCACGTGGATTTGTACCGGTTGGAACGCCCAGAAGCGCTTCAAGACATGGACCAAGACGACTGGCTGAACCCGGAAGGCCCCACCCTGCTGGAATGGCCCCAGGCGGCCCTGCCCTGGCTGTCCGGAATCGACTGCCTGGAGATTGAACTGTCCCCGGAAACGGACAACCCCCAGGCCCGCCGCCTACGGGCCAAAGGGCCAGTGGGGTACCAGGGAGCCTTGGAGGCGTTGGGAGGGCTTTCATGGGGGAAAGAATAGCGGATAGATCCATGTTTCCTGGTTATTCACCCCGCCGAACAACACCCCTGCCCCGGGGGCTTCCCCTCCCCTTCGTGGAGGGGAAATACATTGAAGCCGGTGGGTGATGCGAGGACTTCCGTCCAGTCTATGTTTTCTGAACGGATGATTTGATGTGCCGATGACTTCGAGTAACGGGTGCTGTTGGGGAATGATGGGTAATGAATAAATAGCCGTTGGATTCGAGTAACGGGTGCTGTTGGGTTGACCTGCCCACCCCATGCCAGCTCATTCTAAGAACAGGGATAGACCCCAGAAAGAACGCCATGACCCACGCCCTGGCCCTAGACACTTCCAGCGACGACCTGACCCTGGCCCTGATGAAAGATGGCCAGGTGGCCGCCAGCCTGCAGCAGCCCATGGGGCGGCAAATCAACGCCCGCATTTTAGATGAAATCCACCGCCTGCTGACCCAGGAGGGGCTCACCCCCCGGCAGTTAGACCTGATCGGCGTGTCGGTGGGGCCCGGCTCCTTCACCGGCACACGGGTGGGCATGGCCCTGGCCCTGACCTTTGGGCAAGTGCTGAACAAACCGGTGATTGGGATCGATACCCTGCGGGTGATGGCCGCCCAAACCACCCCCCGGGCAGAGCCGTTTTTGTGCGTGCTGCATTGCTCGCGGGATGAAGTGTTCATGGCCCGTTATCAATGGGGGCCAACCGGGTATCCCCAGCGGCTGGATGATATTTCCATGGCTCTGCTGGAGGAATTCCCCGGCCGGGCCCAGAGCCTGCCCCTGGTCTGGCGCAGCCTCACCCCCCGCTGGGGGGAGGATGTTCCCCCCCAGTTGGCCGGGTTGGAGCGCCTGCCCCTGACCCACCCCAGGGGCCCCCGGCTGCTGGCCCTGGCCCTGGAAGACCGGCAGAACACCCCCGGCCCCTTTCCCCCGCCCGTTCCCCTGTACATCAAATCGGAGGCCTTCCGGCAATGGAAACCCTAGGCTTGGCCATCGACACCACCTTTGATGACACCTCGGTGGCCCTGCTGCGGGGCACCCGCCAGGTGTTAAGCAACAAAACCCTGTCTCAGTACAAAGACCACGAGGCCTTTGGAGGGGTGATCCCCGAGCGGGCCAGCCGCCGCCACCTGGAGGTGATTCACCCCCTGATTCAAGACGCCCTGAAGGAAGGAGGCGCGGCGTTTGACCAGTTAGACTGGATCGCCGTGTCTCACAAACCAGGGCTGCTGGGGTCCATTCTGGTGGGGCTGACCGTGGCCAAAAGCTTGGCCTTTCTGCTGAACCGCCCCCTCATCGGCATTAACCACATCGAGGCCCACCCCTACGCCAATTTTCTGGGCAACAGCCCCCTGGCCCAGGCCCTGGCCAATGGCCAAAACCCCTTCCCTCTGCTGCACTTGGTGGCGGCAGGGGGCCACACCCTGCTCATTTATCAGCGCGATCATTTTCAGTGGGAAATCGTGGGCCGCAGCCTAGACGACGCCGCTGGCGAATGCGTAGACAAAGCCGCCAAGATGTTTGGCCACCCCATGCCTGGGGGGCCGGTGGTGGACCGGCTGGCCATGGCCCACCCGCCGGGAGACGTGGCCTTCCCCCGGCCACTGCTGAACGACCCAGGGCTGGATTTCTCCTTTAGCGGGTTGAAGACCGCCCTGCGCTATCACCTGGAGGCCCACCCCCAGGCCCCGGAAGGGCCCACCCTGGCCGCCTACTTTCAGGCGGTGTGCGATGTGCTAACGGCCAAAACCCTGCGGGCGGCCCGGCGGCTGAAGGTGGAGCGAATCACGTTGTCGGGGGGGTTGTGCGCCAGCCAAAAACTGCGGGAGGAATTCCGCCGGGCGGCAGATCAAGAAGGGTTGGAATTGTTTGTGCCGCCCCCGGCCCTGTGCACCGACAACGCCGCCATGGTGGCCTGCCTGGGGGCCTTTCGCCACCAAGCGGGGCGGCACGACAGCCTGGCCCTGGACGGCGAGTCAAATCTGTTGGGATAGATCAACACACGCCCGGCCCACAGCACCCCGCTACTCGAATCCATCGGCTCATTCCGAACAGCACCCCTCCCTGGCGGCTGCGCCGCCTGTCCCTCCCCATTCGGAGAGGGACAATACGGCTTAGGCCGAGGGGTGGAGATAGAACCCGTTTGGATGAGGGGACTGGAAGGATAAAAACAAATCACTTTTCGGATGCGAATGATTTCCCGAACAGCACCCCTCCCTGGCGGCTGCGCCGCCTGTCCCTCCCCATTCGGAGAGGGACAATACGGCTTAGGCCGAGGGGTGGAGATAGAACCCGTTTGGATGAGGGGACTGGAAGGATAAAAACAGATCACTTTTCGACTTCGATTTACTTTCCCCTCCACGAAGGGGAGGGGAGGGGTCTTGTTCGGATGCGCGCAGGGGGAAGAAGAGGGATACGGTTAGAAAGAATTGAACCCGGAATTAATGTCCACCCGCGTCGAGATAGGCTTGATACTGGGCGGCGTCCATCAACTGGTCCAGTTCTTTGGGGTCGCTCAACTCCAGGGCAAAAATCCAGCCCTCGCCAAAGGGGGCTTCGTTCACTTTTTCCGGGGCCTCGGTAAGGGCGGTGTTGATTTCGGTCACCGTTCCGCTGGCTGGGGCGTACAGGTCCGACACCGACTTCACGCTCTCCAGTTCCGCCGCCGATTCTCCCGCGGATACTTTTTTGCCCACTTCGGGCAGTTCCACGAACACGATGTCGGTCAATTGTTCTTGGGCGTAATGGGTAATGCCCACCCGGGCGGTCTTGCCCCCCACCTGGATCCATTCGTGCTGCTTGGTGTATTTCCGATCGTTGGGATTCATGCCCGTGAACGCTCTAAAGAAAGTTTGAAATTCGGGGTATCCCCCGCCATTACCCGCTTACACCCGCTTGAACACCAGGGTGGCGTTGGTTCCACCAAAGCCGAAAGAGTTGCTCATCACCACGTTCAGTTTGCGCTCTTTGGCCTTGTTGGGGGTCACGTCCAGGTCGCACTCTGGGTCCAGGTTGTCCACGTTGATGGTGGGAGGCACCAGGTTGTGCTGCATCGACTTCAAGCTGACCACGGCCTCCAGGGCCCCGGCGGCACCCAACAGGTGGCCAGACATCGACTTGGAGGAACTGATGGAGACTTTCTTGGCGGCGTCTCCCATCAGCATTTTCATGGCCTTCAGTTCGTTGATGTCTCCCACCGGGGTAGACGTGCCATGGGCGTTCACGTAGTCCACCTGGTCCGCGTTCACTCCGGCGTCATCCAGGGCCATCTTCATGGCCCTCAACGGGCCGTCGGTGGTGGGGGAGGTAATGTGGTTGGCGTCGGAGCTAAAGCCATAGCCCGCCAGTTCTCCGTAAATTTTGGCCCCACGGGCCTTGGCGAATTCGTATTCTTCCAAAATCAAAATGCCAGCGCCTTCTCCCAGCACAAAGCCGTCGCGGTCGCGGTCGTAGGGGCGGCTGGCTTTGGCGGGTTCATCGTTGCGTTGAGACAGGGCCTTCATGGCGGAAAACCCGCCAATGGCCAGGGGGCACACCACGGCTTCAGCCCCCCCCACAATCATCACGGTGGCGTCGCCCCGCTCGATAATGCGGGCGGCGTCGCCGATGGAGTGGTTGGAGGACGAGCAGGCGCTCACCGTAGAGGTGGTGTAGCCCTTGCAGTTATACATGATGGAAATGTAACCAGAGGCCATGTTGGAAATAACCATGGGAATGAAGAACGGGGTGATCCTCCGGGGGCCGCTCTCCAGCAACACGGTGTGATATTTCTCGATCGACATCAGCCCGCCGATGCCAATGCCCACGCTCACGCCCACCTTGGGGGCCAATTCATCGGAGATGGTGAGGTTGGCGTCTTTCAGGGCTTGGTCCGCCGCCACGATGGCGTAATGGATGAACTCATCCATCTTCTTCAATTCCTTGGGGTCAATCACCCCGGTGGTGTCAAATCCCTTCACCTCACCGGCAATCTGGCTGCGGTAATCGGTGGCATCGAATTTGGTGATGCGGGTGATGCCGCTTTTTCCGTGAGAGATGCCGTCCCAAGTGGCATCCACGGTATTGCCCAGGGGAGAAATACACCCCAAGCCGGTCACGACGATCCGTTTCTTCATGAAAGACCTTATCGGTTGGTATGGAGAAAATTGAGACGGGTGGATGCGGAAAAACCCGATTGGGGGCGTGCCTGCCGGTCCGTCAGCGTTGGGTTGTCGGCCCTGACCACCGTGTGATGCCTTACACGTTTTCCGTCCTCGCTGTACTGTGCTTGCCGTGATTGCTTTGCTGGCTCTGCCGAACGTTTCGTTTGAACAGGCTTTCCAAAACTGATTCGCCCGGTTTCCCCTCCCTGGGCCTGTTTTTTCCAGGAATAGCGGCCCAAGAATGGGCGCCCCCCATCATACCACGGGGGGCCCAGAACGCGGGGCACAGACATGCCAGCCCGGTTGAAAACCGGTTAGCGGTTTTCGTTGATGTAGTCGATGGCCGATTGCACGGTGGTGATTTTTTCGGCTTCGTCATCGGGAATTTCGATGCCAAACTCTTCTTCAAACGCCATCACCAACTCCACGGTATCCAGGGAGTCGGCCCCCAGGTCGTCCACAAAATGGGAGGTGTTCTTGATTTCGCCCAATTCCACGTTCAATTGCTCGGCGATGATTTGTTTGACCTTGGCTTCGATTTCCATGACAAGCTCTCCTTAGGTTGAAAAACACCCGTTTTCCGGGTGGACATTGGCGGTTTTACCAGGCTTTTGTCAAATACGGGATGGCCCGGCGGATGTCAATAGGGGGATCGGTTAGTACATTCCACCATTGATATGCAAGGTGGTGCCGGTAATGTATCCGGCATCCTCACCTGCCAAAAAGCACACGGCCTTGGCAATTTCTTCGGCCCGGCCCATGCGCCCCAGGGGCACGTTGGCCAAAATGGCCTTGGTCTGCTCTTCGTTCAGTTCGGCGGTCATGTCGGTTTCAATAAACCCGGGGGCCACGGCGTTGCAGGTAATGTTGCGCGAACCCACTTCCTTGGCCAAAGACTTGGTGAAACCGGTCATGGCGGCCTTGGCACTGGCGTAATTCACCTGGCCGGGGTTGCCGGTGTGCCCCACCACCGAGGTGATGTTGATGACCCGTCCCCAGCGTTGCTTCACCATGGTTTTAATCACGGCCCGGGTGGTGTGGAACACGCCGTCCAGGTTCACCCCCATCACTTGGCGCCAGTCGTCTTCTTTCATCCGCATAAACAACTGATCGCGGGTAATTCCGGCGTTGTTCACCAGAATGTGCAGCCCCCCCAGGGTGGCCACGGTTTCCTCCACCGCTTTTTCCATGGCGGCAGGGTCCGACACGTCCGCGGGGAAATACAGGCACTTACGGCCGGTTTTTTCCACCTCGGCCTGCACCGCCCGGCCCTGTTCTGGGGTGCGGTTGGTGAACGCCACGTTGGCGCCCGCCTTGGCCAGCTCCAGCAGAATGGCTTTGCCAATTCCCCGGCCCCCGCCAGTCACGAAGGCCACTTTGTTTTCCAAACTCATCAGCGATTCGTCCCTTTTGAATGAACAACCATCATTTATTCATAGCAATACAAGATATTCAAACCTAACGAGACCTTTGCGTAACCTATTTTTTTCCATCCCCCTGCCCCCAATCCCTCTTTTCACGGCCAAAACTCTGGTGAGACAAAGGTCTCAACTATTCAAAGATACTCATAACCAGCTTCATCTTGGCAAAGCGTGCGGCGGCGTTCGCAACACACCAATCTCTCGTTCAATCAAAATCCCGGCGCTAGGCAGAAACTTGACGCACGGGTGCATTCGCTACGAAAACAACGCCTTCAGCACCGCCTGCAGAGATTCATCATCCCCCACGTTATAGGTCGTGAGGGATTTGTCAATGCGCTTGTTCAGCCCGGCCAGCACCTTGCCGTGGCCCAGTTCCACCATGGTGGTGATGCCCTGGGCGGCCATGGCCCGCACCCCCGTGTCCCAGCGCACCGGGCTGGTGATCTGCTTCACCAGGGAGGGGAGGAAATCTCCCGCCCGATTGAGGAGGCGGTTGTCTACGTTCACCACCACCGGGCACTGGGCGTCTACAAACGAAATCCCCTTCAGCACGGCTTCCATGGCCTGGGCCGCTGGCGCCATGAGGGGCGAATGAAAGGGCGCGCTGACGGCCAACATTTTACCCTTGGCCCGGGCCAGCACCCGCTCCACCGCTTGGGTGTGCCCGGAAATCACGATTTGTCCGGGAGCGTTGAAGTTGGCGGGACCCACCACTTGGCCCTTGGCCTCTTCGGCGCACAGGGCTTCCAATTCGGGGCCTTCCATGCCCAACACCGCCGCCATGGCACCCACCCCCACCGGGGTGGCCTGCTGCATGAATTTCCCCCGTTGATGGACGGCCTTCACCGCGTCGGAGAAGGACAGCACCCCGGCCGCCACCAGGGCGGAGTATTCGCCCAGGCTGTGGCCCGCCACCATGCGGGGGGCCGCGTTGGCCGATTGGGCCAGCAGGCGCTGGGCAATCACCGACACGGTCAAAATGGCCGGTTGGGCGTTTTGGGTTAGGCCCAGGGTGTCTTCGGGCCCTTCCAGGCACAGGGTTTTCAGGTCAAACCCCAGGGCATCGTTGGCTTCGGCAAACAGGTCCCGGGCCAGGGGGTGGGCGTCTACAAACCCCTTGCCCATGCCCACCGCCTGAGAGCCCTGTCCGGGAAAAAGAAAGGCCAGAGTCACGGGTGTTCCTTATGGGTGGCGGTTTAGTAGTTTTCGACCTGCACCACTTCTTTGCCTTTGAAGTGCCCGCACTTGGGGCACACCCGGTGCAAAAGAATGGCCTCCTGGCAGTTTCCGCACTTCACCAGGGAAGGCGCCTTTAGGGCGTGGTGGCTGCGGCGGGTGTTTTTCTTGCGCTTTGAAGTTCTATCCTGTGGTACGGCCATGGTCCGGCTCCGGTGTGGAATGGTGAAAAAGAAAGTAAAAACTATTCCGTTGGTTTCAGTAAATCTTTCAGCCCGGCAAAGGGGTGGTGGCTATCCTCGGCGGGGCAGCCGCAGGGGCCTTCGTTCAGGTTGTGCCCGCAGCGGGGGCAAAGCCCCTGGCAATCCTCACGGCAATGGCGTTGGGGCGGCAGGGCCAGCAGTATTTGCTCTTCCACCAACAGGTCCAGGTCCACCGTATCGCCAGAGAAAAACACCTGCTCCAGCTCTCCCGTTGTCCATTCGAATCCATCTAAATCTACGTTCAGCCCCCCGCTGGAATCTCCCCCCTCAAAATCCACGCGCCCCCCGATCACTCCCCCCCCCTTCCATTCTGCCCGGCCATGGTCCCCCAGGCTTGGTTCCCCTTTGGTATTTCCTTTGGCGTGTCCGGCGGGCCCCGGTTCGTGAATCAGTTCCACCGCCAGGGTGTCGGTCACTTCCACCCTCAAGGGGGCTAGGCAGCGGTCGCACAGGGCGGCGGGCTTGGCCCCCACGGTTCCTTCGGCGAAGATACGGTCGTCTCGCCGCCATAGGGTCAGGGTGCCCTCGGCTTGGCTGCCGGGCATACCGGCTGCGGGTTGGGGGCCGGTTAGTTCCACCAGCCGGGCCATAAGGGCTAGGTTAACCTTCACCTGCCAAGTGCGGGGGTCCACCCCAATTTGTGCCACCGGAATCTTCACTGAATTTTCACGGTATCTTTATTCCTGATGCGTCATGACAACACCCAGGCACACGACCCGGTTACACTGTAAAAAGTTTTTTTCATTACAGAGTCTTCGCTGTAATGTTTTGAGGCTGTTGTTTCGTCACGGCAACCGGCAGGGCTTCACCCCTGATGCCCGTGAAACAGCCAGCAAAACGCTGAAAACACCGGAAACAATCAGGCTAAATTTTCGGGAGGGTCTTGTCAAGAAATCCTGTGGCTGGCGCTTCATGCCCGGACCAGGGTCCAAACCCCCACCGCCACAAACCCCACGCCCGCAACCACGTGCAACGCGCGAGGATGCAGCCAGCGGGAAACCAAGTCTCCCGCCAGCACGCCCAGCCCCGCCGCCAACACCAACGCCATGGCGGCGGCTAAAAACACCGTAATTTTCCCGTTTTCCTGGTCGGCGGAAAACAACAGGGTGGCCAGTTGGGTTTTATCCCCCAACTCGGCCAAAAACACCGTGGAAAGCACGGTAAAAAACAGTTTCATATCCATAGATTAGTGGCGATTTCCGCGCTCTTGGCCCTTCCCTTTTCCCTTGGCGCCCTTGCCTTGCTTGTCTTCCTTGGCGCCCTTCTTTTCTTTCATATCCTTATGTTTTTCCTTCTCTTTTTTTCCTTTTTCATGACTATCGTCATCCTCATGATCGTCATGGTCGTCCATTTCTTCATGGGCGGCTTTGTCGTCGGCCCGCGCAGGAGACACCAGAGGTCCAGCGCCCAAGCCCAACACAAACGCCAGGGCCAAAGCAGAGATCCATTTCAACAGAGATTGAAGTTTCATATTCTCGCCTCGGAAAAGGGGTGAACAGCCCAGGGGAAGTCAACATCCTATGTCTCATGAAAAAAACCCGGCGGGGTTTCCCTCGCCGGGTTTCTTCAAACACGCCCAAGAAAACTACTACTTGGCGGGAGCGGCAGGAGCGGCAGGAGCGGCGGCAGGAGCGGCTTCTTTCTTAGGAGCGGCTTTCTTGCCTTTTTTGGCCATGGCGCCAGAGGCCATGGTCAAGCCAAACAGAACGGCGGTCAACAAAGCAACCAGCATGTTGGTGCGTTTCATGTTTCCTCTTGTAGTGGAGTGTTGTTGAAAGGGCCCGGGCGAATTGGCCGGGTTAACAGTTATATTACCTATCCCTTCAAAAAAAACCAACGGAATAATTTTGAGGAGATGGTTTTTTAAACGCCTCGCCCTTGGATAGAGACCCCCCCCTCCATAACAACAAAAAAACCCGGTGTGGTTTCCCACACCGGGTCTTTTTTTTGCCCAGCCAAAACAACTACTTCTTGGCGGGAGCGGCAGCAGGAGCAGCAGCAGGAGCGGCGGCAGGAGCAGCAGCAGGAGCAGCGGCGGCCTTGTCGTCTTTCTTGGCATCTTTCTTGGCTTTGTCGGCAGCCATGGCGCCAGTAGACAGGGTCAGACCAAACACAACGGCAGTCATCAAAGCAACCAGATTGGTGCGTTTCATGTGTATTCCCTTATGGTTTGATTGTGGTGTTTTTGACAGTTGGCTTCCAGGCGATGATCCGCTGGAGGCCATGGATATAATATCAAGCCCCCATAAAAACGCTATAGGTCATTATTATGCGACTCTGCTGGCTTGGGAGGGAGGCGTTTTAACCAAGCTTGGAAAAACGTTTCCCAGTCGGCCCCGGTGGTCACGGCCATGTCTAGCACCCACAATCGCTCTGGCGTTTTCAGGCGTCCCGCCAGTTTCACCCCGTCTTTCTCTGTGGTGAGCCACAGGGGTCCGGTCTCCTCGCCAGGCGGCTCCTGCAGCCAGCCGTTCAATTGGCTCACCGCCCCCGGTCCGTAGGGGTCATGATCGGGAAAGGCCTCCAGCCGCGCCACCCTGGCCCCCAGGCCTTCCACCGTGCGGGCAACCCCCTGGGGCTGGGCCAGGGCGCACACCAGGTTCACTTGCCGCCCAGCCAAGCTTTCCGGCGGTCGGGTCTCTTTGCCATCCAGGCGCCGCAGCTGGAGGGCCTGCCAGCCAAAGGTAAACACCGGCCGCTCCAGCCCCAGCCCCGCCAGCACGGCTTTCACCCGCTTGGCCGTATCTGGGCCGCTTTTGGTGCACACAATGGCATCGGCCCGGACCAGGGCCCCCAGGGGTTCCCGCAGCCAGCCGCAGGGCAGCAGGCGCCCGCCGCCAAATTCTCGGCTGCCATCAACCAGCAGCAGGTTCAGGTCTCGGGCCAGGGCCCGGTGCTGAAAGCCGTCATCTAACAACAGCAGCCCAGGGCGGTCCCACAGCAGGGCCAAGCGCCCGGCCTCTGCCCGGCGGCTGGAGACATACACGGGCAGGTTGGGGTCCCCCTTGGCCAGCATGGCGGGCTCATCCCCCAGCCGGGCCGGGTCGGCCAGGGCCCCTTCCCGTTCCAGGGCCCGGCTCACGCGGTCGGCTCCCCGGCGGCGGTACCCCCGGCTGATCACCGCCGACTTGATTCCAAATGCTTCCACAGTGCGGGCCAGGTGCCGCACCACGGGGGTTTTCCCGGTGCCGCCAGCCGTCAGGTTTCCCACGCTGATCACAGGAACTCCCAGGCGCTCCACGGGCAGCAGCCCGAAAGAGTACAGGGCGTTTCGCAGGCGCACCAAACCGCCATACAACACCCCCAGGGGCCACAACATCAGGCAAACAGGGAAAGAAACAGGGGGGGACACCGGGGGAAATGCAGGGGGCGGAGATTCCGTGGAGACCATGAAATGGGCCTTATTGGTCCTGTTGGGCCGACTTGGCATCCAACCGGCTGATGAGCACGGTCACGGCGTGGGTTAGTTCGGGCATCTTGCGTAAATCCTCCCGAATGTAGGTGATGAGGATGTCGTCACGGCCATCGTTGTTCAGATCCACCACCTCAAAACGCCGGGGCGTGATGGGGAGAAAATCCCTCAGCAGCCGGTTGTGCTGGGGAGACCACGTGCCCTCTGGGCGCCCCCAGTGAATGCCCATGTTGTCTTTGTCAATCGACAACATCAAATCCGGAAGGTGATCGGCATTCAGGTCTCCAAAGGCCACGATGGGCTGGTGGTCGTAACGCCCCAGGGAGAACTTCACCGAATAGGTTTCCATGGCGTTGGGCTGCGTGGGATAGCGCTTGTTTTTTCCCATGAAAAAGTAAGAGGCTTCCGCGCTCATGGTGCGGCTGATCAGCCCCTTTACCGCGTTCCAAAAACTGATGTCCACGTTCACCACCACCAGGTCCACCAAGCCGTCGGCGTTGTTGTCGTTCAGCAGGGGCAGAGAGAACCCCTCTGACAAAAACACTTGATCGGGCTTCTGGACAAACTTCAAAGAGGGAGTGTCTCCCGGAGCCGCCTGGCCGTAATACACCAGGGTGCGGGTGTTCGACTTAAACGCCGAATCGGTGGGGGCCGTTTTGGTAAACACCAGGTCCACCAAGCCGTCTCCGTTCAAGTCACGGGCATCGTGCAGCCACAACGGAGGGTCTAAGGGCTGGTTGCGGTCGAAAGGCTTGGGCGGAGAAAGGTCCAGGCGGATGGCCGGATTGGCGCGCCCCTGGGGGGTGGGGCCCATCATGTAACCCAGCAACAGGTTGTCGTTAAACACCAACACATCCTTCCAGCCATTTTTATCCAGGTCCACCAAGCGGACATCCGACATATCCCAGGCCAGAATGCGGGAGTTGAACAGGGTCATCACCCAGTTGGTGGGGTGGGTGGGCAGCCGCGCCTGGGTCATCCACTTTCCATGGGCATCCTGGGCGGCCACCGTGATTTCATCAAACCCAGGAATCAGCAATTCGTCTTGGCCGTCTCCGTTCAGGTCATACACCCACCGAATTTCAGTTTTCAGTTCTCCCGCCGCCACCGGGAACAGGCTGTTCACCGCCAAGGTTTTTTTGGTTTTTTCATCGAAGCGGTCTTTTTCCCAGGGCCAAATTTCTACCCGCCCGGGAACCAGCAGGGCCAGGGCTGCCCCCTGTTTCAGGCGCATCACCCCCACCATCATGGTTTGAGAGGGAATCCCCACCGATTGGCTGCGTTCAGGAAACCCCCCGGCCGACTGAAACGCCGTCGAGACAAAATAACGGGGCACCCGGCGGGTGCGGTCGACCTCTACCACCACCAAATCCTTCAGACCGTCCCCCGACACGTCCGCCGCCAGCACCTCGGCCAGTTCCCGCTCGACCGTAAGGGTATACCGAGAAAACCCATCGGCCCGTTGGGCCAGGGCCTGCCCCCCACAAAGACATACCCCCCCCACCAGACCCGCCCCCAGGACCAGTCTGTAAAAAATCTGCTTTGGGAGGGAAATTTCAAACATGGCCGCCCCGGAGAAGGAACCGTTTCAAACGTTTGTGGTGATTTACTATGGGGATTTGTCCGAAAAATGTAAAGTTTTGGTCGTGCACTGGCTAAGAGATCATCCCTTTTTCTTCTGGCACCGCCTTGACGGAACATTGGCCTTTCCCTCATGATGGTTCAACGTGTATTCGCTCTACATCGCCGTCTTTTCAGGGGTGACCATGACCGCCAAAGGCAGCTCCCGTTTCAAATCTGGTCGGGTTTGGCTGGTCACCTTGGCCGCCCTGCTGGCCCTGGGGGGGTGTGCCGATAAAACCGGGTGGGTGCCGGTCTCTAACCCCGGCTTGATGGCCTGGAGCGATGACGGAGACCGGGCCGGGCTAGAATTCGCGGTTCTTCAATCTATTCAATATTATCGGAAAATCCCCCCTGCCACCAAATTTCAGATTGGCCCAGACACCTACACCGCCGAAGAAATGGCGCTGTCGCTGGAGTTGTTTTTGGCCATCCTGAGAGAATCCCCCGACACGGCCACCTTTCAGGCCCGCCTGGGCCAAAAGTTCAAAGTGGTCGAAACCCGCCGGGAAGAAGGCGACAACCTGCTCACTGGCTATTACGCGCCATCCATTCCAGGCTCCCGAAAACCCACGGCTGAATTCAACACCCCCCTGCTGGCCCGCCCCGACAACCTGCTGGTGGTTGATTTGGAAAAGTTTGGGGTGGAAACCACCCCCCGCCGCTCACTGGTGGGGCGGGTGGAGGGCAACCGGATCACCCCCTTTTTCACCCGCAAGGAAATTCAGGAAAAAAACGTGCTGAAGGACCAAGCCAAGGTGCTGGCCTGGGTCCGCCCCTTGGATTTGTATTTTCTGCAAATCCAAGGATCCGGGGTCATTCAATTCCCCGATGGCTCGCGCTTGGTGGCGGGCTACGACGTGAGCAACGGGCACCCCTACCGCAACATCGGACAAGTGTTGATCAACCGAGAGGTCATCACTCGAGAGGAAATGTCCATGCAGGCCATCCGGGCCTATCTGGAGGCCAACCCCAAACAAATGCACGGCATTCTGAACAAAAACCCCAGCTATGTGTTCTTTCGTGAGTTAAAGGGAAGCCCCCTGGGCAACATTCAGGTGCCCCTCACCCCCCTGCGCTCGGTGGCCATGGATGACAAACTCATCCCCAAGGGCGCCCTGGTGTACGTGGACACCGAAGTTCCCTCGCCCAACGCCCCCGACCAGCGCCCCCGGATGCGCCGCTTCATGCTGATTCAGGATACCGGCGGGGCCATCCGCGGCCATGGCCGGGCCGATGTGTATTGGGGAGAGGGCGACCAGGCCGAACTGATGGCTGGTCACATGCGGCACCCTGGGCGGCTGTTTGTGGTGGTGGCTCGCCGGGAGTACCTCAAACCCTCCGTGGTTCACAATCCTTAACACTCAAGGGGGGCTTCGCCCCCCAAGCCCCCCTTATTTTTCACGGTAAATTCCCAGGTGGTCGGAATGATGGAAGTAAAGGTGCTCCCCCGACTTGCCCAATTGTAGCACAACGTCTTGGGGGTCGCCCTGAAGGTTCTTATTTTTTACGGTATTTTGAGCGTGCTGGCCAGCTGTCGCCGAACGGTGTTCCAGCCCCCGCCCAGGGAATTCCCCCGTGTAGTGGGGGTTCTTCAGCGTGTTCTGAGCGTGTTCGTCCGCAGTTGCTGAACGGTGCTCCACCCCCTGGCCG
Source organism: Deltaproteobacteria bacterium (assembly GCA_029858505.1). Classification (GTDB taxonomy): domain Bacteria; phylum SAR324; class SAR324; order SAR324; family JACQKK01; genus JAOUEW01. Next base: position 75,702 of record JAOUEW010000006.1, read on the forward strand.
GGGAAGGTGCCGTCGAATATAAAAGGCCGGTAATAAATACCGGCCTTTTTCAATCAAAGTTACTTTGCGATTTCAAATTTCAGCCTGACATAACCAGTGCCTTTCACCAGGGTAAGATATAAATAATTTCCATGCACTTCATAGTCAAGGATTTTTACTTTCCCTTTTTCCTTGTGCTTCCACTCAGTTCTATCGGGGAAATATGATTTATACTCATCCCAGTTCCAATAAAATTTGATCGGTTTTTTATAAGTTTTTGAAAAGGCCGTGCCAAAATAAAAAACACGGTCACTTTTCATATCTTCAGAAAGATAAATGTCCCGCTTCTCATCGTAATAAGCCAAATTAAAAATGGCTGGCGACTCACTCTTGTCCGATTCTCGAAAAAATTTAATGTATACATAATATGAATCTCTGATTACCCTCCTGACTTGCACAGTAATAGTAAATATATCTTTTGAGTAACCACTTGGTTCATACTGCAAATACTCGTTAAATTCCATGTCTGCGAGTTTCCACTTTTTTTCCGTGGCATACCGGTAATAAATTGCGGCTTCTTTTTCATTAAAATACAATACGGTCACAGCAACATTAGGGGAAGCACCCTCCCCCAAATCCCATTCATCAACTGTAATTTTATTAAACGTTTCTTTGTATTTCTGTGGGATATCTATTTCCACCTCGTCATAATAAAATCGATCCCCTTTTTTTTGAATAGATTTCCCAATTTCATCCTGGCCCCATATAGGGGTGGAAATAAATAGTATGCAAAAAACCACTCCCCACATCACTACCGTGCTGGATGTTTTATATTTTTGCATTACTTGACTCCTTTCTTAAATACATTTCCGCCACTTATAACGCCCGTGTCTTTAAAGCCTTTTATGTCAGAATGGTGGAAGTAGAGGTGCTCCCCCGACTTGCCCAATTGTAGCACAACGTCTTGAGAGTCGCCCTGAAGGTTCTTATTTTTTACGGTATTTTGAGCGTGCTGGCCAGCTGTCGCCGAACGGTGTTCCAGCCCCCGCCCAGGGAATTCCCCCGTATAGTGGGGGTTCTTCAGCGTGTTCTGAGCGTGTTCGTCCGCAGTTGCTGAACGGTGCTCCAGGCCTTGGCCGGGGAGCGCACCCGTTGCTCCCCCGGCCCCCTTGCCCTTTCCATTGCCCAAACCCTGACCATTGGATTCAGGCTGTTTCCCCTCCACGAAGGGGAGGGGATGCCCCGCCAGGGGCAGGGGAGGGGTGTTTTTGCCATTCCCCCATTACTTCGGGAGAGGGACAGGCGGCACCGCCGCCGGGGGTGAGGTCCTTCTTCGCTTTTCCTTTGTCTGGGTTTGCAGAATACGCCGCCGAGCCCTGGCATTTCCCCCGTGCGTGTTCGGGTGTATGCTTTGAAGGGCCCACGGGCCCTGAACGCCCTCGCCCACCCTCCATATCAGACCCCCCATGACACCCACCACCAAACCCTTTGGAACCACCGGCCAGCAAGTATCGTCCATGGGTCTGGGTTGCATGGGCATGAGCGGTACCTACGGCCGCAGCGCCGATGAGGACGCCATCCGCACCCTGCACCGCTCGCTGGAGATGGGCTGCACCTTTCTGGATACCGCCGACGTGTACGGCAGCGGGCACAACGAACAACTGCTGGGGCGGGCCATTGCGGGCAAACGGTCCCAGGTGTTTCTGGCCACCAAGTTTGGGTTGAGCGGCATATCCAACAGCCCCGGCCTGCTAACGGTGAACGGCCGTCCGGAATACGCCCAGGCCGCCTGCGAGGCCAGCCTGAAGCGCCTGCAGGTAGACGTGATTGATCTGTATTACCTGCACCGGCTAGACAAAACCGTGCCCATCGAAGAAACCGTGGGGGCCATGGGCCGCTTGGTGGAACAGGGCAAGGTTCGCTACCTGGGCCTGTCGGAGGTCTCTGCCGCCACTCTGGAGCGGGCCCACCGCGCCCACCCCATCGCCGCCCTTCAATCGGAATACTCCCTGTGGTGGACGGAACCTGAAGCGGGTGCGCTGCCCGCCTGCCGCAAACTGGGCGTGGCCTTTGTGGCCTATTCGCCCCTGGGGCGGGGCATGCTGGCGGGGAAAATCCAATCCCCCACGGAACTCGACGAAAAAGACTGGCGGCGGGTTGGCCCCCGTTTTCAGGCCGGGGCCTTCGAGCACAACCTTCAGCTCACCCAAGCCGTCAGCCGCATGGCCGCCCGCAAGGGGGTCTCTCCGGGCCAGATCGCCCTGGCCTGGCTGCTGCACGAAGGCCCAGAGGTGTTCCCCATTCCCGGCACCAAGCGCATCGCCTACCTGGAAGAAAACTGGCAGGCCCTGAACCTGACCCTAACCCCCGAAGACCGCCAAGAGTTGCGAGACATCATGGGTGCCGTGGAGATTCAGGGCCACCGTTACCCAGAACGAGCCGCCCAACTGATTGACCAGGGGTAGGGGAACAGCGTGTAGCCAAACAGTGACGCGCTTGCATCCGTTTAGTTTGCGCCAACCGAACGGATGTATTGAATCACCAAAGGATTCGAGCCTTGCCCCTCTCCTTCGGGGAAGGGCAACCGCCCGCAGGGCGGTGGGGAGGGGTGTTGTAGGGAACAGCGTGAAGCCAAACAGTGACGCGCTTGCATCCGTTTAGTTTGCGCCAACCGAACGGTTGTATTGAATCACCAATGGATTCGAGCCTCGCCCATTGGGCGGTGGGGTGTCGTGGGGGGGCCAGGGGGCTTCGCTCCCCATAAAATCATCATCAAATGAACTGGCTAAATCCCATGAACTTGGTTTCCCATCGCCATCACCAACTTCACCGCATGATCGCCCTGCTGGCAACCCTGTTGGGCCTGGGAGCTTTCTCTGCCCTGGCGGCGGAACCCCCGCCCATTCCCGTGCTGGCGTCCATTCCTCCCCTGGCGGCCATGGCGCGGGCGGTGGGTGGCGACCGGGTGACGGTGGAAGTGCTGATTCCTCCTGGGCAAAACGACCATACCTATTCCCTCACCCCCGCCCAGGCCCGGCGCTTTTCCTCCGCCCGCATGTTGGCCGCCGTGGGGCTGGGCTACGAATTCTGGGCCCCCCGCATGGTGGCCAATGCCAACAACCCCCGGCTGGTGGTGGTGTACGCCGGAGAGGGGCTGCCCGGCGGGCCCCAGTCATGGCATCATGAAGAGCACGAGGGAGAGGCCCACGACGAAGCCGAGGAGGGAGACATCCGCCACAACCCCCATGTGTGGGTAGACCCGGTATGGGCGGGAATCATGGCCGAGCGGATTGCCGATGGGCTGGCCAAGGCCGACCCCCCCCACGCCCAAGAATACCACCAGCGGCTGCGGGTGTTTCAACAAGAAACCGCCCAGTTGCACCAAGAATACAAACAGGCCCTGGCCCCCTTGAAGGGGCGTCCCCTGGTGGTGTACCACGCCAGCTTTGCCCACTTGGCCCACCGCTACGGAATGCCTTTGATTGCCGTGGTGGAAGGGGGCCACGAGCAAGAACCCACCCCCGCCCAAATGGCCCGGGCCATTCAAGCCGGGCGGGCCGCCGGGGTAAAGGCCGTGTTTTCCGAGCCCCAGTTCCCCCCCCAGGCGGTCCGCCTGCTGGCCAAAGAAATGGGCGCCGAAGTGCTGACCCTGGACGTGCTGGGGGGAGCGGAGGAAACCTACCCCGCCCTGATGCGGAGAAACCTGGCGGCCATAACGAAAGGACTACGATGAGCCCCACCGTCACACCGGTAGACATTCGAGACCTGACCGTTACCCTGGGGGGCTTGGCGGTGCTAGACAACGTGAGCCTGACCATTGCCCAGGGAGAATTCCTGGCCCTGCTGGGCCCAAACGGCGCGGGAAAGTCTACCCTGCTCAAGGTCATTGGCGGGCTGCTGACCCCAGACTCCGGGAGCGTGCGGGTGTTTGGCCGAGAACCCGGCCGCCCCGGCACCAACCCCGTGGGCTACATGCCCCAGGCGGGGGCCATCAATCCCCGCTTTCCCATCTCGGCCAGGGGGGTGGTAATGATGGGCCGCTACCCAGCCCTGGGGCCGGGGCGCTACCCCAGATCCGCCGACCGGGCCGCCGTGGCCCAGGCCCTCTCCGCCGTGGGGGCCGAAAACCTGGCCACCAAGCCCCTGGCCAAGTTGTCCGGGGGGCAGCGCCAGCGGGTGTTTTTGGCCCGGGCCCTGGTGAACAACCCGGACCTGCTGCTGCTGGATGAACCCACCGCCGGCATGGACACCCAGGCCGTGGAACAATTCTACTCCCTCATCCGCGGCCTGCGAGACCAGGGCAAGGCCGTGGTGGTGGTGTCTCACGACATTGGGGTGGTGGCCCCCCAGGTGGACCGGGTGGCCTGCCTGAACCGCCGCTTGGTGGCCCACGGCCTGCCCGGCCAGGTGCTGGACCAACACGTGTTAGAAAGCATGTACGGCTGCGACGCCATGCTGTTCACCCATGGAGACCACCCCCACATGGTGGTGAACAGGCACAAATGACGCCCTCCCTCTCTCTTCCCCTGGCCGCCCTTAATATTGGCCTTCCCGATGTTCTGCAATCGGGCATATTGCAATACGGGTTCATGCAGCGGGCCATGACCGCCGGGGTGCTCACCGGGGTGCTGTGCGCGGTGGTGGGGGTGTTCGTGGTGCATCGGGGCTTGAGCTTCATGGGGGCGGGCATTTCCCATGCCAGTTTTGGCGGGGTGGCCCTGGGGGCCTGGCTGGGGGTGAACCCCCTGGCGGGGGCCCTGGTGTTCTGCCTGCTGGTGGCCTGGTCCATTGGCTGGATTTCGTTGAAAACCCAGGTGCGGGAAGACACCGCCATCGGCATCTTCTTCGCCTCCACCATGGCCCTGGGCATTCTGCTGGTGGGGTACTCCCCCCCCTTGCAGCGAGAACTGCTGGCTTATTTGTTTGGCTCCATTTTGTCGGTGTCGGTGGACGACCTGGTGTTCATCTCTCTGGCGGGGGGGCTGGTGCTGGCCCTGCTGGGCTGGTTTGGCAAAGAATTGCTGTTCACCATTTTCGATCCCGACGGCGCGGTGGTGGCGGGCATTCCCGCTAACCGGTATTACTTTCTGCTCATCACCCTGGTCACCTTCACCCTGGTGATATCCATCAAGGTGGCGGGCATTGTGCTGGTGCCGGCCCTGCTGGTCACTCCCGCCGCCGCCGCCAGCCAGTTGTCGGAGCGTTTCGGAATCATCTTGTTGTTGTCCACCCTGTTTGGGCTGGCGGCCACCCTGGGGGGGCTGGTGTTGTCGTACCTGTTCAACACCCCCTCCGGCGCCACCATTGTGCTGCTCATCACGTTTTTGTTCCTGCTGGCCTCGCTCGTAGCCCGGTTACGAAAGTGAACCTAGCGGAAAAATAAATCGCATCCAAAAAGTTGGGTGCTTGTTTCCGTCCGGCTTCACTCACTGAACAATTGAAAAGAGTAGCCGGGGGATTTGAGTATTGTCCCTCTCCGACGGGGGGCGCGGTCTAGCGGGGCACAGCCCCGCTTTTCGCGCCGGGGACAGCCGCCTGAAAGGCGGCAGGGAGGGGTGTTGTTCGGAAACAACTCGAAGCCGGGGGGTTGGGTGCTTGCTTCCTTCCAATCTATATATTCCGAACGGATGAAAAGAATAACCAATGGCTTCGAGTCAAGGGGGCGGAGACGCCCTACTCCGCTCCCTGCTTCCATTCGGCGAATTCGGGCATGGCCAGTAGGGTATCTCGATAGGCCTGGGCCAGGGGCCGGGAGGAAAGATCCAACTGGTAGGTGTGAAAGCGGGTAGCCACCGGCAAAAACATGGCATCGGCCAGGGTGAAGGCCCCAAACAGCCAGGGGCCCTGGTCCAGGTGTTCTTCCCGCAGAGATTGCCACAGGCTGCCCACCCGCTCGATGTCGGCCCTCACGGCGGCGGCCTTGCCGGGGGGCGGAGGGTCCATGGGGGCTGGTGTGCGGAGGAGTTTCATGGGGCAGGCCCGCCGCAGGGCGGAAAACTCGGAATGCATTTCAGCCGAGACCGCCCGCACCCTAGCCCGCTGGCCCAAATCCGCCGGCAGCAACACGCCCCCGGCATAGGCCTCGTTCACGTACTCCATGATGGCCAGAGAATCCCACACCGCCAGAGGGCCGTCTAGCAGAACCGGCACCTTGCCCGCTTCAGAATATTGCCTAGCCTGGGCTTTAAACTCCGGGTGAGAGAAATTCAGCAGAACCTCCCGAAACGGCACCCCGGTTTTCTTCAACACCAGCCAGGGCCGCAGGGACCAACTGGAGGTATTTTTGTTTCCAATCACCAGGGTCAGGTCTGCCATGGGTTAGGCCGCGGTTTGGGTTTCCAGTTTTTTCAGCAGCGTCACAATTTGTTGGCTGATAGGTTCAATGGTGAGAAAATCTTTCTCTGCTTCGGCCAAGTTTCCCTGGGTTTTCAACTGATAGATGCTTTTCACCGTGGCGTGAAGGGTTTGGTGGATTTTTTCCAGCGCCACCATGTCGGGCAGGTTTCCATAACGCTCCAGGCCATGGGCGTAAATCCATTTCCCCAAATCGCATTCGGTGTGGGAAGTCGCCTGGGCTTCGGTCAGGGTTTCCCTTCCATCTAAGAATCCGCGCAAACGGGTTTTCCAAGACAGATGACGGGTGATGGCCAACATAAAATCCAAGGTAGCACTCATGACATTCTCCGGGCAAAAAAGGGGACATCTTCCAACGGTTCGTTCCCCCATGCCCCTCTTTCTGGCAGAACGCACTGCAAACTTCGGTGAGATAGTCACGGGGACAAGCCGTTTACTTGTAGGACGGAGGTCTTGAGCACGGAAGAAGAGAGCGGAAAGAGAGAACTGCCCCTGTCAGGTCAACAGGGGCTTGCGGATGGCGGTGATGGTTTTGATCCAGTCGGTGCGCTGGCGGTCCCGCTCGGACAGGTCATGAATGCCCTGCAGGGTCAGGTAGTCGTCAATCATGGAAAACGCCTTCTTGCACAGGTTCAGAATGTCATCCCGCAGGGCCACCCGCTTGTTCTGGTTTTTTTCCCGGGTCAGCAAATCGCCCTTCAGGTGGGCCAGCCAAATGTAGGAGCGCATGTCTTCCGGGTCCCGCTGAATCAGCTGGTTCAACTCTCTGGCCACCGCCAGGGGAGACTCTCCCTGGCGCAGGCGGTTTTGCAACTGGCGCTTGGCGTAGCGCACCTCCAGCCGCTGCACCAGCCCCTCCAGTTCACTCAAGTACTCCGCCATTTTTTGCTGGGGGGTCAGCCGCCGCTGGGTGTCTTTGGGGGTCATTTCCGGCGGGGTGCGGTCGAAATGAAATTCTCCTTGGGCCAGCAGCTCGATAAACGGCTCCACCGTGTTCCGGGTTTCCAGCGAGGCCAGCAGCTTGGCCAGATAGGTCAGGTACAGCCGCTGCACCAGAATGTCATCGGGCCAGGTTTGGGCCGCGGTGTTCACGGCTAATATTCCCTGGCTCATTCGGTTGCCCGCCTGAATGTAATTCCCTCGGGCTTCCTCAAATTCTTTTTTGGCCTGGTCCAGGTCGTCGGGGGTCAGGTTGCCTGCCCGGGCCTGAAAGCTCCGCAGCACCCGCTCGCTGGCCCGCACCGTTTGCAGGGCGGTCATCACTTCGGTGTAGTCGTTTTCCGCCTGGCGGCAAACCTGCTGCACGTTGGCCAGTTCCTCTTCCGGGCAATTGCCGGGGCGGCGTTTCACCGGGTCTTTGGGGGGAATAAACACCCGTTCCTTGGGATCCGCTTCCCCCACCGTTTCTTTCAACAGGGGTTCTCCCCTCACGGGAACTTCCTCTGTCACCGTTTCTGCCATGGGTGGCTGCATGGTTCCTCCTTGGGGTGCTTCAGGGGCTTCCCCCTGATCCGTGGGTTTGTTCTCCTTCATGTTTTATCCCCTTCCCCCATGATTTATCCTATAAATATACTTTACATGACATCTTGTCAAGAAAAGAAAACACAGGGGTTGATGGAATGAAGGGGCCTTGCCCCCACCCTTTCACCGCAAAAAACCTGAAAATGCCAACGTCTTTGCCTGAATCCGACCCTACCTCTGAAATAGGCTTCCCGTCCAGGAAATCGATGTCTTCTGAGCGGGGTCTTCCAAAACACATTCCCTGGGGTTCCAGGGCCTGCATCCCTATAAAAAATGGTATATTCCCTTGAATGAAACGATGGCCCTTCCCGGAGGGCTCCCTTTCTCGCGGTTTTCACCTTCCCTGCCCAGGGATCGCCAAGGATTCGGCCATGCGGGTCAAGTTGATTGCCTTGGGAGACCACCGCCAAGCCTGGGAGGAACGGCTGGACATGCTGGAGGAAATGCTGCCTTCGGTATCGTTCTGCTCGTACATTTTCGGCGGAAAGGAGGGCCTGACCGAACTGATGGAGGCCTATTTTGCCCCGCCGTTTTCCACCGAACCCCCAGACCTGATTCTGGCGGCCCTGGACGAGGGCGAGGAACGGGACCGCCAGTTGGCGTTTTTATCCAAAGTGCGGGAGGCCAACCCCCAAACCGCCCCCGACTTGGTGCTGGCCCTGTTCGGGGTTACCGCTGGGCTGCGGCAGTTGGTTGAAACCGCTGGCCCCGTGCAATTCATGCTAGAAAACCAATCTCGCTTCAACATCTCCGACCCCGAACTGCTGCTGGAACACTATCCAGAGGAATACCCTCATCCCCGGGTGAACGGCTATTTGCGGGCCCTGAAGGTTCCCCTGCCGGGGGCGGCCCCCGGCACCGTGGCCTGGGGCGAGGTGGGGCTGATGGACCTGCCCATGGGCACCCTCATCTCCCTGCACCGGGTGGGGGAAGTCATGGCCATGGACGGCCCCCAAGACCCCCGCCGTTGGCTGAAGAACGTGCTGAAGAAAGAACAGATCACCACCCCCTGGAAGGCCCCGGCCGCCTTGTACCGGGAACCCAAGGGGTTGTTCTTGTACCCCGGAATTCCCGCCAACCGGGTTCAGGGGGTTGTGGTGAAGGGGGTGGGGTTCTCTGGTCTGCTGGATACCCGCCGCCTGGGAAACCGCGAGGCCCCGGCCCAACTGGCGGGCGCCCTGGAGGTGATCGCCGACCGCCGCCGCCAAGAATGGCAGGCCGCCGAAACCCGGCTGCGCACCGCCGAAAACCGGGCCGAGCTGCCGGTGTGGTGCCATGGGCGGCTGCCCACCCTGGAACGCCTGATGGTGCGGGTGCTGCAACGGTGGGGGTTTGCCCGGGCCGGAATGATTTTGCCCGGAGAGAACCCCTCGGTGGAAGAGCCGGGGCTGGTGCTGGAACTGACCGCGGTGAAACAGCGGGTGACCCTGGCCCAGGGGCTAGAGCGTTTGCCCGCGGTGTCGTTGGCCCCAGAACTGCGGGGGAAGCTGGGCTTTCTGGCCCGGGACCGCTCTTGGCACGACCTGCCCTGGGAGGTCATTGACCGGGTGGGATGGGAAGAACGGGTAGAGGCCGCCCGGGTGGAGGAATGGCGCAAGCGCATGGCCGCCGACATCCGCGCCGCCCGCAAACAGGCCGCGGGAGAACACCGCCGCCAAATTTTGCTGGGCCAAGAAGAATCGGTACTGGAGCGGGCCCGGGAGAACCTGGGGGATTTTCTGCTGCGGGGCGGGCGGGTGCGGTTGTGGGAGGGCGCGGCACCTCCGGCCATCTCCAAGGCCCTGGTGCTGACCCACGACCGGGAAGAAGCGGAAATAATGCTGGCGGACATGCCCCACGTTTCGAAAAAACGCTGGCTGGACCTGTCGCCCTTCCGCTCGCCGGAAAGCCTGCAAGCCAGCCAGCGAGAAACCCTGAACCACTACCTGGACGGCGGGGCGGTGTTCATTACCCCAGGGGCCCTGCGGCGGGTCACCCACATTCACGATACCCTGTCTCGTCAGTTGGTCGAAGCCAGAGAATCCCTCGACACCAGCCGGGCCGAACACCAAACCCAAACCGCCACAGAAGCCCGGGCCAAAGAGACCTCCCAGCGGCTGGCCCTGCAATACGCCGGGGTGGTGCTGAACGACTGGGTGGCGGCCCGAGAACCCGCCCTGACCGCGCGGCTGGCCGCCCTGCGCCGCCGCCAAGAGCAAGACTGGTTCACCCCGGCCCTGGTCACCTCCTGCGCCATTGTGGGCAACAGTGACGACAGCCGCCAGGGGCTCACCGCCGCCGCCCAGCGGCTGTTCCCTGGGATGAAACCCGCCCGGCTGCGGGTGCTGCCCTATCAGTTCGACCCCCCCGACAACCCCCGCCAACGGCGGGAGATGCTGGAAGACTATCTGCGGGTGGTGGAAAACGAACTCAACTTTCAGCCCGACTGGAGCATGATTCTGCTGGAAGACGAACCGGCCACGGCCTTTCCGCTGCTGGAACGCATCCGGGCCGCCAAGCCGCCCCTCAGCCGGGCCCCAGTGGTTCTGCTACTCACCCGCCCCTGGCTGCCGGAAGAGCACGCCCCCCTGCCCTGGCGGCGGGTGCGGGTGATTCCCCGCTTTCACACCAAGGGCCCTGGCCCAGATCAATACATCGATATGATCGAAAGCCTGTTCCAGGAACCCGCAGAGGACACCCCGTGAGCGCGTTGAATTCCGTAAACCCCGCTTCCCACCCGGACCTTCAGGGCCAGGCCCAAACCCTGGCCGCCCTGGAATGGCCCCGGCTGCTGGCCGCCCTGGGCCAACGGCTGGCCACCCCCCTGGGGGCGGCCGCCCTGGAGCGGATGCCCTTTCACCGCCGGGCCAAAGACGCGGCGGAGGCCATGGCCCGGGTGGAGGAAATGACCCGCCTGCTTGGCGCCCAGGGGGGGCTTCCCCTGGCCGGTGAACCGGCGGTGGAAGAACTGGCCCTGCTGGCGGCCAAGGGCGGGCGGCTGGAAGGCAGCGACCTGCTGGCGGTGGCGCGGGCCCAACGGGCCGCCGAAGACACCGCCCGCATGCTGCGCCGCCCAGAGCGCTACCCCCGCTTGGCCGCCCTGGCCGAAGGGGTGCTGCCCCTGCCCGAACTGCGGGCCCGGCTGGAACAGGCCATTACCCCCCGGGGCGCCCTCAACGAATCGGCCTTTCCAGAATTAGGGAAGATTGCCCGTGAACTGGCGGGCAAACGGGATGACATCGTGAAACGGCTGACCGGCTGGATTCAGTCGGGCCGCTGGGGAGACGCCCTGCAAGAGCCGCTGTACACCCTGCGGGGCAACCGCCACGTGGTGCCAGTGAAGGCCGACTTCAAGGGCCGGGTGGGGGGCATTGTCCACGACGTATCTTCCAGTGGCGCCACCTTGTTTGTGGAACCCACGGAACTGGTGGAGCCGGGCAACGAACTGGCCATGATTCAGCGGCGGCTGGCCCAGGAAACCGACCGCATTCTGCGGGAGTTGTCGGCCCTGGTGGGGGAACATGCTCCGGCTCTGGGGGCCAACCTGGGCTGGTTGGGCCAAGCCGACCTGCTCCAAGCCCAGGGGCGGCTGGCCGAGGCCTGGGGGGCGGTGTGCCCCCAGGTGGGAGACGAGGGGGTGATGGAACTGAAGGGCGTGGTGCACCCCCTGATGGCCCTGAATACCCCCCCGCCGGTGGCCAACGATCTTTCCCTGGGGCGTAACATCCGCTGCCTGATCTTGTCTGGGGCCAACACCGGCGGCAAGACCGTGCTGCTGAAAACCGTGGGGCTGTGCGCCCTGCTGGTGGCAGCGGGCATGCCCATCCCGGCCCGCGCTGGTTCCCGGTTCGACCTGTTTCCCCAGGTCTGGGCCGACATCGGGGACCGGCAAGACTTGGCCCACGCCCTTTCCACCTTCTCAGCCCAGTTGGGGGCCCTGGGGAGCCTGCTGGGCTGGGCCGGTCCCGGCACCCTGGTGCTGCTGGATGAAGTGCTGCACGGCACCGACCCTGACCAGGGCAGCGCCCTGGCCCAGGCCGTGCTAGAAGAACTGGCCCGCCGGGGGGCGGTGACCCTGGTGACCACCCACTACGGGCGGCTGAAGGGGCTGGCTGGGGAGGCCGCCATGGGCAACGCTTCGGTGGCCTTCGACCCCGCCACCCTGGCCCCCACCTATCGGCTGATTCCAGGGCTGCCCGGCGGCAGCCAGGGCTTTCACACCGCCCGCCGCCTGGGCCTGGGCGATGCCCTGGTGGCCCGGGCCGAGCAGTTGGCCGCTGGCGAAGCCGCCCCCCTGGAACCCCTGATGGAGAAGTTGAGATCCCTGGAACACCAACTGGCCCAACAGGAAGCCGCCTTGGTTCAACAGCGGGAGCACCACGCCCGGCAGAGCGAAGCCCTGACTGCCCGGGAAAACGAATTGGCCCTGCGAGAAGCCGAGGTGCGCCGCATGGAGCGGGGGCGGTTGTCGGGGGCCTTGGCCCAGGCACGGGAGCGGGTGGCCCGGCTGGAAACCTTTTTGACCGGCCAAGAGACCCAAGCCGAAGCTCTGGCCCAGGCCCAAGCCCTGGCGGCGGCGGCCCGCCAAGAACTGCGAGACACCCAGGCCCAAGCCACCCAAGCCCTGCAAGACCAATCTCCTGAATTGCCCGCCATGGATTGGAACTTGGCCCGCCCCGGTCTGGCGGTGTATCTGCCGGGGCTGGGACAAGCCGGACGGTTGGAGAACATCCCCGACATGACCCACCCCGCCGGGAAGCGGGTCTCGGTGCGGCTGGGGGGGCTGGTGCTGGAACTGCCCGCGGAAGAAATTACCCCCCTGCCCAAGGGCATGGCCCAGCCCCCCAAAGCCCCAGACCAGCGGCCACCCACAGGATTAGCCGCTGGAAAGCCCGCCAAAAAACCGGGCGGGAAAAGCAGCCCTGGGGCCAGCACCTCTCAGCCCGCCCCTGACCAACGCCTGGCCCCAGAGATTCCCCCGGTGATGCAGCGCGCCGACAACACCGTGACCCTGCTGGGCCTGCGGGCCGAAGAAGCCCTAGACGCCATGAACGCTTTTCTGGACCAAGCCGTTCGGGCGGGCACGGGAACGGTGGTGATCGTCCATGGGTTTGGCACCGGTGCCCTGCGTAACGCCGTGCGTAAGGCCCTGAAAGACAACCCCTACGTGGCAGGCTTCCGCCCCGGCGGCGAGGGCGAAGGCCGAGACGGCGTGACCGTGGCGGCGCTGAAAGATTAACAATGCCCGCAACGGCAGGCCTCTTCTGTTCCTCAAATTATCCACTCTTTTCAAAAAACTGAAAAACAGATTACAGTAGAAAACTTGTGGGCTCACCCCCTGGCTCTTGATACTCTCCCCCACTCTCCCTTTCTCACGGCTAAAATTCGGATGACGCGCGAGTCTCAAGATCACGATCGGGTTGTCGTTCAGGTGCAGTGCCACTACCCCGGCATGGAGCTGCCCCGCCAAGGCCACCCCAACGACGCGGGCTATGACCTGACCGCCATGGCGGTGGAACCCCTGCGGGAAGGGGTGTTCGCCTTCGACACCGGCATTTCGGTGGCCCCAGCCCCCGGTTATTATTGCGAGGTGGTCCCCCGCAGCAGTATCATGAAAAGCGATTTCATCATGGCCAACAGCGTGGGAATCATTGACCCCGACTACCGGGGGCGCATCCGGGTGGTGCTGAGATACCTGGGGGCGGGGCACCCCGCTCAGTCCGCAGAAGCCCTGGCCGGCACCCGCATTGCCCAGCTCATCGTGCGGCGGAGAGAAAACGCCGTGCTGCAAGCGGCGGACAACCTGGACGACACCGCCCGGGGCTCTGGCGGATTCGGCTCGACGGGGAAATAATGCTGATCAAAGACCTGAAACAAGACTGCCCCCGCTGCCAGACCACCGGAAAGGTGGCGGCTTTTAGCCAGTGGGGCATCCAGCAAACCAACATCGGGGGCACCTGCCCAGACTGCAAGGGGCGGGGGTACCTGCCCAGCCTCCTGGGGCAAGACGTGCTACACTTTCTGAACGACCAAACCCTGGACAAGCACGCCGCACGGTTGAAGGAACTGGAAGACCGCTTGGCCGCCGCCCAGCAACAGTTGGAATCCATTAACCAGCACCTGACCAAGCTGGAAAAACCCAGCCGCTAGTTTCACCCCCCTTACGTTTTTACGTTTCAGCCTATGGCCCCCAAACAACCCCTCACCTCCGGCACCGTGGTCGCCCAGGCCTTTCGGGTGTACCTGGACCACATTGCCACCCTGGTCACGGCGGCGTTGTTCCCCCTGGCGGCTTTGTTTTTGGTGGAAATGACCTTGGCGGGTTCGGGCATGAAACCCAACGAACAAATGCTGTCCATTCTGCCCCTGGCCCTGCTGGTGAACGCCTGCCTAGATGCCATGGCAGCCTTTGCCGCCCAAGAAGCCCGAGAGGGAACCGAACCCAAGGCTGGCCTGTTGTTCCGCCGGGTGTGGCTGACCGGCTTCGCCCCCTTGACCCTGGGTTATACCCTGGCTGGCATGGTGATGATGGTGGGGTTTCTCCCCATGCTTATCCCCATGGCCATGGCCGGGGCCAACACCCCCCCCAGCCCATTGGTGCTGGTGCTGCTGCCCCTGTGCATGGCTCCGGGGCTAATCGTGGGGGGGATGATGTCGCTGGTTATTCCGCTGATTGCTTTGGAGCGGATGCCCCCTTTGCAGGCCCTGCGGGTGTCTTACCAGGTCATGCGTAAACAAGCCGCCCTGGGCATGGGGGTATTTGGATTTGGCCTGCTGGCAGGGTCCATGGTTCCCATGCTGCTGGTGATGATGGCCGGGGAGGGGCCCCTTTCTCCCTTGTTGTTTCTGTTGCTGATGGGATTGACCGCTCCCCTGGCCTGCCTAGGAAAAAGTTTGTTGTACTTTAACCTGAAGGAGCGGGGAGAACTGTCGCCTTTCATCCCGCCCATTTCTCCCCCCACCCCCCCCTCATCCACACCGGGCGCTTAAATCACTCCCGATTTTTTGGGTCAAAAACAACAAAAAATCACCTGTATTTTTCATTTTGTTTAAAAATTTATTCTGTAAATTATCAGATAGATATCTTCGTATTTGAGCGGTATGGCCGCCCTCCACACTCCTTCGTTTCACGTTCGTGTCACGCACCCTGTGGTAGATTGACTCCCGCCTGGAAGTTCGTAAAACACCCAAATTTTTCCAGGACATAAATCAACTCACCATGGAGATCATCATGACCCCTTTTCGTTCCATGCTGTTCAATCGTATTTTCCCCCTGGCCGCTTTGGCTGGGCTGATCCTTTCCGGTTGTTCCGCCGGATTTGTGGCCAAATCCAACTACATTGACAAAACCGTGAAAGCCTTCGTTTACAAAATGCCAGCCAAGGACCTGCAACCCAAAGTGAAAGACCTCATGCATGCCCGCCTCTATTTGGTGGAACAACAGGATGGATTTGTAACCTTAGGCAAGCAAAAAAGCCTTGAGGAAGATAGCGCCGACCCGACCCACCAAAAACCCGCGGAGTTCAAGGAGAGGGCCATGTGTCAGGTGTTTGAGGTCGATAAAAACTCCAGCCGAGTGGAGTGCTACCAATGGACCATTCCCTTGGAAAAAAAAGGTCGAAGCTTATTTCTGGAATATCAGTTGGTAAAAATGGTGGACCCGAAAGCCTATGACAAAATTGAAGCGGATGGCGATCAGGCCGCCAAGGACGCTGAAGCTAAAAAATAACCGCGGACTGTATCCTGGGAGAGAGAGCCCTGGGGGCTCTCTCTCCTCCCCCCCTACACATCCCCCGCTAATCGTTGTATTCTTTTGAAGATCGTTAAATCACTCCAAAATCATCCCATCGTCTGCGTATCCCTCTGCCCATGAAACCCTTTCATTCGCTGATGGCCCTGCTGTTGGCCGCCACGGGAGCTTCCTCGGAATGGGCCCTGGCCAAAACCCCCGACCGCCCCGCCCATCACGATCCATCGGGGGGGTTTCTCAACACCTATCCCACCCCCAGCCATGGCATGCCCCAGTTCCTTAAATGGCGCTGGCAGCACTGGTGGGGCATTAACCACACCGAGGACCAGGTGGAACTGCCCCCGGACCCCCCCGGCACCACCGGAGACGTGGAGCACCCCCTGGAACCCTTCCCCTTAACCCCCGTGGACCCAGCCTGCTTGGCCGCCAACACCCGCCACCCAACCTACACCTGGATTGGCCACTCCACGTTTCTATTGCAGGTAGACGGGGTGAACCTGCTGGCCGACCCGTATTTTTCCGACCGGGCTTCGCCCTTGACCTTCATGGGGCCCAAGCGGGTGGTGCCCCCGGCCCTGGCCATGGACCAGCTTCCGCCCATCCACGTGGTGCTGATTTCTCACAACCATTACGACCATATGGACCTGGCGGCCCTGCGGGCCCTGAACGAGCGGGCCAAAACCAACACCCCTGGCCGCCAGCCCATCCTTCTGGTGCCCCTGGGAGTAAAGGCTTATTTGAGAGGCAAGGGGATCTTCAACGTGGAGGAGTTTGACTGGTGGGACAGCCAAGTGGCCGGAACAGAAGGCTACCGGGCAAAGGGTCAGACGCTGGCAGAAAAGAAAAGCGGCAGCACCATCGAGGCGGTGTTTGTGCCAGCCCAACACTTTACCGCCCGGGGGGCGGGTGACCTGAACAAAACCCTGTGGGGGGGATGGGTGGTGAAGGGGAAAACCTTCCGGTTTTACTACGCGGGAGACACCGGTTATGCCCCCATTTTTCAAGACATCGGCCAACGGCTGGGGCCCTTTGACCTGGCCGCCATTCCCATTGGGGCCTATAACCCCCGCTGGATGATGGGCCCGGTGCACGTGAACCCAGAGGATGCCGTGAAGATTCACCAAGACATCCGTGCCCGGCAGTCGGTGGGGGTGCACTGGGGAACCCTCTCCCAAACCGATGAACCCCTGAGCGAACCGCCTCGCCGATTGGTGCAGGCCCGCCAAACGGCTGGGCTGGCCCCGGACCGCTTTCTGGTCGTCCGCCATGGGGCCACCCTGTGGTCGCCAGAAGGCCCCCAGGGGGCACGCCCGCCCCTGCGGGAGGGCTGCCCCCGTTAGCCTGCCATGCGCTGCTGGGCCGCCATCAGGTTCAGGGGCACTTCCACATAGCGGGTTTCTGCCGCCAGGCCGCGCTCCAACAGCAGCAGCTCCGCCTCGGCGGCTTCCCGCAGCACTTGCTCCAGGGTGCCCTTGGCCAGGCAGGCTTCCAGGTGCTTCTTCATGGCCCGCACCAGGGCCGCTTCGGCAACCTGCTCCGTCTTGCCCATGGCCTCTACCCCCAACAAATCACAGGCCGCCGCAATGCCTTTTCCCGCCCCGCTGGCCTTTCCCACCGCAATGGGAAAACGGAACGTCATGTAAATTTCTTGATGATTGGCTTGATCCATCGCTCGTCCTCCATGGATGACATTGGAATACACCGGGCCGCCGGAATGCCAGGCAGCACACGGCCGCACAATACCCATGGGGGTTAAAGCAAGGATCGGGCCACTCTATCTCTCCCGGAATTGCCCCGGTTTCTGCTTGCCTTTGAACATGCTAAGATGGCGGAAACGCGCATATCTCCATCGGAGTTTCCGCCATGCAAATCACTACCAGCAAAATCACCAAGCATTTTCAGGCCACCATCCCCGAACCGGTGCGGAAGGCCCTGAACCTCCACGCTGGGGAAGCCATCGCCTTCGACATCGAGGGCGGGGAAATTCGCCTGCGTAAGGCCGAGGCCATGGACATGGAATGGCCCCAAGCCCTGGAACCCACCCTGAGCGAATGGGCGGGGGAAGCCGATGAAGAGGCCTACCGTGACCTATAATGCTTTTGACGTGGTGGTGGTTCCCTTCCCGTTCACCGACCGCATGGCGGTAAAGAAACTCCCCGCCATTCTGGGCGGCAACATGATAGGGTAAGGGGCGAAGACCACCTTCAAGGCCGTCGGCAAGACATTGCAGCGCATGGGACTACGGGAGACCCGCATGACTATTTTTTTGACGGCCCTGGGCATGGTTGCCCTGACGGGTGTGATTTATTTTCTGCGGGCCAAGGCCAGGACCGCCGCGGGATTGGTTGGCCCCATGCTGAAAGAAGCCGAGGGCTGGCTGACCAAGAACAACCTGACCTCTGACGCGGTGTGGTACACGGCTTACAGTGCCCCAGGCATGGCCCGCACCCTGGGCGCCACGGTGATGGTGGGAACCAGCCAAGACCACAAGGGCCAGCCGGTGGGCTTCGCGCTAGAGGTGCTGCCGGGGCGGGGAGTGATGGCGGGGGTGATGCTGGCCCCCTACAACATCGTGGCCCACCACGAGGAGGCTTCGTTTCGGGCCAGGCAGTCGGGCCAGCCCCTGCTGGATGTGTTTCAGGTGATGGCGGCTCGCTTTCGCGCGGGTTTGGCCAACACCCCGTAACCCCGCCAAATCCTCCTCACAATCTTTCCAGCACCAAGTCCAACACTTGTTCGGGGGTCACCAACTCCAGGCATTCTTTGTTCACCGCCCGTTTGCAGCGGCCCTTGCCGTTTTTAGAGCATGGGCGGCAGGGGAGGTTCACCTCGGCCACGACACTGCCGGGCCTGACGGGAAAATAGCCCAGGTGGCGGGTGGTGGGGCCGAACAGGGCCACCACCGGGCGGCCCACCGCCTCGGCGATGTGGCTCATGCCGGTGTCGTTGGCCACCATCACCTGGGTTTGGGCGGCCCACCAGGCGCTTTCCAGCAGGGTGGTCTTCCCCGACAGATCCATCACCCGGTCTTCCAGCCCCTGGCTTTTCAACTGCCGGGCCAAGGCTTGAACATTCCGGTCTTCATTCCCGCCAAACAACATCACCCCCCCTTTCGTGCGCGCAAGAAACAGCTCTACCAACCGGCTGACATGATGCTCTGGCCAGCGTTTCAACTCCCAGGCCGCCACCGGGGCCAGCCCCAGCACGGGCCGCCCGGCTTTTTTCCATCCCTCCAACTGGGCCCGCTCTGGGCGGAATTTCTCCGTCCAGCCGGGCGGCTCCAATTCTCCCAGGTGAATCTCTGTTCCCCCGCCGTCATCCGTTACCCCCCAGGGGGCCAGGGCGGCCAGAAAATCTTGTTCTTTTCCGGGGGTCGTGGCGTAGGTGTTCCAGCCAAACCACAGCAGCAGCACCCGCTGCAGGGTGCGCTTGGAGTATGCCGTGACTGGGGCCCCCGTCAGCCGAGAGAGCAGGCGGCTGCGGAGGGATTGATGCACGTCCACCACCAAGTCAAACTTTTCCCGGCGGAGTTCCCCCGCCAGCTTGAGCAGCCCCCCCAGCCCCGTGGTCCGGGCAAACCCCAGGGCCTGGTGCAGGTGGGGGTTGCCCCGCACCAGCGGCAGAAACGTATCGGAAGTTAGAAAGGTGATGCGGGCCTGGGGGTAGCGGGAGCGGATTTGCCGGGGCAGACCCGTGCACTTCACCACGTCACCCAACGAAGAGAACCGGATGATGAGAATACGGGGCTGGGGGGGCAGGGATTTCATGGGCCTCTCTTCACGTGTCCACTTGGGCATCGGCCAAGGTGAGGTGATAGTGAAGGTAATAATACAACCCCACGGCGGTGGTGGGGGCCCATTGGCCCAACAAGAACAACATGGAAGACGCCAGAGCCGTTTCCCGGGCCACCCCAAAGGGCAGCAGAGAAAACACGAACGTGGCCTGCATCACCCCAAAGAACCCCGGCGGGCCAGGCAGGCTCACCGCCAAGGCCGACACGGCAATCACAATCATGGCCGCTCCAAAGCCGATGGGCTGCCCAAAGGCCTGCAAAGACAGCATGACCATCACGCCGCTGAAACCCCACCGCACCACCGAATGGAACAGCATGGGGGCCAACAACCCTGGAGAGGTGAGGGAGGACAACCCCTGGGCCATGGCATGCACCAAGGCCCCGCCTTTTTCGCGGGGCCCCGCGGGCAGCCACGCGGCCAGGGCGTTCCACAGGGCTTCCACCTGGTGGGGCCAGCCGGCAAACCACACCAGCCCGGCCAACACCCCGGCCATCAATACCGCCACGGTGTGGGCCCCGGCCTGAATGTCTTGGGGAAAGGGAGAAATCGTGGCCACGGCGGCCAGGTAAAACGCGAAGATGGCGGCCACGTCCAACACCCGCTCCACCACCAGGGTCATCAGCACCCCGCTTTTGGTCAGCCCCTGCTGGCGGGCAAACACCACCGCCCGCAGAATTTCTCCCAGCCGGGCTGGCAGCAGGTTGTTCCCGCCAAAGCCAATCATCATGGCCGGAAAAACCTGGCCTGTGGTGTAGCGACCCAGGGGGCGGAGAATCCACCGCCAGCGCAGGGCCGCCAGCCAATGATAAACAGCCAAGCACGCCATGAAGGGCGCCAGCACCCAGTAACTTCCCCCGGCCAGCAGGCGGCCCAACTGGGGCCAGTCTACCCCCCAAAAGGCGTACACCACCAAAGCGGCGGTGAACGCCAGCATCAACCCCAGGGAAGCAAGCCGCTTGGCCAAAACATCACTCCATTGGACATCACTTCGTTGGGGATCACCCCCGGCCCATCAGGAAACGGTGAATGGAGCGGGCGGCTTGGCGCCCCTCCCAAATGGCCCACACCACCAAAGACTGCCCCCGGCCCATGTCTCCGGCCACGAACACTTTGTCCACGCTGGTGCGGTGGGCGGCGTCGTGCTTCACGGTGCCCCGCTCAGAGAACGCCACCCCCAGTTGGGTCAGCAGGCCTTCCTTCACCGGGCCAGTGAAGCCCATGGCCAGCAGCACCAGGTCGGCCTTCAGGGTAAATTCGGTGCCCTTCAGTTCCACCATGGTGGGCCGTCCGCCGTTGTTGGCGGGCTCCCAAGCCACTTTCACGCCGTGCAGTTCCTTCACCCGGCCCTGGGCATCGGCCGAGAAGCGCTTGGTCAACACGCTCCACATCCGCTCGCCGCCTTCCTCGTGAGAGGTCGACACCTTGGGGCTGGGGGGTTTGGGCAATATTTCCAGTTGGGTGACCTGGGCGGCCCCTTGGCGGTGGCTGGTGCCCACGCAGTCGGCCCCGGTGTCGCCCCCGCCAATCACCACCACGTGCTTTTTGGTGGCCAGCAGGGCGGTGTCAGGGTCCAGGGTATCGCCCTGAATGCGGCGGTTCTGTTGAGACAAAAACTCCATGGCAAAGTGCACGCCTTTCAGGCCGCTGCCCTCCACCCCCTCCAGCCCCCGGGGGGTTTGGGCGCCGCCCGCCAGCAGCACCGCGTCGAATCCGCTCAGCAATTCCTTGGCGGGCAGGTCCTTCCCCACCTGGCAGTTCATTTGGAACACCACGCCTTCTTCCCGCAGTTGTTCCACCCGGCGGAAGATCAGGTGTTTTTCCAGTTTGAAATCGGGAATGCCATAGGTCAGCAGCCCGCCGGGGCGGTCGTCTTTTTCAAACACGGTGACCTGGTGCCCCATGCGGGCCAGTTCTTGGGCGGCCGCCAGGCCCGCCGGGCCCGACCCCACCACCGCCACCCGCTTCCAGGTTTGGGTGGGGGGCAGCACCGGTTTCACCCATTCTTCTTTCCAACCCCGCTCGATGATCGCTTTCTCGATGACCTTGATGGCCACCGGGTCGGCGTTGATGCCCAACACGCAGCTGGTCTCGCAGGGCGCCGGGCACACCCGGCCGGTCACTTCGGGAAAGTTGTTGGTGCGGTGGAGTTCGTCCAACGCCTGGCGCCACTGGCCCCGGTACACCAGGTCGTTCCAGTCGGGGATTAAATTGCCCAGGGGGCAGCCTTGATGACAGGTGGGCACCCCGCAGTCCATGCAGCGGGCCCCCTGCACCTGCAGGTTTTCCTCTGGCCAAGCAATCTCAAACTCATGATAATGCTTCACCCGTTCCGCCACGGGGCGGTTGGGGGGAATCTGCCGTTCAAACTCCAAAAATCCCGTGGGTTTTCCCATATCAGGCAATCTCCTTCTCTTGGCGAACCTTGCCGTCCCACTGCATCACCCGTTTGTATTCCACCGGCATCACCTTCACGATTTTGGCCAGGGCGGCCTCCCAATGGGCCAGCAGGCGTTTGGCTTTGGGGCTGTGGGTGAGGGCCACGTGGCGCTCCAGCAGGTCCTGCAAAAACGTTTTGTCGTCGGCCTCCAGGGGTTCCAGGGCCACCATTTCGGTATTGCAGCGGGTGTGGAATTTACCGTCTTCATCCAGCACATAGGCAATGCCGCCCGACATGCCCGCCGCGAAGTTCAGCCCGGTGGGGCCCAGCACCACCACCCGCCCGCCAGTCATGTACTCACATCCGTGGTCGCCCACCCCCTCCACCACCGTGGTGGCGCCAGAGTTACGCACGCAGAAGCGTTCACCCCCCAGGCCGTTGAAGAAGGCCTCTCCCCGGGTGGCGCCGTACAGCACCACGTTGCCCACGATCATGTTGTTTTCCGGCACCAGGGTGGCGCCCTCCGGCGGCCGCACAATCACCCGCCCGCCAGACAACCCCTTGCCCACATAGTCGTTGGCCTCTCCCTGAAGGGTGAGGGTGATGCCCTGGGGCAGGAACGCGCCAAAACTTTGGCCGGCGGTGCCCTGAAAGTTGATTTGAATGGTGCCGTCGGGCAGGCCGTTGGCGCCATATTTGCGGCTGACCCGACTGCCCAGCATGGTGCCGGTGGACAGGTTCAAGTTGCGGATGGGCAGGTCCATCTTGACCGGCTTGCCGTGTTCCAGAGCGTCCTTGGCCCGCTCGATCAGGGTGTGGTCCAACACACCGGCAATGCCGTGGTCTTGTTCCTCGGATTTTCTCACCCGCACCTCCGGCCCCACCGGGGGCCGGTACAGCAGGGGGGTCAAGTCCAGACCATGGGCCTTCCAATGGGTTTCGGCCCGCTTGTATTCCAGCAAGTCGGCTCGGCCAATCATCTCATCCATGGTGCGGAAGCCCAGTTGGGCCATCCACCGCCGGACGTCTTCGGCAATAAAGGTGAAAAAGTTCACCAGGTGTTCCGGCTGGCCGGTAAATTTCTTGCGCAGGCGTTTGTCTTGGGTGGCCACCCCCACCGGGCAGGTGTTCAGGTGGCACACCCGCATCATGATGCACCCCTGGGTGATGAGAGCCGTGGTGGAAAAGCCGAATTCCTCGGCCCCCAGCAGGGCGGCCACCGCCACGTCGCGGCCGGTTTTCAACTGGCCGTCGGTCTGCACCCGAATCCTACCGCGAAGGTTGTTCATCACCAGGGTCTGGTGGGTTTCCGCCAAGCCCAGTTCCCAGGGGGCCCCGGCAAACTGAATGGAACTGAGGGGAGAAGCCCCGGTTCCCCCGTCGTGGCCAGAGATCAGCACCTTGTCGGCCTTGGCCTTGGCCACCCCCGCCGCCACGGTACCCACGCCGGTTTCGCTCACCAGCTTCACGCTGATGATGGCTTCTGGGTTGGCGTTCTTCAAATCGAAGATCAACTGTTTCAGATCTTCGATGGAGTAAATATCGTGATGGGGCGGGGGAGAAATCAACCCCACGCCGGGGGTGGTGAAGCGGATGGAACCGATGTAGGAATCCACCTTGTGGCCAGGAAGCTGGCCGCCCTCACCGGGCTTGGCCCCCTGGGCGATTTTGATTTGAATCTCTTTGGCGTTCACCAGGTAATGGCTGTTCACCCCAAAGCGTCCGCTGGCCACCTGCTTGATGGCGCTGTTGCGGCTGTCTCCGTTCGGCATGGGGGCAAACCGGGTGGGGTCTTCCCCCCCCTCGCCAGAGTTGGAGCGCCCGCCAATGCGGTTCATGGCGATGGCCAGGTTCTCGTGGGCTTCGCGGCTGATGGAGCCCAGGCTCATGGCGCCGGTGGCAAACCGCTTCATGATCTCGCTGGCGGGTTCCACCTGTTCCAGCGGAATGGGGGTTCCCGGCTTGAAGCGGAACAACCCCCGCAGGGTGGCCATTTTTTCGCTTTGGTCGTTCACCAGCTCGGCATAGCGCTGATAGGTTTCCCAATCGTTTTCCCGCACGGCCTTTTGCAGGGCGTGAATCATGGCCGGGTTGATCTGGTGAAACTCACCCTCCCGCCGCCACTTGTACACCCCACCCACGTCCAGCACAAAGTTATGGCCCTCATCCTCGGCATAGGCCATGCGGTGGCGGCGCAGGGTTTCTTGGGCAATTTCCTCCAACCCCACCCCTTCAATGCGGGTGTGGGTTCCGGTGAAGCAGGTAT
This sequence comes from Deltaproteobacteria bacterium, assembly GCA_029858505.1. Taxonomy (GTDB): domain Bacteria; phylum SAR324; class SAR324; order SAR324; family JACQKK01; genus JAOUEW01. The sequence goes on from JAOUEW010000006.1 coordinate 99,722, forward strand.
CCACCAACTCTCGTTTCAGCCCCAGCACCTCGAAAATCTGGGCGCCATGGTAACTTTGCAGGGTAGAAATGCCCATTTTGGAGAAAATCTTGAGCAGGGATTTTTTCACCGCCTTGATGTAATTCTTCACCGCCGGGGGGGTGTCGGCATCGGGAGAATCCTTCAGGGGGGTGAATTCATCCACCAGGGTTTCAAAGGCCAGGTAGGGGTTCACCGCGGTGGCCCCATAGCCCAGCAGCAGGGCAAAGTGGTGCCCTTCCCGGGCTTCGCCGGTTTCTAAAATCAACCCCACGTTGTTGCGGGTGCCCTCGCGGATGAGGTGATGATGCACGCTGGCGGTAGCCAGCAGGCTGGGAATGGGGGCCAGTTGGGAGCTCATCCCCCGGTCGGTGAGAATGATGAGGCTGTAACCCGCCCGCACGGCGGCATCGGCCTCCCGGTTCAACCGCTCCAGGGCTTGGCCCAACCCCTTGGGGCCGTCTTCCGCCCGGAACAACATGGAAAGGGTTTTGGCCTGAAAATCGCCCACGGTCACGTGGCGCAGCCGCTCCAAGTCGTAGTTGGTCAGGATGGGGTGAGGAATGTTCAACACATGGGCGTTGCGGGGGGCTTCGTCCATCAAGTTCCCCTCTTTCCCCACAAAGGCCACCAAACTCATCACCATGGCTTCCCGAATGGGGTCTATGGGAGGGTTGGTCACCTGAGCAAAGTTCTGCTTGAAGTAATCGAACAGCAGCCGGGGGCGGTTGCTCAACACCGCCAGAGGAATATCGGCCCCCATGGAACCGATGGGTTCCTCGCCCTTTTCGGCCATGGAAGCCAAAATGATCTTCAGATCTTCTTTGGTGTAGCCAAAGGCCTGCTGGCGCCGCAGCACCGTGGAGTGATCTGGCTGATGCACGTGGGGCGGCTGGGGCAGGTCGTCCAGGTGAATGATGTTCTTGGCAATCCATTCCCGATAGGGATGCTGGGCCACCACCTGGGCCTTCATTTCCTCGTCTTCAATCACCCGCCCCAGGGTGGTGTCCACCACAAAGATGCGCCCCGGCCGCAAGCGGGTCTTGCGCTCCACGTTGGCCGGGGGAATATCCAGCACACCGGCTTCGCTGGCCATGATGACCAGGCCGTCTTTGGTGATGGTGATGCGGGCCGGGCGCAAACCGTTTCGGTCCAGGGTGGCCCCCACCATGCGGCCATCGGAAAAGGCGATGGCGGCCGGGCCGTCCCAGGGTTCCATCAGGTTGGCGTGGTAGGCATAGAAGGCCTTGCGGTCTTCGTCCATGTGGTCGTTGTTGTCCCAGGCCTCGGGAATCATCATCATCATGGCGTGGGGCAACTTCCGCCCGGTCATCACCAAAAACTCCAGCACGTTGTCGAACATGGAGGAATCGGAACCCCGGGCGTTGATGACCGGCACCACTTTATCTAAACCACCACCAAACAGCGGCGAACTCAGGTTTTTCTCCCGCGAACCCATCCAGTTGATGTTGCCCCGCAGGGTATTGATTTCCCCGTTGTGGGCCATCATGCGGAAGGGGTGGGCCAGCTCCCAAGAAGGAAAGGTGTTGGTGGAGTAACGGGCGTGCACCAACGAAATGGCCGTGGTCATGGTTTCATCCGTCAAATCCGGATAAAACTTCTCCACCTGTTGGGGGGTAAGCATGCCCTTGTACACCATGGTGGCGCACGAAAAGCTGGGCACCGAGAAATGGTGCAGCCCCTGGGCCCACACGGATTTCTCCATGGCCCGCCGGGCGGTGTACAACCGGCGCTCGAAGGCGGTTTCATCCAAGCCCGCGGGCCGGTCAATGAACACTTGGCGCACAAACGGCCGGGAATCTTGGGCCGCTTTTCCCAAGGAGGCCGGATCGGTGGGCACGTCTCTCCAGCCCAGCACCGTCAGGTTTTCGCCCTTCAAAGCCTGGTCCACCAGGGCCTGGGCCTGGGCCCGTTCCTGGGGGTCCAGGGGGAAAAACATCATCCCCGCCCCGTAACTGCCGGGGGAGGGCAGAGCAATCTTCAGCTTGGCCGCCTGGGCCGCCAGAAATTCGTGGGGAATTTGCATCAAAATCCCGGCGCCGTCACCCTCATCGGGGTCGGAACCCCGGGCCCCCCGGTGATCTAAGTTCACCAGAATTTCCAGCCCCTGGCGCACCAGGTTGTGGCTCTTCTTCCCGTGGATGTCCACGATAAAACCAACGCCGCAGCTGTCTTTTTCCAGGGAGGGGTCGTACAGCCCCTGGCGCGGGGGGAAGAGAGGATGACTCATGGACGTAGGTGCTCCTGAGGGCGCGGCCCGGTTGGGCGGTTTGGGCGCCGGGGTTGGGGTGATGGGTTGGGCCGGGCGTCTCCCTCCGCCGCAGGAACCTAAGGTCCCGGCGGAATCGCCTGGTTTTGGTTTGGGAAAGGGACTTCCCCGGCCCGCTTGGGAGGAGAACCAGCCCAGAGAGGCAAACTTACCCCTGGGTCCGGCTTTGCGCGGAACACCTTCAACACACGGCCTATTCTAATCGAATTTTGAGGAATTTCCCAGGAACTGTCAAGGCAGAGAACAACAACACCCCTCCCCTGCCCCCTAACGGGGGCATCCCCTCCCCTTCGTGGAGGGGAAATAAATCGAAGCCGAAAAGTGATCTGCTTGCTTCCTTCCAGTCTATATTTTTCCGAACGGTTGAAAAGAATAGCCGGTGGATTCGAGTATTGTCCCTCCACGAGTGGGAGGGACAGGCGGCGTAGCCGCCAGGGAGGGGTGTTGTTGGGAGAAACTCGAATCCGACAAGAGAAGCACTTGCTTCTTTCCGAAGTTACTTTCGCCAACTGCGCACCAGGGTGGTAAGGCCCTGGGCCTTCAGGCGGGCGGCGGCCCGCTGGGCTTCATCGGGGGAGTTGAAGGGCCCATGCACCACGGAATAATTGCCGCCGGGGGGGTTGTCTAGCCACAGGCGGGTATTCCCTGCCCGGGCCTGGGCGTTGGCCATTTTTACCCTGGCGGCGTCTGGGTCGGCGGCCCCGGCCACCTGCACCACAAACTGGGTATAGGCCCGCAGGCCCAGGCGGCGGTCTAGGCCGGGGGGCCAAGCCGTCACCTGAATGCGCACGGGGGTTGTGCCCCCGCCCACCATGCCCAGTCGGCGGGCCGCCGCCAGCGACAGGTCAATCACCCGGCCCTTGGCATAGGGCCCCCGGTCGTTCACCCGCACTTCCACCACCCGCCCGTTCACCTGGTTCACCACCCGCACCCGGGTGCCCAGGGGCAGCATGGGGTGGGCGGCTGTAAAGCCGTATTGATCGTAGGTCTCTCCGTTGGCGGTGGGCTTGCCGTGAAAATCTGGCCCATACCAAGAGGCCATGCCCTCCAGCCAGGGGCGCACGGGCGATAGATCCAACCCATCGCCGTCCTTCCCCTCCTGCCGGGGGGTGGGGTCCACCGCCCCCAGCAGCGTGGCTGGCACCGTCACGCCTTCTTTGCCCACGGCTGGCTCGGCGTAGCCCTGGCCCCTGGCCTCGGCTGGCTGCCAACCCATGGGGGGAAGAGACACCGGCCCCTCGGCTATGTCTTCGTCTTCTGTGGAATCCTGTGGCAGGGCCCCGGCTGGCTGCGTGGCGGTTTGCTGCACGGGCGCTTGGGCGGCTGGCTGTGCGGTTTTAAGCGCACGGCCCCCACGGTGAACCGTGGAAGGAGCAGAGGCCGAACAGCCCGCCAGCACCAGCAGGGCCAGCACCACCGGTGCCAGGGCCGCCGATAGGGGTTTAAAACCCCGGCCGCCCGCCCCGCCCCCCTCCAGGCATTCAGGCACCCCGGCTTGGTTCGTTTGATTGGAAGAATTGGAGATCATGGTTGGGTTCGTTCATGCACAAACCCGGCCACAATTTTAAGAACAGGGGAGTTTAAGAACAGGGGAGGTTAGCGGTTATAACTCATATACCCTCTGGGCCTCCCTCAGCACACGCTCCTTGGCCCGTTTGCCTAAAAACCCCGGCGTCCGCAAGTCCGTTTCCCGGTGAAACAGGTCTCCCAACTCATACCGCATTTCCGAAAGCCCAAACAGCCCCACCCGCGTGCCGGGCTCGAATTCCACCAGCACGTCCACGTCGCTGTCCGGGCCAAAGTCTTCCCGCAGCACGCTGCCGAACAGGCTCAGCTTGCGAATGTGGTGCTTGCGGCAGAACGCCGCGATGGCCTCGGTGGGAATGGGGATTTTGGGGGTGGGGGTCATGTGAGGCCCTTCAGGTATTGGGAAGCCCGTATATCGTTTAAAGTAGACTCGCCGGCAATTCTTTTTAGCACCTTGATGGTTTTTTCCTTTATCCTTTTATACCTTTCCTTATCTTCATAATTTCCAAATTTAAGGAGATTGTGTATACAATAATGATTATCATATCCATCATTATTAATTAAATAAAAATATAAATCATCCTCGGACATCAAATCTAGAGCTTCTTCCACACCTGTTTCCAGTCCATTATTTTCACCAAATCTTGATAAAGCAGTTTTAAAGTCGGGAAGGACACGAGCTGAATCGTAAACTTCTCGCATTTTCTCAAGAAGGTATGGATCTTTTGGCATATCAGAATCTCGAAATTCCCCAACATCAAGACTTTCTATTTTATAAACCTTGTAAAAATTTATGTAGTTGTCACAAATTTTATTTGCCTTTGAATCTTCGCCTATATTTCTTAACCAAACCACCACGACGTCTAAATGATTTAAATTCACATATTCCAAATTACTTGATGTGTACTTTTCAATGGATCGAGCGATGTCATCTTTATTATTTCTAAACACATACCAATATAATTCCCGAATTTCATCGAACTCTTTTCTTTTATCTACCTCGATAAAATACTTCGTTTTTTCTGAAACGATATTTTTTATTTCTTCTTCTATCAGATATCCTTTCTCTAAAAACGATATCACGGCCTTATCAATTTGATCAACATACCCCCAATTTATACTCCTAAGGAAAGCCCTCCATTTGCTATACTCATCATTTTGCCCAACATCTATGAATTCATGATCTTCTTTCTTAAAGAATTCAAATGGCACGACTTTATCTTTTACCCCATAATAAGACCAACACAAAACAACACAAGAAAAAACAGTCGCTTCGATTAGATTTTCATCACCCTGAAGGTAGTTTTCAAAGGTGGAATATGTTTCTTTAATCCTAGTTAATATCCTAATATTTGAAATTCCTAATTTTTCGCACTTTTCCTTTGCTATTCTGTTTTTTAAATCGTCCCCCTTGAATACTACCTCAATATTATCCGTCGCCGTTGGCTCATATCTGATCGTCCGGTGAAATACTTTCTCCAACCTTTCCTCATAGGCTTTTTTATCGGCATCTTTAAACTGATCATCATTAAAAATGGTGATCACCCGGCATTTTTTCTGCTCATTTAAATTCGAAATAAAACCAAGAACATCATTCAGCTTTAATTCTTCTCCTTTCCGCTCAATGTCATCAATGCATATGATCCAATTACCATTAATACTTTCATAAATAATATCGTCAATTTTTGATGCCAGGCTTGAAACATTAACCTTCAGCCCATATATATGAATATCCGGAAAATTTTTCACCGCTGTTTTTGCAATAAACTTTTTCGGCCCCGCAAACTTAATACCATTATTAACAATTGCTTTTTTTAAATTTTCGGCACTGTTAATTCCAAACAGGGATACATACGCATAACGAATATCAGTTGGTAGATTATCTTTTATAAAGTCCTGCCAAAAATACGTTTTCCCAACCCCCCATTCTCCTGTAAGAGCAAGAGTAGTTGGGTTGTTTGATGTTATAAATTCCTTTAACGTCCGTTTTACGTTGCCTCTACTCACATACCCCCCCTCAACTTCTTAGCCACCCGTTTGGCGAAATACGTCAAGATCACATCGGCCCCTGCGCGGCGGATGCCGATGAGGGACTCCATCATCACCCGGTCCAAATCGAGCCAGCCTTTTTGGTGGGCGGCCCACATCATGGAATACTCCCCGCTGACCTGATAAGCCGCCACGGGGATGTTGGTGGCGGCTTTCACTTGGTGGATGATGTCGAGGTAGGGCATGGCGGGCTTCACCATCACGATGTCGGCGGATTCGGCCACGTCTTGCAGCACTTCCCGCAGGGCTTCCCTGGCGTTGGCGGGGTCCATTTG
>JAOUEW010000012.1 GCA_029858505.1 Deltaproteobacteria bacterium
TCGAATCCGGTGGGTGAGGTCTGATCCCCGCTTGATGAGACCTCACCCCCCGCCCCCCTCTCCCGAAGAGAGGGGGAGTTCAATTGCGTTTGGGCGTTGCTAGCTTCCGACCAGTCTCCAACAACAGAACAGATGAATTGAATAGCCGATGGCTTCGAGCATTGCCCCTCTGTAAGGAGGTGTTTGCTTTGGCAACTATTTGAATCTGCTTTGGCAATGTAAGGAAAAGCAAAATCGAACGCCATCAGAAATCCCCGCTTCCATCAACCTATCAGAAATTCCTTACAATCAATTCTTCGGCGGGTACTCCCTTCCCGCCTCCTACAGTATAACGAATTGGTACTTTTTCAACCTTCAATGTTTTGAATATTTTCCTCATAACGGGGTGGTTGTTGATGGTGAGTATTCCCTTCCCCCGCATGGACTCTAGCCGACCGGCCAAGGAATAATAATTCTCTATTGTAAAGTCCACTCCATACCCTTCGGTTTTCCAATATGGGGGGTCGAGGAAAAACAGTGTATCTTGTCGGTCATATTTATCCAGGCAGGTTTCCCAGCCCAGATGTTCGATTGTAACTCGGGCTAGACGCAGGTGGGCAACGCTCAAGTCTTCCTCCAGGGAGGTCAGGTTCAGCCGGGGTGGGGTCGTTACGGCCGTACCAAAAGAGCGGTTTGCCACTTTGGCCCCGAAGGCCATCTTTTGCAGATAAAGGAATTTTGCCGCCCGTTGGATGTCGGTATGAACCTCTCCGGGAGTCTGTTTATACCAATCGAACTGCTGGCGACTGACCAGCAGCCACTTGAACTGCCGGGCCAGCTCCTCCAGGTGATGTTGAACCACCCGGTAGAGGTTAACCAGGTCCCCGTTGATGTCGTTGATGACCTCCACTTTGGAGGGAGATTTCATGAAAAACAAGGCCGCCGCCCCGCAGAACGGCTCCACATAACAGGAATGAGCCGGAAAGAGCGGCAGAATATCTTTGGCCAGTCTGCGTTTTCCACCAATCCAGGGGATTATCGGCTTTTGTGGCATGTTTTTTCCATCTACCCTCGCCGGGAAGGCGTGGGGTTCGCCCGGTCAGGTTACCGCCTGGCCGCCGGTGGCGCGTCAACGCCACGGGTCGCGCTTTCCTTTCCCTACCAAACCACCGCTTCGACTGCCGCAACCGTGGTAGCCGCCGCCACCTGTGCCCGCAGGGTATCCAGGCGGGTCAATTGGGTTTTTACGTGCGTCCTGGCATCCACCCCCGCAGCCTTGATCTGCACGTCCGTGTGTGGACGCCGCGCCCACACGCCAGCCACATTAGCGCACATGAACGCATAGGTGCCGATTGGGCCATCAATAATAGCCGCAGACACTTCAGCGGTCAGGTTAATCTGGCTGGTTTTGTCGGTTGGGTATGTGTGCGCCGACCCCAAAGCGAAACCGGTAACCCCCGCCTCAATGGCGGCCTGGCAGGCGGCGGCTAGGCGTTGGTTAGCCGCCTGTTTAGCCCATTCAAGCAGATATGCCGGAACATCGGCCGGGGCGACGTAACAGACTGCGACCGCTTGTGCAGGGACTTCTTGGGCGGCCACGAATTTTAGGGCGTCCAGTTCCACCGTCCCTGCGTGGGCGGTGGTATAGTTTGTGATAAACTGATCGGACGGCTCAATAGTACGTGTGGTATTGTCAGGCAATCTGTATAAGATGAGCATCGTTGTGGCTCCGTTAATTGCTGAGAATTAAAAATCCTACATCATACAGATCATAAAAAGTTGATCCCGGCACCTGCGATATTATCCGACATTGAGTTGTGGTTTTCAACGTTGGGGCTGATCCTGGTCCACTGTCGGCGCGTATAGCGAGCGGTACCGTACCATAACTGTTACCCATGAAAAGGTAATTTGAATCCGCCATTGGGGTGGTAAACGTCACGGTGTAATCGCCAACCCCATTGTCGGCGATGGATGAAATGTTGAATTTCGCGCGGATATACAAATTACGGGTGACATTGCCGCCCGTGGTGCCGACTGAGGTGACCGCGACAGTGTAAGTATTGACATCAACAAAAGTCACTGGATACGTCCCAGTGGTTCCGCTCAACGAACCACTGGTAAATGACAGGTTGACCAGCATTTCTGTGGTCATATTGTGCGCGGTATGCGTGACGGTGACCACCGTTCCGGTTGTCGTGTAGGTGGCTGTGGTGTATGGGATGCTGTTGAAATTTGCCCATGCTTTAGTAGCCCTTTTGTTATCTGTGGGGTCCAACAGATCAAAATCCGCTCCATCGTATGTGGCGGTATAGACTACACCCATCTGTATTTCGCCGCCAATCAGCAAACCATCAACCCGGTTTTTAATTGAAATGGCCCCCAGGGTATTTATACGTAGCGTAGCGGGACCTGTGTTGGTATTTAGGGCTTTGAACCTCACCGTCATCCCCTTAAAATATGCGGCCGGTGGGTTGCTGATGGAGATGGCATACTCGTTTGCCACGCCTGTATCATCGGCGTAGCCAGCGGCCAGCGGGATTTGACCGGCCGGGATTTTGCCGTCGCTCAACAATGTCCCCACCCGGTTAAACCATTGACTGACTCCATCCGATTTCAAGATCAGCGTTTCCCCTTTATCCAGAGTCCGGCTGATTTGCCCTTCTACGGTGTCCGTCCCCGCCCGCTGCACGGTGACCGCGTTGGCGCTGGAATCCGTGCGGACGAAGGTGAATCGTGAAGGCACCCCGCCGATGGCCCCGTTGACCGGAGCCAGGGCGGCGGCGGGCAGGGTTAGGGTCACGTTACCGGTGGTGGCATCCACAAACACCATTCCGGCATGATCCGGGGTCAAAACCTGGTTGGTGGTGAAGGTGGAAACGTTTCCTCCCAACATTCGGCGGATGGCTTGGCGGATTTGAGTGCGGGTGGCGGCAGCAGGATTGATACCCTGGGCCTCCAACACGCCAACCAATTCCTCCTGGATGTCGTTCAGGAAATCCTGATGAACAGGAGAAGCCGGAATCGGCGGGATGGCCGCCGGGTTTCCCTCGGTGAAAAGCCCCCCAATCATTAAAGCATCTTGATTTCTTTGCATCGTTTTCCCTCTTAAGCGTAGTTGAAAATCACACAGGTATGGGATGGTTTGTCCTCACGAATTGCTCCCTCCAAGTGGGCCTCACGGCCCCAGACCCGTAGAGGTTCCCCAGCGCAAGACCCAGCGCAAAATCGTATAAGGGTCACGTTTGGGGCGTTGACCTGCCAGGCGTACAACCACCCATCCCCATACAGCGGTGATCCGGCGGGCGATCCCGCCACAAACTGTTGGAATGTATTTATGGTGACATGGAACCCTATTGCCGAGGCCATCTCGATAAAATAGGTATCCCACTGGCCCCCGAGTTCGCTCCATTTACCGGACAAAGCCTCCCTGCGCTCTGTCAAACTGATCGGCGGCGGCAGGCGCGGGTCAGGCAGTCCGAACACCCGTTCCCAGTCCGGCAGAATTTCCAGCGTGGTGGCCGGGTCAGTTTCCTGGGCTACCATCTTCTCAATTTTGGCATCCAATCTGGAAAACTCTGTTGCCCAGCCTCTAAACGCTTGGTGCATCGCGGGGGCGGCCTCTTGCGTGCAAGCAACCCCTGGCGGAAGCAAGGCCCGCAACGCCAGATAATAATCATCCGCTGTCATTGCCATGTGATGGCTCCCATCACAATCAATTCGCCCGGATTGGCCGTGATGTTGGCTGTGGGAGAAACCAGCACATGGTCGGTTTCCCCTGCGGCCAGGCTGATAGCCTCGTGAACGTGGCTCACCAGGATTTGTTGCCCTGGGCTTGCTTCAGCGTTGATCAGCGCCGTCAGGTTGGCGGTGATGGCGTCACGCACCACCTGGGTGTTGGGTGTGACGGCCTGGATCGTGAAGTTGGCCTGTTTCGCCGTGGGGGCGAACACAAACAGTTTGGCCGAATCTATAGGCACCGGTGCTTTGCCCGTATTCCGTTTGATTCCGTCTGTCCCCAAAATCCGGGACTTCACAGCATCAATCATGGCCTGGCCGGGGATAGCCAACGCCCCGGCCCCCTGGCCATCGGCCATGATCGTCACCCCAACCGTTCCGGGGCCGCCCCACAAGGGAAAACACCATGCGCGGGTAACACCCGCGATCTCCTTGGCCCACGTTACGTAGTCGTGGTCGTTCCCTCCATGCGGCGGTTCCTCCATTCGTTCTAACTGCCGGTCCAGCAGCTGCTCCGCCGTCTCCTGATCGGTTCCGCCGGTCAACCCTCCCGTTCCCACCAGGGCCGCCTGGTTGACGCCAGCCACGGGTGCAATAAATTGCATGGCGGCCCCCTGGGCCGCGTTGCCGGCCGTTCCCGCGTCCTGGGCGGTTACGGCCAGGGCGGCGGCTCCCGCAGCCAGGACGGAATCTGCATCCACCGTGTAACGGACACTGCCGATTTGCAGCGGCGTGGCGGCGGGCACCACCGCGCCGGATTGGCCTGTCACGTTCACCGGCCCCTTGGCTTTGGAGGCCGCCTTCGGGGTAATGCCCCATCGCCTGGCCCACAGCGCTTGATTCTCCGGGTCGGCCAAGTCGGGGATCATCTGGCGGGCGGCCCATTCCAACCGCCCGTCCAACTCATACATTCCACCGGCGTGTACAAACGCTAGGATATCCAGGTCAGACCCGCTCAAATCCGCCCCGGCGGCCAGCAAGTCGGCTTTGGCCCGCTCATATTTTGTTTTCAGGGTCTCCCGGGTCAGCATCTCATCCCCACAGGGCTTTCAATGTTTCGGTTTGGCCGTCCGGCCGGGTGATTTCCACCCGCAGGGCCAGCAAATCGTTTTGCCGTTCCGCTTCCACGCGCACAGCCTGGGCCGCTCCTTCATCCACCAGCCATTGCAGGGCCTCTTCGGCGAATTCCTGGGCTTGGATCAGTGTTTCCTGCCCCCATTTTGCACGATCCAGCATCCACAATCGGCTTCCTAATGGGCGCTTACGGTACGTATCTGCCCACCATCCTCGCCTTTCCAGCGGGTTTGGCATCTCCTCCGCCTCGGCCCGGCGGTCGCTGAACAGGCTGATAAACACCAACCGATTCAGGTTCCCCGTCAAGGAAAACGCCGGGGGACCTTCCACCCATTGCCCTTCAATCCGTTGAAAAATCGTCACGCTGGCCATTGTCCCTGCTACATTTGCGGCACGGGTGCCGCCGTTGAACTCCCCGGCGCGGCGGATATGTGCGTGTGCGAGTTGTACGTCAACCGTATGGCCGCCATGCTTCCCGCCGCATCGGTCACATTCCCCGAGGCGGTCACATTCCCAGTCACGTCCAGATCTCCCACCACATGCACCTTCTTTCCGGCAGCGGGAATAACTTCAATGCTTCCGTCCGATTTCTCGACAATCTGGTTCCCGTGCTTCGAGTACAGGCACACCTCGCCAGGGGCTAAATTTTTCGGGCGGCTGGCCCGGTCCGACACCGCCACGGCCAAACCGTGAGCGCGGTCCCCTCCAACGAACAGCACCAGCGCCTGGGCGTCTGCTGGCGGGTTGGCCTCAAGTCCGTAGGGCTGGGCATGTTCCACATAAGCCGTTTCCCCGATCAACAGTGTCACCTGCAACCGCTGAGTTTTCAGCGCCTGCTCCACCAGTTTAACCAGCCCTCTGGCCACCAAGTCTCTCACCAATCTCATGCCGCGCCTTTCTGCTTTTTGGACTTGGATTTGTTCCCTAATTTATAGGGGGCCGGGTCAAAGGCGTCCTGCGGATACAGGGTTAATTCCGTTCGGGTGCCGTCTTTATCCAGCGTGTACCGGCAGGCCGCCAGCAGCAGGGTGTCATCAATTCCCAGGGTGGGGATTTCAACCCGTACCAGGGCGTTAGGCCGCCACAGCACGTCATCCGGCCCTTTCCAGCCCGGCACCAGCACCGCCAGGGCCTGCCCACGCCCGGACCGCACCGCCGCCTCCCAGGCGGCTCGGCGGTCCATCGTGGCATCGTCCCCGTGGGCTTCGGCCACCACCACCTGGTTGCGGTACCGCGTCACATCATAATCCCTGGCCTGCCCCTTCTGGCCAAAGGCCGCCTGCGGGGCGCTCTCATCCGTCAAATGGCTTTGCCCCAACACCAAGTACACCGAATACCGCTCCGTTAGGCTCCGGGTATATTTGGCGGAGAGAACGTTCTCTCCTTCAATCAGCGATCCGGCGGAAATTTCTTTTCCCGGTTTGGTGATCCTCAGGTCTCCCTCCGGGTCGCTGGTCAGCAGCAGTCCCCGCTGGCGGGCCAGCCGCTCCAACAGTGCAAAATTTGTTTCCCCTGGATGCACCGCCACCACGCCGAAGGGCTCTCCCGGCCCGGCGAACAAATCCACCGGCACGGCATACCGGCTGGCCAGCGTGTTGGCAATCTGGTGGATGTTTTGGCCGGTCAGATGGCCCCCATCCAACTCCGCGCAACAGTCCACCAGGTCACAGGTCAGGTCCCGGCCCTGCACCTCCACCAGGTGGGCCTGGGCCGATATTTCCCTGGTCACGGCATCCACCCAGCCGGTCACCACCAAGTCGGTACCGATCACCACCTGACAGCGGTCACCCTCCACCACCAAAAACACCCCGCCAAACTCGGTCATCCGCAGGCGGAACACCGTGGCCAGATGTTCAAAGGACGTGAATATTTCCACCTCTTCCCAGCCGGTAAAATCCTGGCCGTTTACCAGCAGACGCACGGTGTTTTTGTCATCGCCTACCTGCGGCGATACCTCCACATGAGCATCAGACATTCAGCACCTCCAAAGGCCGGCCGCCTTGCGCGAACAGCGGGTGAGGCAGGCGGTTCCGGGCCACAATCTCCGCTTCCCTGGCGGCGGAACCATAAAGGTTCCAGGCAATCACCAGGGCCGGGGTGGTCTGGGCCGGGGTGTAGATAGTCAACAGGGGCAGGGTTTCTCCCCTGGCCCGCAAGTCGGCCAGGAAGGCCGCCCGCAGCGCCCGTAGCAGACGAAACAGGGAATCCGGAATCCTGATTCCGCCCGCCAGAGAACAAAAAAACAACGCATCCATCGCCGCCTGCCATTCCAACCGAACCGCTTTGGCATGATTGGCGCTGGTGTAGGCCAACCCGGATAACACCGCCGCGCTGTCGGCCAGCGCCGCCGCCCTGACCAGCAGATGAATCCGCCCCATCGCCTCCGCCCGGGCGGCCATCCCCGCCGATACCAACGGGGGAATATGACTTTTCGCCCCGGCGTTGTGCAGGGGGCGGTACAGCCGCATGGCCTGTTCCGGCTCGGCGGCCAAGGCACGCAGCCGGGAGATGCTGCCGGTGATCGCCGCCGCCAAATTGTAAGGGGCGCGAATCAGGGCCGCAGTATCAGAGGCCACCCCGCCCACCATCGCCTCCACGCTGGCCAGCACCAGCCCCACGTCATCTTGCAATGCCTCCACCGTATCAGCCGTCATGCCCACCACATCAAACACGCGGGAAAAATCATCCATAGCCTCGGTGATGGCACCCGTTGCGGCCGACAGCAGCAGCGTTGGGGTATGGGGCCGGGCCACGACGGCCTGGGCGTCTCCCGCTTCCACAAACTGGATATCAAAAACGGCAACGCCCTGCTCCTTGGTGCTTTCAGTTTGGCGTACCGACCGTACTTGCACCCGCATTTTCCCCCGGCGGGGATGCACCAAAACTCCCGGCCCTGGCTTTTCCAGCGCATCTTCCAGGCGATTGCGGGCCTCGTGATAGCGGGGACCTGTCACATACGCCCGCAAACTAAACCCTTTGGCCGACCCGCCCAGGTCTTCCACGAAAGGCCGATCACGCCCTGGAAGTTCGTGCACCGCCACCCGGCGGCCGGAATCCTTTCCGTATTCGTCCACCTTGAAGGGGACGCCCCGGAAACTGGCCGGTCTCAATTTTTGTACCCAGGTGCTCATCTTAGATATACCCTGGCCGCATCATCATCCCTGTTTCCACCGTGGTTTCCACTCCACGACCGCTCAAACTATTCACCCTCATCCCCGCCGGTGCGTTCTCAAACCGAATAGATACCTCGGCTTTCTTCTCGTTCGCACTGTTTCCCAGAGCGGCGGCGCCGCCGCCCAGCAGGGCTCCCAGCAGTGCCCCAATACCGGTTCCCAGTATTGGAACGATGGAACCCATTGCCGCCCCAACGGCGGCACCGCCAAGCACGCCCACACCCATGTTTGCCGCGTTGTTCCTGTCTTGGCTCGTGGCACCCGTGAACGATTCAGCAATCTGATCCAGCCCGTATCCTACAACCGGAACCATTGCCGCCATGCCTAGCATCCCGCGCCAGCCCCCCCTCTTTCCGCCTCCTAAAATTGCAGGTCCACCCAACCCGCCAAGCCCGCCCATCGGCCAGTTGGTGATAAACACCGGTGTGACCCCGGCGGCGGCTTCCAGGGCTTTCCCTTCCGCCACACCCAACCCCACGCCGCCCATCCCCCGGAGGCCGCGCCACACAGACCAACCTGCCCCGGCCCCGCGAATCATGTTGTACCCGCCATAGGCCAGCGCGGCAGTTCCCAGGCCAGCCAAGCCCAGGCCCAGGCCGCCAAGCAGACCCGGAATATGCTGCGTGGCGGAGAGCAAATCAGTGAGCACATGGTAGATTTCCGTGAGGATGGGCAACAGCGGTTCGCCTATCATGGCTCCGGTGTCGGTTAGTTTCGACAGCAATCCCTGGCGGCTCATGGAGTGCGTTCCCTGGATTAATTTAATCCGTTGGTCCAGAGAGGCCGATTCCAGCGCCTTCTTTTCGATGTAATCAAACCCCTGCCCCTTCTGCTCCGCCAACAACAGAGCTTTGGCATATTGCCCTCCTTGTTGCCCAAAAATAACGGTCAAAAATTTTCCCATCTCCTGCTCGTTCATCCCCCCGGTTCGTGTTTTTAGGCGTTTAATTGCCTCGCGAACCCCGACAAATTCACCGTGCTCATAAAAACTTAATCCATTCTCCTCCATCATTTTACGTTGTTGTCTGTGCGTGGGGTTCATCCTCTCCAAGAAGTCCTTCACATCCGTGCCCACCTCTTCACGTAGAGTCTGTCCCACGCCAATCAGGGTCGTCAGGTCTTTCGGGGTAATGTTCATCAGGGCGGCTTCCGCACCGGACCGCTGGAATCCATAGGCGATCCCGCCAACAGAGAGGGACGTGGCCCCGGCCACCCTGGTTGCCCAGTCGCCTGTTTCTTTGTATTGGTTGCCCCTCAAACCAAAAGCCACACCAGCCAACGCCAGATATTGGCTGATGGCCCCAAGGTCTTCCTGGTTGGCCCCGGCCATCGCCAGGGCAGTCCACACCGCCCCGCCTTTCCCTTTGATCTCCTCCAGGGTCAATCCCGCTTTGACAAAATCATCCGTGGCCTGCAAAACTTTGGCACTGGTAAAACCGAATTCAGCACCGATTCCCCTAGCGTTATCCCTCACGTCTTTCATCGCCTCGGCCATTTTGTCGGCCCCCATCGTGGAATCCCACATGTCGCCCTTGATGCGGGCCATCAGCAGTTCAATTTCCGATGCGGCCGCCACGGCGGGCTTCAGTTTGTTCAGTCCATACAGTCCGGCGGCAATGCTGGCCGTACCCAGGTTGATGGACCTAACCATTCGGTCGTAGTCCGCCTGGACTTGTTTCGCCCCATCGCCTAAACTATGGATATGCGCCTTCAATTTATTGAGGGCACCGGAAAACATATCCACGGCGGTGATAGTGATGGCCAGCTTCAGCGCTTCAGACATGATGGCCTATGGGATTGTTGCCGCCCTGGTTGGGTGGATAGCCCTGGGAGGTTGGATCATCGTGACCCAGCCTGGCTTGGGCATGTGGTTTGCCCTGCTGGGGTATTGCGCGGCTTCGTTTCTGTTCGTAGTCTGCGCCGGGGCCGGGATGTTCATCGGCTCCGCCCTGCATGTCTATGTTTGGCCTCAAACCGATTCGGCCTCGCTGATTTTATCCGGCGCGGGGGCCGGAATGGCAGTCTGGGCCTATCTGCTGTGGCGGAAGCTGGCCAAAATCTTTACTCCTTCGGCATGACCATCTTGCTAATCTCTTCCAGGTAAAAAGCCAGCCGGGTCATATCCAGGTCCAGAATTTCCGTCCGGGTCCAGCCGGTTTTCATTCCCAGCGCCAACACCGCCCGGTCAAGCTCTTTCAGCCATTTTCCGGGGTCTTTGTCGGCGGATTTTCCCCTTTTTTTTCCCCCTCTTTCGCCCCTCCTTGAATCACATCGTTCCCGGCGATAACCAGAGCCGTCATGTCATCCTGGGACATATCGCAAACCTTTTCCCAAGGCAGGGGGCCGGGCAGATCGTTGTATTTTTGCACCATCCTGGACGCCAATGCGGCTTTGTACGTCAAGTCCTGTTTGACCGGGACAATTTCCTCCGCGTCAAACAAATCCCGTGCTTTGGGGGGCCGCAGGGTGATTTTCATCCCGCTGTCGGGGAGGATAAATTCTCTGCGCTTGTGAGATTCGTTCATGTCATTTTCTCCGCTTTGCTGCCGCTCATCTCCACGGCAATGCGCCCAACGCCTGCTTTAACGGCATCGCAGGATTTGGTGAAGGCGTTACGCATCACCCAGCGTTCAGCGGTTTCCTCGTAGTGAATAATCATGGTCACTCCATGCCATCCGCTCACGTCCTGCTGGTCCACCCCTGCTTTGGCCAGCAGGTCAAATTTCAGATTAGCGGGCTGGTGCATCTCGGTGTAATCCGTGTCTCCGTAATCATCCACCAATTCTTTGCGGGCGCGCCCGCCGGGGTGAAACGACACAGACTCCTGCTCCACGGCCAGGGGGTCGCCGTCTTTGAAGATGTGAATGATGCCGACTGCGGGCATGATGCCTCCTTGTTCCGGGTGTTACAGCCTGGGTTGAAATTGCAATGCCAGAATCCGCAACTGATTGATCACGTCCGGCGGGATGATGGCGTTTACACGGTTGGCGTCATTGGCGTCCCGTTCAATCACCAAGTCCCGTTTGAATTGGGAAATGTTTTCGACCAGTCCGGCCTCCATCCATTCCGCAAACAAGGCGATCATTTCTCCCCGCAAAATGCTGGGGGTGGCGACGGCCTGGCCGCCGCCAAAGCGCGTGCCGTCGTTGGCTAATTTGTGCCGGGGATACTTTTGCGTCAGGCGGACCCGCGTGGAAAACCGCAGGTAGGCCAGGACGCGGATGGTTTCCACATCCACCAAGCCCGCATCGGGCAGCCCTGCTGTGTTCTGGGTGTGGTTGGTCACCAGCCGCTCTACCAGACAGTTGCCTCCCGCGTCCACCGTGTAGGTGGCCAAGCCGTCCTTCAGGTGCAGGTTACGCTCGGTCTGGGTGAAGCGGTCGGCGTCCGCCGGGGCCAGCATCCCGGTCAGCGGCAGGGTTTGCCTGGGGCGTCCGGGGTCGGGCTCTCCAGCGTCCACAGCCGCCGCGATGGCCGCCGCTATCCAAGGCGGTGTGGGGCTTTTTTGCAGACCCACCGCCACGATCAGAGGGTTGTTCCGGGTAGAGGCCCAGGTGGACCCGGCGGCGTGAGTGCCCCCCAATGCGGTGAACGCAACCCCTTCGGACTGGCGCATCGGACCCCAGCGCCCGTCCAGTTCCGTTTCCAAAACCAACATGTTGGCCCCATCGGTATAAGGGGTTGTAATGGTGTTGTACCAGCCGCCAGCCGTCGCCGTCAGCGCGGCGGTGATGTCGGGGTTTCCGGCACCACCGGTCATGGCGGTGACAGCCAGCGTCACCCCGGCGGGCAGCCGCTCTCCCTGAAAATACGAATGGCGGATGTCCAGGCTGTTTCCCGTCTCGCCCTTCCATCGGCAGGTGATATTGACCTTAGACAGAGTCACCCCGTCCACGGCGGCCGTGGCCGCACAATCCGGGTCGGCATTGATGGAGGCCGCCATGTTGGCGGCGATGGTATTGGCCGTGTCGTTGGCGGCCACGCCAACGGGCATCCTCCGTCCGCCGATGTACAAAGCAATGGTTCCCCCGCCGACGGCGGGGCCGGTAACGGTGACAGCCCCGGCGGCGGCAACCCCCGCCGCCAGGTCGTCCAAGGCCACGGCCCATAGGTCCACGTTGGGGTTGGCTTTTTTGACGGCGGCAATCATGGCCGCCAATAGGCTTCCCCGCCCAAAGTCGGCCATGCCTTGACTGTCCGACAGCACTCGGGTAGGCACCCCGGCCGCCACCTGGCCGACGGCCAGACGCTGGCCGATCAACAGCAGTTCCCCCGGCATGGACGGTGTGCCGGATACCATTTTGCTGGTGTCAAACTCTGCGAATACGCCGGGCGTCATCAGGCTGACGGGGATTTGATTGAACGAGACGCTCATTTGCGGCCTCCTTTCTGGGCGGATTCAGGCGTGGCGATGGCCGATTTGGGCGATTCCACCGCCTCCACGTCTCCATCGTTCAGCCGCCGCCGCCAATGCGTTCCGTCTTCCACCAACAGGCCCTCGGGCGGCAGAGGATTTCCGGTGGCCGGGTCCAACACCCGCAGGCCAGGGCCGGGCTTGATAAAAATCTTCGCCATCTGTTCTCCTTGTTAGGGAAGGTTGATATGGTCTTGTGCTTCCGGCGTTCCGTCTTTCGGGGCCAGGTCCCAATCCGCGTAAAACCGCAGAAAATCGTTCAGGGCGGCAATGTCGGCGGCCGTCATGGCCTGCACCTCTACCGTCTGCCTCCAGCTGACGGCCCACAGGGCCAGCCCGGCGGCCTGATCCGCCGGAGCGGAAAATAGGTTTTCGGCTTTCAGATCGGTGGGGGCCTGGGTGTTCGCGGCGCCCCACCGGTTCCCCGCTGTGGTCAGCAGCACCGCCTGGGCCAGCGCCAGGGCGGCGGCCCCCCGGCCAGTTTTGGCCGCGCCGCCTGCGGCAGGTAAGTCTTTCCCCAGAACAAACACGGCCCATTGGGCTGTCAGCCGGTAGTCTCCCTGGCTTTGCATTTCGATTTTCGGAATTCCCAGGCAGGCCGCCAGCAAGGCCGGAGTTTTGGTTGCCAGGGTTTTCAGGTTGTCCAGGTTGAAGCGGCCATCGTGGGCCTGGCAGTTTCCGCCCGGCACCAGCGGAGCCAACGCCGCCACAATCTGGTCCCGTATCTGAATCAACCTGTCCATGTCATGCTCTCAACATTTTTTCGGCCCAGTTGTCCACGATTTGTTCGATGTCAGCCAGGTCTTTATCTGACAGCCCCAGGTACGGGCGGGCGGGCAAGCCCGGCTTGCCCACGGCGGCTCCTCCAAATTGGTGGATGGCGGCATAGACCAGGTTGGATCCGATCTGCACCTGGTGGCCGGAAACCAGATGCTGAATGGATTGCAGCAGGTGGATTTCACCCATTAGCAGGCTGTGGCCGACATGGCGTGAGTGCCTGTATCGCTCCGACCAGGGCGCCCACGGCTTTCCATCCGGGCTGGTTTTATCCTTGGCAATCCGCTGCTGAGTTTGGGCGGCAACCATTCCGCCCAGAGCATCCAGCAAACCGTGCATGTCGGTTCCGGCCATCCGCCGCAGTTTGGCTTGCAGCCGTTCAATCCCGGCCACTTCCACTTGGATCGCCGTGCCGGACATTCGATTCTCCTGTTACATCCCGCCGGTATTGTCCCGGCCCCAACGCCGGGGTTGCGCGGTGAGAACGGCCTGGCCGGACGTGGTGGGCTGACCGGTTTCAATCCCCAACGTGGCCCGCCCATCGGCCAAGTCTTTCAGCCACTTGATACGCTCCTTGTGCCGGTTGGCCCTCTCTTCGGTCAGCATTCCGGGGCCGCCGGACAACTCGTACAGGGCGATATCCACCGCCACCTGCGTCAGCACCGGCGGCACAACCACCAGCGGAACGGGATAGCGGGCCGCCAGGTAGCTGTCCATCAGAGCAGAGGCATCGGCCAGGGCTTTGTCCACCACCGGACCGTCTACCAATCCGTCACCGTTCCGGTCGGCAACCAGCAACAGGGCATCGTTTCCGTAAGCGGTCACAATGTCAGATTGGGTGGCGTAGGGCATATTTACTCCTTAGGTTTTTTATCTTTCTTCCTCGGGAGGTCCGCATCGGCCTCGCTGACCATCAGCAGAGGCTCGGTTTTGATCTCTTCGATTTGTTCAGCCGTCAGGTCGTCCAAAAAAACGATGGTTTCCTCCGGGCCGAATTTAATTCCCGCCCGCCAGAAACCCTCTTGAGGCCCTTTCACAATCAGCGCGTTCGCCATGATTTACCTTTTGGTCGTTGGTTAAGGGCGGCTGTTACAGCCGCCCTATCAGATCACGGGTTAGGCCAGCCAGGGCACCACCAGGACTTCCGCGTCACCGACCCAGGGGTTGCTGGCACCGTTGGCTCCAGTCTGGGCCTTCAGGATGGTCTTGGCGGCCATCTCCAGGGAGGGAGGCACCACCAAAACGGTCGGTCGGATTCCCAGAGGGCGGCCATCATCGCTCTTGTATGCCCCCATCGCCGCCTTGGCGGCGGCATAGGCATTGGAATCCAATACCTGTTTGGACCCGTAGGCCATTTGCCAGAACGCAAACCCCACGTTGGCGCGGGCTTCAACGCCGTAGCGGAATTCCCTGCGGGCAAACACCTGCTCATCATCCGCCCTATCCATCGCCTGAAAGGCGTAGTCCAGGCGCTTTTGGAAAATCAAGGGCTTCAGCGCGCGACTCGTGTCCAACAAAAACCAGGGCGTTCCGGCCCCGCCGCCGTTATTGCTCACCACTCCGCCGCCAACCGGATGATTGGTGTCGAAAAAATACTGCCCGTCGTAGCACCGGGTGGTCCACCCCGCGAGTAAAAGGGCAAAAACCAATTCATCGGGGTGGGTTTTAGCCGCCCGGCCCAGCTCAGCAATCAGCGGAGAATAAACCGCATATTGGTCGTCCTCAACGTCGGACTTCGGTACAGACACGGTACTTTCAAACGTTTTGTTTTTCAGGCTGTAATCGAACTCTTTCAGGTTGTTGATCATCCTGTCCCCCAGCCATTCCCGCAGTTTGGGGAATTGCCCCAGCCAGGCATAGCGGTTTTCGGCGGTCGAACTGGGCACCTCGGTGGCCACTTTAGCGAACATGGAGACCGCGCCGTCGAAGGCCTCTTTGAAATTGGCCTTGAATCCAACGTTCAAGGCGGAAATATTTGTTGCGTTGATAAGCATGGTTGCCTTTTTGTTTATGTGAATTGTTATGGGTTGACAGCGTCAGCGGATTTCCACCCACACGCCGTCCGATTCGATGTCGATGATTTTCCCTGCGGCAGAGCGGGTGCCGGCTCCGTTCGTGGCGGCCACGGTCTGGTCGTCCACGATGTAGGCCGTCCCACCCACGTTGGCCTGGCCAATCGGGTCGGCCCCGGAGTTGGAAAACTTGAAAACCCCCCTGCTCACCTTGGCGGAAACGGCTCCGTCCGCCCCGCCCGTGTTGTCGGCCTGGGCATTGGCCCGCCCAACGGCTTTCAGGGTAGTCGCAGTGGAACCGGGCACGGCGAATCCCGTAGCGTTCACCGCTACCAACGCCCCTTGATAAATTTTCGCGTTGGCGGCCACGGGGAGAGACAGGTCGTTCCCTGCGCGTTCCGGCGTGTTGCGGGCAGTCGTGAGTGCGGCCATGTTTTAGGCTCCCTGTTGAGTGTGTTGATTATTGGTGTTTTTGGCGGCCAGGTATTTTTCTTTGGTCAGCCCCAGTTTGGCGGCCACCTCGGATTCGGCCTGATTCAGTGCCAGAGTTGCGCCTTCGGGATGCTTTCCGTCCAGGCCGGAGGCGGGAACAATCACCGGCAGGGTTTTGGCCAACTCCCGGAATTTCTCCAGGCCGCCTTGCTGCTGGCACATCGCCAGATACATCGGGCGGGAAGCCGGGGCGATTTTTCCTTCTTTCGCGGCCGTGTCCAATTCGGTCTCGATGGCGGTCGTATGTTTGGCGGCTTGTTCTTGGTTCAGGGCCTTTTCGGCGCTCAAAGCCCGCGCTTCCAGCTTCTTGTGAGACTCCATCGGGACAAACTGAGTCAGGTCTGGGGTCTGGACTTGGTTTAAAGCCAACTCGGCTTTACTCTTGCTTTCCTTCAGGGCACTCACGGCGTTCACGGCTTCCGCTTCGGTGGCGGCCTCAGGCACACCCAAGGCATGGCACAACTGTTTCGGGAGCATTCCATTCTCCGATTGAGTTACAGCCCCGGCTTGATTCAGCGCCTTCATGGGCAGGTTGGGTTTGTTGGTCATTGTCGCAGATGACATCCTCAGGATGCGTTTGTTGTTGTCAGCCCAAAACACAGGGGAAATGTAGCGATACTCCTTCCCCCTTAAGACATCCTTGCCTTTTGGTGTCCACTCTACTCGGCCCCAGATGGACCCGCCCTCTCTCACCTCCAGGCGGTTAATCCAACCTGCGGCAGGCGCTTCTATTTGTGGGGTTTCGACAGCGTGGAAAAAGTCAACCACCATCTCGGTGTTTCTTGCCTTAAAGGCGCTCACAATGGCGTCCGGGTTATCGTTTATCCAGGTACGGCCATCCACCCCAACAATAGTACGTCCCGCCGGGATCAATTCGATTTCCGTGGGCAGTTCCCCTTCCGAAGATGTATTCAAAGCCAAAAACAGATTGCCTGTTTGACTTTGCTCCGGACTGGCTTGTGCTTGTGTTGGGTGGTTCGTACTCATGTTCCCCAGGTTAGGGAGGCAGACATGGGAAATAAACCCGGACGGGCGACCGGGTAAAAACAAACGGCCGCTGGGGAGCGGTCTATGGGCGGGGATAATGGAGGAGATACATGATAGCGGCTGGGGAATCAAGCGGAGGGGGAAAACAGAGCGGGCGGGGAAAGGGGGGCCGGGAAAACCGTAAAAACCCGGAGGCGGGAAGTTGCCCCCTAAAACCCCCGTAAACGGTTTTTGGGGTAAAATTGGCAGTAGGGTTGCTTTGCGCTGGGAACGCAAAATCTAAACGGGGTCTAAACGCCAATTATGGGGTATTGCCGAGCGGGTCAAGAAGGGGTATCGTGAGGATGGCGGGTGTGACACGGTGATATTCTCCCGACCGTAGCACGGGCGCAAGCCCGGAGCGCCATGTGGGGTTTCCGCGAAAGCGGGCTGGGAGGCCCCACCACCCGCTTATTTTTTGGTTTTTTGTTTCAGTCTCTGAAGTTCACGGTCTCTTTTGGCTATATCACTGGATAGCCGCCGGAAACTGGTCAAAAACGTGTCTGTTCCTGTTTTTGCCGCTTTGACCACACTGACATAGCCGTCCTTTTCCAATACAAATATCAGGCTGTTCGGCCTGTCCTGGATGACTTCTCCTCGTTCAATTGTCTCCTGTACCCAGGAGTATTCGCTGAGATGGATGTCCGGATGATTCTGTCTCTGCTTTTTCAGGGTGTCTGGGGAAATCCTGACCACCTGTTCGTTTGTTGCGATACGCCCAGCCTGGGCTTCATCCAAAATCCCCACCGGCATATCCCCTTGAGGTTTTTCGGCCCAAAGGCCGAATACCTCGCTTTTCACCACCTGCCGGACGGCCTGGGCCGCCGCCTGATGCAGCCCCGCCGCCGCCGCTGTGTTCAATTTTTGAGTCAGAGCGGCCTGCGGAATCGCCCGCCGGGCCTTGCCGGGATTAATGTCAAAGCCGGGGTCTATGCCCTTCGGCACCCGCTCAACCTGGCCGGTGCGTTTGTTCGTCCAGTTGACGTATTCCACCGTGGGGCTGGGGGACACCTTCCAGCCACGCCGTCCGGCCTCGCCCTCTGACACTTGGCGCACCCAGCATTTGCACCGCCAGCCGTTGGGCGGGAAGTGTGTGTTCCAAAATGGGTCATCGGCGGGCAGCAGGGTACCGTCCAAAACCACGTGCTGGGGCCGGTGGCGCAGAGACGGCCCCAGGCCGTAGATGAGATAAGGGAGAAACTCCTTGGTGCGTTGGATGCGTTCCCACTGGCCTGCGGCGCGGGCCGTGCGAAGATTGGTGTCGTAGATGATTTTCAGGCGGCGGGGCGACCCCAGCTGCACCGGGAGTGTTTCCCCGGTCTTGGGGTCGGTCATGGTCTTCACGCCCCACCAGCCCAGCCGTTGCAAGGCGGGAGTCAAATCCCTCTTAAACTGGGCCAGGGTGCGCCCTTCGGCCAGGGCGCGGTCCACCTCTCCCCGGATGGCCGTCAGCACATCCAGGCTCCCGGCCTTGGCCACGGTAAAAGCCGCCGCGTGTTCCTCCCGCCACACGTCCCGGAAATCAAACGATGGTTTGAACCCCTTAGCCCGGAAGTAATCCAGGGCTTCTTTGGGCGGGGCGGGATTGAACGTGAACGTGTCGGCCATGCCGCCTCAGGGTTTGTCGGTGGCCGCGCCAAGCCCACGGGCTTTGAACCCGCTCCGGGCCAGGGCATCCATCAGTTTTTGCAGGTCCATCTCCGGGACAATCTTTACGAGTCCGTTCAAAATTTCTTCATAACTGCTGGCGTTTTCGATGAGCACCCGCACGGGGGCCAGCATGGGGGCCATCTGTTCTTCCCATTCGGCCAGTTCTTCCTCTGCCAGGGCATCCATCTGGTCAGGCGCATCAGTTTGGGAGACCCCGGCTGTGTTCAGGGCGACCCCACTGGAACAGGAACAGACCGGGCAGGCGTGGCCGTGCCGATGGGGCTGCGCCTGATTCAGCGCGGGGGTCTGAGGGCTGACACCCAACAGTTCCTCTCCTTCGTCCGGGTCGGACAGCGCCAACTTGTCGCGGATTTCTGCCGCCGACACCCTCAAACCCAACGGCACCAACTTGGCCAGGTTGTCGCTGAGGGTTTTGGTATCGTCTGGTTTTGGCACAGGCAATGTAATGCGAGGATAAATTTCCCGGGGGCCGTGGTTCAAATCAACAAATGGGCGCACCAAATACAAATTTAGCGTGCTGGCCAGATGCTTGGCGTCAAATTCAACAATGTCCATCCGGACATCATTGTGCACCTTGGCCTGCGCCATACTCGATCCGTCATCAACCGTCATGGTTTGGCCCAAAACAGCTTTGCTGATCTGCTTGTCGGCAAAATTGGCCAGGTGTTCATAGATATCCGCGCCTGTGCCTTTGGCCGCCTCTTGAAACACAATATCCATCGAAGCCGGGATGATTCCGGCCGCGTCAACGCCGATGTCCTTCACGGCCTGGAGCAAGGTCCGTTTGTCGGCTTCGGTGGCCCCGTTTTGATATTTCCCCAGGCGCAGGGGCATCCCAAATATTTCAACAAATTGAACCCAGTCTTTGAGATCATAGGATTTGATCAGATACAACCAGGCGGCCAGGCGGGCCAGCCCGCCACGGATTGGTAGACCGGCTTTTAGATTCGGCTGGTGAATTAAAAACTTGAACGGAGGCAGAGGGTCGCCCTCAAAACGGCCAAACCTCCGTAAACGCAACTCCTTACCGGTTTCCCGGTCATAAACAAAATGCCGGGGGTCCCGCCAAATATACTGGACGGGCGTAAATTTTTTGGCGGATGTTGACCAGATGATTTCCACGACCGAAAAACCTTTTCCTAAGGCGTCCAGCAAATCCATTTCCAGGTTGCCGAAGGCGGGGTTGGAAATAATTTCCCTGATCTCATCGGCCAGGGCCACGTCAGTTTTGTCTTCGCTGGCGGCGATCACCACCGGCTCCAGCCCGGCCACCGCCATTTTTCGGGTGGCCAGAGCGCTCCGGTAATGGCCATCCCGCTCCTCCATTTCTTCGGCCAATGTCAGATAATCGTGGATGTCTCCGTGGATGGCCGCGTGGAGCACCTGTCCCAGCCGGTAGGGGGTTATCCCGTCAGCAGCGGTGTCTGTCCACGGCTGGCGCACTTCGGTGACCGCCGGGGTGACCACCTCGTTTTTCAGATCGGACAGCCGCACCGGGCGGCCGTCAGGTCCATAAAGATCAGCCATCACCATCCTCCTTTTGTTCCGTGACCGGCGATGTTGGCCCACCGGCCTGGCCGGTCATCCTGATCCGGTCCGTGTTGTTTTTTCTCCCCGTAGGCCGATGTCCATCCGTATTCCACCGCACCCTGGCGGCTGGCAAAGTGGGCCAGGGCAATAGCAATCCCGGAATCCGCATGGCGGGGTTGTCCATCAGCGCCGTTTTGCCCATCCCGTTCCGGCGGCTTGGAAATGCCCTTCACCACCCGGAAGGCCAACAGGTCGTTCAGCAAATCGGCATGAGCCGGGAGTTCAATTGACCCGTCCTCAAACGCCTGTTTGAGGGGGGCCATCTGATCTCGGTACCATGGTTCAGATAGTTTCACCCGGTGGATCATCCCGCCGCCGAATCGTTGCGCGGTGGATTCGGCAATGTCGGCCCCGATGCCCGTGGAATCTATGGCCCCGCCGGAAAAACGGGGCAGACGCTCCACTAAGTGACGCAGCACCTGCTTCTGCTGGGCGAAAGGCACCCGGCGCATCTCGATCACGAAGGGAAACCGGCGAACCAACAAGCGGGAGACCTGGCACGGGGCAATGGCCGACAGGTCATGCTCCCGGCCAATGTCCATGCCGAAATGGCTTGGAAGTGCACCATCCATATTTTTTAACAGGGGGTCCACTTGGGCGGTCAGCCAGTCGGCGGTTTCCGCCTGGCGCTGGGGCTCCGGAGCAAGATCATATCCGGGCGGGCATTCCAGGCGCAGCACAGGGCCGGGGCGCATCCGCGCCTCGACCAGCGCCCGGCTCAACCATCTGCCCGACCCCTGGCTGGGGATGCAGAACAATTCTTCGTCAGCGTCCGACCCGTAAAAATCGGTCAACTCTTTCCGCCAGGCGGCTTCCGCCTCCCGAGTCCAGGCACGTTCCAATTTTTGGCATATCCGCTGGTACAAGCCGTCTCGCAGAGCGTCATCCAGGGTGATCTTGTGGTGACTGTACGGTCTGACCCCCGCCAAAATGTCCCGGACCAATTGATTGAACGGGTTTCCGTCTCCGTTGTGGGTGGAGATGATCCGCACCTTGCCGCCCCACATCAGCAGGGCGATGGCCGCCTTCAGTAGTTCCCCTAGGTGTTCGTGGAACGCGGCCTCGTCAATGCAAATTACGCCCTGCTTGCCCCGCAAGTTTGTTGGTCTGCTGGATAACGCGGTGACCCGGAATCCGGACGCCATCTTGATTCGGTACGCCAGGATGGACTTGTCTTCATCTTCCAGCACAGTCTCCTCCACGTCTGCCGCCGCCAACTGGTAGGCTTTGGCCCAATCGGCACAGTCGCGCACAAACTCCTGGGCCATGTCCTGGTTGTATCCGATGTACCAGTAATCCTGGCCCCCGGCCGTTTCGCTGGCGGCCGCGATCAACGCGGCGTCCCCCGCCTCGGCCCAAGAAAGGCCAACCCGGCGTCCTTTCTCAGCGGCCTTCACGGGGGACAGGTCTTTCAACCAGCGGCTTTGATAGGGGAGCAGGATCATCCTCCGGCCCCCAACACCCGCTCTCGAATTTCCTTTACTGTTTCTTCACTAAGCCCTTCTTTCCTGGCCTTGATCGCCACATCATCGGCGGCCAGAGCTAAGTTCTTTTTTATGGCCGATAATTTGTCTACCAGGGTTTTGTCCGCCGTGCTCAAGTCGCGCATGGCTTTGGCCAGCGCCATCACCTCATGGGGTTTGATGGTCTTGCCTTCACCATTCACCGCGGCGATGATGTCAAACACCACCACCCGCAGCATTTCGGCAAGCAGCCGACCCACATCGCCTTCCTCCTTTTCGAGTTTGGTCACCCAAACCTTGGCGATCTCCTGGGCCTCTTTGTAACGGGCCATTTGCTCGTTGGCCACTTTGGCGTAGCGCCCCACCGCCGACCGGCTGACCGCCTGGCCGTTTTGCCGGATGAGGCCGACGATATCATCAATGGTTTTTCCTTCCCGCAGGGCTTCATCCACCGCACGGCGGATTTCTTTGGGGAGAGTTTTCAGGGTGCTCTTCCGGCCCATGTTCACTCCGGGGATGGGCGCGCCACGCCGGGGATGATGGCCAGGCCGTTGGCGGCTTCGATGCCTCGTTGGGTGATCTGGGCGGTAGACAATCCCCCGCCGGTAGTCAGGGATACCAGCCCCTGCTCGGCCAGCCAGGCCAGTTCAACGGTCACCTGGTCGGCGGTGGCGGGTACCCCGGTCTTCGGCATGGCGGCGGCTAAAATGTGCTGGCCCGCCGTGTAACCGGGGGTTGCGTTCAGCAACTTCAGGATTTCCAGGCGGCGGTGTGCCCGCAAGGTTTCGTGGTAGCTCATTCTCGATTCAGCAGATGTTCATTCATGATATCCACGGCTCGTTTTAGGCCGGACATAGATCCGGACAATTCCCGCAGGTCACCGTGGACCTGACCAACCCGGTCCGCCAACAACCGAAAATCCTCTTTGGTCGGCGCGTGTTTGATTTCGATTTCCACCCGGTCCATGCGGCTTTCCAGGCTGCCGATTTGGTCCACCGTGGCTTGGTGCCTCCGGCTTATCCAGGCGTATACGCCAATCAAAAACGAAAATGCCCCTTGAGCAAAATCCAACCAGAACCGGTTGTCCATCATTCCCTCCCCTTAATAGCTCCGGTCACTGACGGGGTGATCTTTTCCAGGCTTCGTCCAATGGTGTAGCCTCCGAAGCCGATCTGCAGGAGCGTCCAGGCGTCCGGGGCAAGTCGGTTGGGCAGCACCCCAAAAGAGTCCAGGGTCACCAGACCCAGGAATATCCACATGGAGACAGGCCGCCAGGACCGCTGGAGCCAGTTTCCGCCCTGGGCGTCTGCTAGATTGATGGCGGCCTGGGCTTGGGCCACCTGCCCTTGGAGTTGGATGATTTCTGCGCTCACTTGAGCCTGGATTTTATCCAACTCCGCCTGAGCTTTTTTCTGTTCAACCTCGTTTGGAAACAGGTTGATAATCAGGTCTGCGGCTGGTTTGAATAAACCGGCAATGGTTTCCAGCGGGCTCATTTTTCCTCCAATTGAAAGTGGGGGCCGTCGAAAAACTTATCGGGAACCCCGTCACGGTCCCAATCACCGCCCCAGGTGATAGAGATTCCCAGCGTTGCCGCAACCCCAAGCACAAAATGAGCAAATTCGATAAAACGTGAGCGGTCGGCCCAATCCAAGGGGAACGGAGCCACGTCAGCGGCCAGGCTGGGCAGGGCATTGTGTCTGCTCTTGGGCCACGGAGTTTTGCTGTGACCTTCGGCCACGGCCTGATCTTGCTCGGCCTGGGTTCGATGGCCGCACAACACCGTGCAGTCGCGGTGTTTGATGACCTCCGTGAACAACCGCTGCAAGTCGGGGTGGCAGGTGGACAGACGGGCCAGGCTTTGAGGGGAAAACGTGGACATGCGGGCTCCTTGCGGTGAGGGTTTCCGCAAGGGTACGGCTGGTAAAGGAGGGAAATAAACCCGGACGGCTGTCCGGGTAAGGGGGGAAGGGCTAAGTTTCTCTTTACCCTTTCGCCTCGGCGGAATCAACTGTTTCCAGAAGGTACCGACCGGCCAGGGCGGCAAGTTTGGGAGCGCTGATGGTCTCCTTCTTTTCATTTTTAAGGCGGAAATGATTTCCCAACATCGAAATGGTCGCAGGTTGCAGCCCTTCCCGTTCGCACCATTGCCGTAAGCTCATTTTGGATTCTGCCATGCTGATCTTGATTATGTTTTGCAGGCGTTTCACCAGTACATCATTTTCTGTTTCAGGTGTTTTTTGCCGCATGATCTGTGGCGTTTCGGTCGGGTGTTTTGTTTCAGGGGCGGGGTGTTTCGGGTGAAACGTTTCAGGCCGTTTCGGGTGAAACGTTTCAGGCCGTTTCGGGTGAAACGTTTTGGGTGTTTCAGCCGAAACGGCCTGGCCCAAAACAGCAGATACCTGGCCCGCCAGCAGGGCCGCCGCGACCTGGAACAATATCACCGCCAGCCCCGTGGCCGCCAAAACAACCACCTGGTTAAATTCGGTTGTGACAGGGACCAAAAGGACATCGTGTTTCAGTTCCAATTCAGCCAGATTGGCCCGCGCTTGGTCTATGTGGCCCTGCCATCCAATCCTTCCTGACGCGGCCATTTGCAGGTAATAATCCAACTCGGTCTGTTTTTTGGATAAGTTTTTTTCGGCGATTTCCAGTCTTTGCGGGCGAACTGCCTCCGCCTGCTGGGCGGCCAGCAGGGGTTTGGCCACCTGATATATGGGGCCAATGAGCAACAGGCTGCTGGCCAGCGTACCCAGGACCAGCCAGCCCCACCATTTCGGCGTCCAAAGTACCGCTGCCCCTTGCCGAAACCAGAACCAGGCCGCCAGACATCCCAGCAGCACAGATAACACGGGGCCTATGGTGTGATCGTAATACTGCCGCCAAAACGCCCAGCCGTCCCATTGCATAACCACTTCGCACCCAACCAGCGCCAAGGCGGCAGGCAAAGCCGGAATAAACAGTTTCCATTGGTTCATACCTCTTCCTCAAACAGGCTGACTTGGCGGTGGTCAGTTTGCGTTGGGGCCTGGGCAGGGTCAGAGCCCAGGATGCGCCTAACATGCCGGACCGTTGTGCTATACCGGCGGGCCAGAGATGCCTGTGTTTCCTCCCGGCCAAAGCGTTCGTGGATTTCCCTATTCCGTGCTTCCCGGCGGGCCTGTGCCGCCAAAGGGACGTCCAAAGTTTCCGCTCCGATTGCTTTGGAGAGAGCAATTGCAGCAGGAAGGCCAATGCACTGACTGATAGGGTGTTTTTCCACCGGCCTGCGCGGGATGTATATCCGCAAACCACCAAACGATTCACACAGCCGCATAGCAGCATCCCGCCCAATTGCGGCTATCAGGTCTTGGGTACTTTTCATTTCTCCCTCTCGGTAATCTCCGGGGTTTGAACAGCCTCCGCTTTGCGGGCCTGGCTGTTTACATAGGTGTCATCCGGCATGGCTGTTTCCAGGCTGGCCACCGACGGCCATTTCGTTCGATTTAGCATTTTGGTAAACCCTTCCTTCACCCGGATGGCGTCCACGGATTCAACCCATCCGGGGAATTGCCAGGTCAGGTTTTCCATCCAGGTTTCCGCCATCAGTTTGATCACATCCGCTGCCGGAGCATCGGTCAGTCGCAGGGCCAACAGGCGTTGAAAGCCATCTTTGATTTCTCTGCGGAGCCACGCCGGGCCGCCGCCCTTGGCCTCCCACTCCACCAGGGAAGCCATCCCCTCCAACGTTTTGCTCGGTTGCCCTTGTGGCCTTCGCCCTGCCGCCAAGTGGCTTTCCACAGGTGCCCATGCGCTTCCGCTGGCATTCACACTTTCCAACACCCGCTTCAGGTAATTGTGATTGGCCAGGGGTTTGGTCATCCCTTTGGTTCGCAGGGCCTCTACTGTGTCCCCCAGGGCGCGGGCCAGCGCCGTCCGGTCGGGGGTCAGGGCCATAACCTCCTTGCTCAACCGCAGAGCGCGGCCCCACCCCAATGATCGGCTGGCCGAGCGGAACAGCCCCAGGTAGGCCGCCAGCGGCTGGGCCAGCGGGCCAATCGCAATCAGCGCACGCAGGGTTTCCCTGGCATCCGCCTCTTCCAGGGCAGATTCGACGGGGAAATGGGCGTGACAGCACGGGCAGGTCAAGTTCATCGTTCCATCTCAAAAAATTGCTTGACCTCCGCCGCGTCGTAACTCACCTCCACCCCTGCGGGGGCATACCGTCGCATTTCGCCTATCGGAACATTTTGTCCTTTTGATCGGGGCCGGAGTGGGATTTTACCGTTCTTCCGGTACCTCCCCCGCTGGATGATAACAAGCCGGAGATATCCTCCGACCAAGGCTTCTTCCGCTGCTTGGTAATATTCACGGCGGCGGGCAACGTATTCCTCAACTCGTTTGGCCTGTTCTTTTTCCAGGGCCGTAATCATCCCCCGCAAGGCTTCGTGGTTTTCCCAATTGATTCGTTCCGTTTGGCCCATCCGGCGTTGGATTTCCCCCAGCACGTAATCCCACGGCAAGGTCATGCTGGCCAGCAATGCCTCGATTTTTCGCAGCTGCGCCTCGTGCCGGTGACCTTCAATTTGAGGCCGCCCGGGAAATGCTGGTGCCGGGCGGCGGGCGAGTTTTTTGCCCGTCTGGGTTTCCATTTGACGGGCGAGGTTCTCCAGGTCGTCCTGCCGCATCAATCCAGCGCTGGTGACGCCCCACGCGTCCCACAGCATCAGGCGGTAGTCCTCATCGCTCATGCCCAAGGCCTTCTTGGCTGCGTGGATGCGGGCCAGCATGGCATTGCGGCGTGGGTTTGTTTGTTTTGATGCGGCATTCATTTCCGGCTCCTATAATTGGCCATCACTCCGGCCACGTATCCCCGCACCTGGGCGGTTTCGCAGACCCTCCTGTTTCCCGCGTTGTAGAGACACAATGCCCTGGCTGTCCACCCCTGGACCTGCTCCAGATGCAGGGCCATCAACCGAGCCGCACAGTTGGCGTTCTCCTGCGGCTCCCGGAGGCGCTCCCACGGGCACCCCGCGTGGACAGCGGCAATCTGCCTGATTTGCCACGGCCCCGTTTCACCCGCCATCCCGTCCGGCGGATACGGGCGGCAGCCGCTTTCCTGCTGACAGATGGCCCACAACAGGGCCGGGTCAACCCCGGCCTTTCGGGCGGCACGCTCGTTGACGGCGGCCATGTCGGGGCTTCCGGCGGGCCGGGCCTTTGGGGCGGGGAGCAAACCAGCGGCGGCAGACGCGCTGAACGTGCTCCCCGACAGCGGTCCAGGCCGACATTCCAACCACCAGACCGAGCACGCCAAAGCTGCTGATAAACAAAACCCATACAGATACGGATTGAGTATCCACACGATGCCTCCGTGGCTTGGTTATCCCACCACCTGCTCAAGGTCGGTTTCATTGGGCTTGATGATAAAATCCTCACCCTGGCTGATCGTAATCCCCTTCAGGTGAGCGACCGTTTCCGGCTCCCGCAGGATCGCCTCTTTGTCTACCTCTTCTTTCACCCGGATAAACCGGGTGAAATCCAGCGCCCGCAGGGTATCAATCACGGCTTTCACGCTGGCCACTCGCACGCTTGGCGGGCGCATCCGCCAGGCCACAATTCCGTGCTCGAAGTCCACTGTTTTTACTTTTCCATCGTTGGTCAGCCGCTTGCGGTTGGCCTCGCAGTAGATGCGCAGGCCCTCGGCGCAATCCTCAATGCCTTGCTTGTGCGGGGCGGCCTCACTCATCAGTTTCTGGTCAAAGGCAGATTTTTGTTCATCCACCGCTGCTTCCAGCATCTTCAATTCCCGCTGATGCGCCCCGATGGTCATCACGTATTCAGCGGCTTCCTGGTCGGTCTTGGGCACGGCCACCGCCACGGCGTCCGTTTTCAGTCTCGTTTTTGCCATCTGATCTCCAATCCGTGGATGATGAGGTGCCCCGGCGTTGTGCTAGGAGGAGCCTGGGTAGCAGGCAGTACAACGCCGGGCCACCGGTTATGCTGGGGCCTGGACCTCCAGGGCCAGCTGGCCCGCCAGGTCTTCCAGAGATATCTTCCGCAGCTGGGCTTCTAAGCCCAAGCTGTGCAATGCCCGTGTGTGGAGGAATTTCAAGGTTTCCTCCAAGTCTTTTTTAGAGACTGCCATGTAGTATCCCGTGCCAGGCACCGCGCAAATCGGCACCCCAGATTTACGCAATTCGGAAATCGCCTCCCGGATTTTCCTATCGGCCATCCCGGTCCGTACAGCCAGGGCTTCCACCGATACACCCCGTGACCGGCCTTTGTGTTCCTTCAAAATTTTCAACACCACTTTGGCATTCATGCCGTTCTCCGTATCTGGTTTATTGCAGGCTTGGCGATGATGGCTCGGCATATTCCGCGCACGGCTTTCCTCTGCCCAACCGTTTGATGCAGTCCATTCCAGACGCCACCATTCGTCCCGTCACCGATGCTGCGTCTTCGCTGGATTCCGCCGGACACCGCCAAATCAAATCCATGCGGCCATCGGCGTGTTCACGCACTTCAATCACGGTCACCTTCATGATTTCCCTTGTGGGTTTGGCGGGCTTGTTACAGCCCGCCAGGTTTTCAATCCAAAAAGCCTTTGGCTGCTTTGATCTTTGCAACCTTCTTCGCGGGGATTTTGATCTCTTCCCCGGTTTTTGGATTCCGCCCAATGCGGGCTTTTTTTGCTTTCTGCTCGAACGTGGCAAATCCAACCAACGTCACCTTGTTTCCCGCCCGCACTGCGGAGCGGATGGCTTCCACTACGGCTTCAAGTACCCGGCCAGCCTCGGCCTGCGATGTTTCCAGCCTTTCCGCCACGCGTTCCACCAAGCCTGCTTTTGTTATATTTCCCATATATCTCCTTACGTTTATGGATTACCGCCCGATCATCTTCCGGGCGGCGGTTGAGGCCGGGGTGCCGTTGCGGTCTCCCAGCAGTAACTGCCACAATCTCCGCCACCACCGGCGGCGGCGGATGCCTGGCCCGCTGGCCTCTACCCAGGGCAGATGGGTAAACCCTGCGAGGCTGTGGGGTTTTGTTCTTGTGCTGCTTTCCTGTTTGTTTATGTGGCTGCGAACCAAGTCTTCCAGTTGGATTTTGCGGTCCATTACCGTCCGCCAAAACACACCCGTTTGACCTTTGTATTTTCCGCTCAACACCTGATTCAGCGTTGAGTGGTTGTAGCCTATGGCCTTGCCAACCTGGCGGTAGCCGCAACAATCAACCGCCTGCTGCAATAATCTCCATGTGCTGTCCATTGGCCCTCCTTCCGTTGATGGCCGTGGCGTTTAGCAGGGATAGGTTTCCCCGCTGTTGTGATCGGTCACTGTTTTGTTCCGGTGGCTCCAGGCCGGGGCCAGGGGGCCGCTGTCACGTACCAGCAGATACCGCCCTTTTCGCGAAAAAATCCGTCCGGTTTGCATGTCACGGGCGGTTAGGTTGGTCACATAACCGGCCTTTCGCAGAGCCGCCACGTATTTCTCGGCAGCCCGGCGGGGGTTGATTTCATTTCCCGTGGCGGCCAATTCCACTAGATCATCCAGCGAAAATCCCTTGCTCATTCGCATGGTTTTCCACAGCCGTTCTCGGTACGTGCCGACTGAGCGGATGCCCACGCCCAATGGTCGGCTGTTGATGGTAGGACGTTCCATTATTTTTGCCTTTCGACTGAGTTCGTATACTCCGCGCCGAGGCTGGGTAATCAGCCTCCGGCGGGCCAGCACCGCCAGGGACTGCTGGATCGCGCTTTTGCTGACTCCCTCGCACCGTCGAATGTCCCGGAGCCACAACCCGTTGGGGGCCTGGGCCAGCCGGGCGTGTATTTGTTGCGCCCGCCACATCATTTGTGATTCCCTCCGTTCAAAGCCCGCAGTTTTGGGCGCGGCCCCTGAAACTCATAGATCATCGGCAGGTCTTTGGTCTGGGCCAGCCCAATCTCGGCCAGGCCGTTGGTCTTGGCATGGGCCTCGGCCACCGACAGGGCGTTCAGCGCCAGCCGAATTTTGCCATTGCTGGCCGTAGTGATGTGATCCACCAGGTCCGCCCCAATCCTCACCTCGGCCAGTCCGGCCAGTGCCCGCACGTCGTCTATCGTGGCGGGTTGATACTCAACCACCCGGCCTACCCGGCTGGCCACCTGAGGATATTTGGCCACCTTGGCGTGCAGGGCTTCCATTCCAACCATGATGACCACGCACTCGGTGGTATCGTTTAGGTCCCGGAAGGTTTCCAAGGTGCGTGAATCGTGGAACAGGTGATCGGCTTCGTCCACCACGAGCGCGGGGAACCCGGCGGCGGCCAGACGTTCTACCACCCGGTGGAACAGGCGGTCACGCCCATACGGAGGGTGGCGGTCCCCCAGTTCCACGCAGAGTTCCCGCAGGGCCGAATGCTCCGTCCAGTGCGCTTTTCCGCGCAAATAAACGGCTCCGTGTTCGATGGCGAACCGCCGAACACTCTTGGTTTTTCCCAGGCCGGGGTGTCCGGTGACCAAAATCAGCCCCGCTTCTCGGGCGGCTCGGCGCTGCACCGCCGCCACCGCTGCCAGCAACCGTTGGTGGTTGGTTGTTGCCACAAATGCTGTTTTCATGCGCTTCCTCCGTGGGTGTTGACAACAGATTCGGAGGCGGGGTAGGCTCAAACATCCTGGTTTGAGGCCCTGCCTCCCGTTCAGCCGCCGGTGCTCACCCGGCGGCTTTTTGTTTGTGGGGTTCAAACCCCACCAGTTCCCGGAACACCGGGTCTTTCAGTCGTTCCGCCAAATCCAGCCTGTCTCCATCTGTTACCGCTGGCCCGTTTTTCCTCACCCACAACGCCCAGTCCCGGTCGGCTAAGTCCCCGCTAAACCGGGGTCTGCCGTTGATTTCCGCCGGGGCCGGTTCGGCCAAAGCCGTCATTTCCTGGGCATCAACCTGTTCCTGCAGAGTGAGAGGTTTGGGCGCGGCCCGTTCCTCTCGTTCTAGATCAATCCCCTTAGCCAGGGCCTTGTTTTCCAGCCTGCGCACCTGCGCTTGCTGGCGCTGGTGATCTGCCCGTTCGACGTAGGAGATTATTTTGTACGGCTGGCTGTTGGCCCGAATGCCCGCTTCGCAAATCCGCACACCGTCCAGGGTCATCACCCACACCCGGCTGGGGTCGTGGATGTCAAATGCAATCCGCATCCGCTCTCCGTGGAACTCGGCCAGGTCAGCGGAAAAATACCGCTGGCCCATCAGACTCACCTCGCCCCGCGCCACGGTGCGGATTTCCTCTGGCATCCACAGGGTGGCGTCCTCTTCCGGCATCAACGGCTGCCAGCCCTGGGTCAGAGCGGCGTCCCACGCTTCTTTCGGGGTTTGGTGCCGTGCCCGGCCCGTGGCCGGGTCGGTTATTTTCAGCAGGCCCCGGTGCGGCCGGTGGTTGTAATCGTCCAGCGCCGCCCGCACCAGCCCCAAAAAATCATCCCAACTGGGGAGCCCCTGCCCCGTTCTGCGGGTGACCCTGTAGGCCAGGGTTTTGGCTTCGGGGTCCATGTCTTTTCCCATGTAGGTGGGGAGCATCTTGGCCGCCCGCACCCACACCGTCCGGTGGAATCTCTCTACAATGCCTTTGGACTGGGGGCGGTAGGCGATGGAGTGATCCAGTTGGATGCCCAGCCGGGCCATGAAGCCAGTCACCGGATTTTTCATTAAGTCGTTCTTAAACCCGCTGCCGTTGTCCACGTAAAAGATGGCCGGTATACCGTGGGTTTTGCAGGCGTGCTTCAGCGCGTCCAAAACTACGATGGCCCCCTCCGCCAACCCAATCCCAAACCCCACAGCTTTCCTGGTGGCTACGTCTATCACGGTGACGATTTCCGGGCGGATGGGGAGACCTGTGCGGGGGTTCCCAACTTCGGCATCCCAGGTGTGGCCGTCCGCAACCACCACATCCCCCGGCCATAACTGGCTGGTGTCCCGCCGCGCAAACGGGCGGATGGCCAGAAGCTCCCGCTGGCCCATCCGGCCCCGGTTGACCTCCACGTTGCCCAGGCGCCGCAACAGGGTGCGGGCCTGGTCGTAACTGGGCGGGGTGACCCCAGCGGGCAAAAGCCCTGGGGTACGCAGATATCTCACGCAGTCGGTCAGGGCCGGTTTCTGGGGCTTCCGGTACGTTTTCAGCAGCGCTGGTGCCCAGGGCGGTGTGGTGGCGGTTTGTTTGACCCTGGGGGCCACTGCCGTTGTCCCACTGCGTTCCTGGGCCAGCCAGCGGTGGATAGAGCGACTGGATAGCGCCCGGCTTTTCCCCAATCTGGCATTGGCCGCCGACACTAGCCGCTGGATGTGCTCCGGCAGGGTGCCCCCCCTGGCCTGGGACACCACGATTTCCACGGCCCGCTTCAGCCGGATTCCCCGCTCCGCCATGACCCTGCGAACGTGGACGATGATGCCCAACCGGGCATCCATCGCCTGGGTCTGCCAGTCGGCCAAAGCCGTGATGAGAGGCAGGGGCACCGGCAAAGCGGGCGGCAGGGCGGATTCCTCCGCCGGTTTCAGCAGGGCCGCCTGGGTTTCCGGCGGCAGGGCCGACAGAGAATATAATTTTTGGAGCCCCCCAAACACCACCACTTCCCGGACTGCCCATTTTTCCCGGGCCGCTCTGGCCCGCACCTGCCGTTCCGTCCCCGGCAGCCCCGGCAGACCGGCCAACTGCCTGGCGGAGTAGTAACCCGATGTGTTTTCGATCACCTTAGCCTCTCGTTGAGCCATTTCCTGGTCTTTCTCAACCGCTGGTTTTCCGCCTCGATTTTCCCCAGTTTCCATTCGTCTATCTCCCTTCCGGTGATCAGTTTTCCGCCCCGCAGGGCGGCCAGCCAGTCGGTGATGAGGGGCTCTCCCAGGGCCGCCTCCAGGGCGGGCACCAGGTGCGCCGGAATCTGCCACGCCGTCCGGCTCTCGCCGCACCAAGCGTCCAGGTGGGCCTTGGTGTACTTCCGCCCGGTCAGGTCGCTCACACGGTCGGCAATCTGATCCCGGCTTAACTTGGAGCGCTTCAGTGCTTCCCGCAGCAGACCCCGCACCGCCTGGTCCAAGTCCATTCCACCCGCCACGGCGGGCAGGGGGCGGGGTACCGTGTCGTCCCACAAAATTGCGTCAAACCCCATCTGCCGGGGGTCGTTCGTTCGTTTGGCCATGCGGCTCTGCTGATGCTGATGAGCGGCCATCCTGGCCTGTGTTCACGCCCGTCCGGGCGTTGTGTTCCCAAACAAAATCATCACGATACCGGATGGATTGTCTGGCCCTGATTTAATGGCTGGTTTAATGCTTTTTCCATCTCATTCCTCTTCTCCTTAAAAATGGGCCACCCCAGGGGCGGGGGTTGGCGGGGGGGAAGGACCGCCCCCAGGGTGGCTTGTAAAAAGCGCCTGGCTCCATGCCGATTAAGGGGCTTCCGCCCCGGCGCTGTCTGTTCAATTGACCAGCCCGTCCAGTTTCTTGGCCAGTCGGATCAGCGGCTGGAGCTCCGCCACCGCCGCCCGAAAATCCAGCACGGGAGTTCCCCTGTTTTTAACCTTGCCCATCATGATTTCAAGCAGAGTCACCCGCATCTTCAGGTCTTGAATGTCCTCCATGTCCTTAAAATTCACCTGGTTTTCAATTTCCTTCAGCACCAAGTCTTCCGCCCAGTCCCGGAACCGTTTGGCCCGTTCCGATTTAATGAAAAACCCCAGGCGGACAACACCGCGCTTCGTCCAGAGAGTTGCCTTCTGCAGCCCTCCAAGGGTGTGAATATTATTCACACCCCAATGCTTGCCTTCCGCCAATTCATCAGCATGAATAGATTTGTGTTTTCTGATTGTCTCCTCGGTCACCCCAAAGCCCGTAGCCACCTCGCGGGTGTTCA
Organism: Deltaproteobacteria bacterium; assembly: GCA_029858505.1. Lineage (GTDB taxonomy): Bacteria > SAR324 > SAR324 > SAR324 > JACQKK01 > JAOUEW01. The sequence continues at coordinate 33,258 of JAOUEW010000012.1, forward strand.
GCCACCAACCGTGGATTTCATCCGGCATGAGGTGTAGCGTCACCCCGTCAAAACTCTCAATTTTGGAAGGTCGAACGTTTGAGTGCATGGTTTCTCTGTTCGTTGGTGGTGTCTCAAATAACCAGGGCCTCTAAACATTGCCCCGGCGGCCAAAGCCTGATAGTTTCAGGTCAACGGCCTGGGTTTTGTCTAGCCATCAGGGGGTTTTTGTTCGGTTTGTTCCGGATTTACGGGTATAACGGCTGCGCGTGGCCCGGCCCTTGTAATGGCCTTGCGCATC
>JAOUEW010000007.1 GCA_029858505.1 Deltaproteobacteria bacterium
TTATTCTGTTCAACCGTGCGGAAAGTAAAGATTGAACGGAAGCAAGCGCATCCCTTTTCGGCTTCGAGCGAATCCCCTCTCCGACGGGGAGGGGAAGCCTGCGTAGCAGGCAGGGGAGGGGTGTTGTGAACACTGGACGGGAACAAGCGCATCCCCTTTCGGTTTCGAGCCATCCCCCCTCCCTGGCTGGGGAGGGGGGCAGGGGGGAGAGGTGCTGTTGGGAGGGGATGCCCGAACGGAAGAGCCAGTGCTCTTGAAATTATGAATTTTCTGGGTTTGGGCGTATGATATAAGAGCGTAATATATTACATCATTTTCGGATAGATTCTTTTGGGTGGGTGGGGGAAATGTAGGGTTTGGGGATGAACTTGATTGGAAAAAAGCAGGGGAAAAGGACCAAGCTTGGGCGGCGAGGCTTGTGGGGTGTTGCTGTTTTGCTGGCTTGGAGTGTTTGGGGGGGGGCCGCCCTGGCGGAAAGCCCCGACTTACCTCCGCTGATCCTCACCCACACCGAGGAGCGAATATCCCTTCCCCCGGTGTTTCACATGCTGGAAGACCCGGAGCGTTCCCTGACCGTGGAACAAGCCGCTTCTCCCCAGCGGGCCGCCCAATACAAGCCCATCCCTGGCGGAAAAATTTCCGTGGGCTTTACCGATTCCGCTTACTGGTACCGGCTGCGGGTCACCAATCACACCCAGGAATCCCGCTGGATTTTGGACGTGGGGTTTCTGGATATGGACCAGATTGACCTGCATGTGCTGTCGGCCGATGGGCGCTGGACAAGCCTCCATTCCGGCGCGCCGGTGCCCGCCCGCCAGCGGCCGTTCAACGGCCGTCACCTAGACTTCCCCCTGGAACTCCCCCCCGGCCAAACCGTTACCTTGTATCTGCGGCTGGCCAATGCCCAAGGCATTGTCACCACCCCCGTTTCCCTGGGAACCCACCAGCGGATGGAGCATGACAAGCGGGGGGACGACATGATTGTGGGCATGTATTACGGGGTGGTGTATGGGCTGGCCCTGTATAACCTGTTTTTGTTTTTCTTGCTGCGCAACCGGTCTTACTTGGCTTATGTGGGGTTCAACCTGCTGGTGTCTTTGATGCAGCTGCAGGTCGACGGCATCTTTCAAGCCTATATTTTTCCCGGGCTTCCCAAAAACCAGGACCTGTTTGTTATTTTATTCGCTTGCTCCGGCTTGCTGATTCTGCTGATGTCTTTTGCCCGGAAGTTTTTGGAACTGCCCCGCACCCTGCCGGGTTGGGACCGGGTGATTCTGGGGCAGCAATTGGCCATAGGGGTTACTCTGGCCGCCGGGGTGCTATGGCTGGCGTTGAACCTGCCCCATTTTCAGTGGCTGATTCAAGTGACTTTTGTTCAGGCGGCGGCGATTGTTGAACTGGCCGTATTAGGGTTGTGGCTGGCCTGGCGCAACGAAGCCCTGGCCCGATACTTTGTTGCCGCCCAGATGTCGTTTCTGGCGGGGGGGATGGTGCTGATACTGCTGGCCTTTGGCTGGGTGCCCAACAACTTTGCCACCATGCATTCCATGCAGGCTGGTTCCGCGGCGGAGATGATCTTGTTTTCCATGGCCCTGGCCGAGCAGGTGAACCGCATTCGCTCTGCCCGGGACCGGGCCGAAGCCCTGGCCCAGTTTCAGGCCGCGGAAAACCAAGAGCTGCGCCAAGCCAAGACCGCCATGGAAGACGCTATCCGCCTGAAGGACCGGTTCGTGACCCTGATGGCCCACGACATCCGCACCCCCATCTCGGCCATATTGCTGCTGGCCGAAACCCTGAAGCTGGATGATAACCCCTTAAGCCCCAACCAAATGGAAACCCTGAACCGGGTGCGGGTGCGGGGGGAAGGCTTCCTCAAAATGGCCGAGGAGCTGATGCGGTTCAACCAACTGCAGTCGGGCAAGGTGACCGTGGAAAAAACATGGGTCACGGGAGAAGACATCTCGGCGGACCCCATGGGGCTGGGAATTTTGGCGGAGGGGAAAGGCATTCGCTTGGTCAATCAGGTTCCCCCCACCGCTCGGTTTTACTGCGACCCCATGTTGACGCGGGAAGTGCTACAAAACATCATGGTCAATGCCATTAAGTTTTGCCGGGCGGGAGACACGGTGACCCTGGCCCTGGCGGGAGACCACAGCCTGAAAGTGGCAGACAACGGGCCGGGCATTGCCCCAGGGCTGCTGCAGGATTTGTTTCGGGAAGACAAGAAAACCAGCACCGTGGGTTCCGCCGGAGAGATTGGCACCGGGCTGGGGCTGCCCTTGGCCCGGGTGATGACCCGGATTCAGGGGGGCGACCTGCGGGTGGAATCTGCCGAGGGGAAAGGTGCCGTGTTCTACGTGGACCTCCCTCCAGAACAGGATGCGTAAGCGCAGACCTTTGCATAACCAGGGGTTCTCCCGTGAAAAGGGGGGTTGGGGGAAAATAATCTTTGCTGTGATATCCAAGTTTTCTTCTTGGGTTGACGCATATACCTTCAAATTTTGGTTGAGTAAAACATGGGGCGGACTGTGAAAGTGAAATGGTTTGGCGGAATGATGGCCCTGGGGCTGGTGGCCCTTTGGCTTGGCGCAAGCGTTCCCTCGGTGGAGCCCTCCCCGGCTCAATCCGTGCTGTCGTTGGAATCCATATCTCAGTCTTATTCTCTCCCCACCGTGATGGCGTATATGGAAGATACCCAGGGTCAGTTGACCCCAGAGCAGGCTTTGCTGCGGTTTCAACAGGGGGCCGGCTTCCACCCCCTGCCGGGGAGGTCCCTGGGGTTCGGCCTGAGCAACACCGCCTATTGGGTGGGGGGGCGGGTGGTGAACCGCACCGCAGAAACCCGCTGGGCGGCCGCCGCCGAGTTTGTGTTTATTGAACAGTTCGACATGTACCTGTTTCGCCGAGGGCAGACCACGGGGGAACACCTCCCATGGAACACGGGCCCCCGCACTGGAGACCTGTCGAATCTTCACTTTAAGCCGGTGTTCTTTTTCTCTCTGGCACCGGGAGAAGAAGCCCTGGTGATGTTCCGGCTGCGTAACCCTGGGGGGGCGGTGCAAACCCCCCTGGAATTAATGTCGGAACCTTTGCACGACCGGGATGAAATGTTGTTCCTGCTGGGCCTGGGTCTGTTCTTCGGCGTTCTGGGGGCCCTGGGTTTGTACAACCTGTTCTTGTATTTCTCGCTGCGAGACTCCAATTATCTGCTGTACGTGGGGGCCGTGATTGCATCGAGCCTGATGCAGGCTGAAATGCTGGGGGTTGCCCAGGGCCTGCTGCTGCCGGGGGTTTCATTTCGGGGTCACGGTTTGCTGCTGCAGACCTCTGGGGCCCTGGGCATGGTGCTGCTGTTGGCGTTTTTGGCGCAATTTCTACAAATTCGTCGCCATTCCCCCCGTACCTTTCGGGTGGTGGTGGGGATGGCGGCGGTTGAGGGAGGGTTGGTGGTGGCGTTTCTGGCCAACAACTTGCTGGAGGCCGGATGGGATCCCATCCTGGTGCCCTTCTCCCAATTCATGGCTCTTTCTTACTTTGGAATTACCCTGTGGGTCAGCCTAGCCCGCATTTTGGCGGGGGATGTGGCGGCCAGATACTTTCTGGTGGCCCAGATCTGTTTGGTGGGGGGCATGGCCATCTTCCTGTTCACCGTTATGGGTTTGCTGCCTTCTACCCTGTGGGCCAACCATAGCATGCAGGGGGGCCAAGCCATGGAAATGGTGTTGTTTGCCCTGGCCCTGGGGCACCGCATGAGAATCACCCAGCGGGAGCGGGAAACCGCCCGGGCCGAAGCCCTGGCCAATTTAAAAAAAGCCGTTCAGGGAATTTATGATTACGAAAACCTGGCCGCCGCCAAACAAAAGGTAGAGGAGGCCATGCGCATGAAGGACCGGTTCGTGGCCCTGGTGGCCCACGACATCCGCGCCCCCATTTCTACCATTATGACCCTGGCAGAGACCCTGAAGCTGGACAGCAACCCCTTAAGCCCCCAGCAAGAAGAAATCGTGGAGTGGATGAACCTGCGGGGGAGGAACTTTTTAAAAATGGCCGATGATCTGCTGCGCCTGAACCAAATTCAAACCGGGGCCGAAAAACCCCGGCGGGAGTTGTTTCCGCTTTGGAACATGGCGGAAGAGATCATGCTGATGAACGTGCTGGCCAATGCCAAAGGCATCCGCCTGGTCAATCAGGTGCCCCCCGCCGCCCAGGGATGGGGAGACCCCACCTTGATGCGGGAGGTGGTGCAAAACCTAGTGGTGAACGCCATCAAGTTCTGCCGCGCTGGAGACACCATCACCCTGGGAATGAAGGGCGACCACACCCTGACGGTGGCCGACACCGGCCCCGGTATTCTCCCCGAATTTCTGCCGGATTTGTTTCGCGCGGACAAAAAAACCACCACCCCTGGCTCTGCCGGAGAGACGGGCACCGGCCTGGGGCTGCCCCTGGCCAGGGAAATGATGCAGCTTCAAGGGGGAGAGTTGCGGGTGGAATCTACGGAAGGCCGGGGAGTGGTTTTTGAGGTGAATCTTCCCCCGGGGCCATCCCCATCCTAACCGGAGAGAATGGTGTCATTCGGCTGCGCTGCCTGTCCCTCCCAACAACACCCCTCCCTGCCCCCTGACGGGGGCATCCCCTCTCCGATGGGGAGGGACAGCCGCCTGTAAGGCGGCAGGGAGGGGTGCTGTTGGGAATCACTCGAAGCCGACAGGTTATGTGTGTGCTTCCTTTCGGCTTCACCAACCGAACGGCTGAAAGAAAACCGATGGCTTCGAGCATGGTCCCTCATCCGAATGGGGAGGGGCAAACGCCCGCAGGGCAGGGGTGTTTCGGGGGGCCCTACAACGGTGTGAGTGGCAGGGATGATCTTTGCCCGCCCCTAAGGTTTTCCTGGCCAGGCCAGCACAAACCTGCTGCCTTGATTGGGCGATGACTCTACTGTGATGTCCCCCCCGTGGGCCGCCATGATTTCTTGGCACAGGGGCAGGCCAATGCCCGACCCCCGCTCTCCAGCCGTGCCAGGAGAGGTGGTCTTCTCGCCGGGGTCGAACAACTTGGCCAGAAATTCCGGCCGGACTCCCACCCCGGTATCCTCCACCGCCAGGCGGCAGCCCGTGCCGGGGGGCACATACATGCGCACCCGCCCCCCCGAATGGGTGAACTTAATAGCGTTCACCACCAGGTTTTGCACCACCTCTCGAATTAAATTGCGGTCGCCCCATAGCCAGGTTTCCTGGGGTACCTGCTGCTCCAACTGAATTCCCTTTTGGCGGGCCAAGTGGTTAAACAACATCACTTCTTCCGCCAACTCCCATCCGTCAAACTGTTCTCGCTGGGGCACGATTTGCCCGGTTTGCAGCCGGTTCAGGTTCAGCAGATTCCCCACCATGGTAATCAGGCTTCTCATTTTTTCATACATGCCGGAGAACGATTCCTGGTGCTTGGGGGGCAGGGGGAACTCCCGGTCCTGCAAGGCAAACTCCAACTGGGTCATAATGGCGCTGAAGGGAGAGCGGATGTCGTGAGCCACCAGGGTCACAAACTTGTCTTTCAGCGCGGTGGTGTCTCGCAGTTCCTGTTCCACCTTCACCCGCCGGGCAATCTCGGTTTTTAATTCCTCGTTTTCCTCCAGCCGCCGCACCAGGTTCACCTGCATGTCCAGGGCCTGTTTCACGCTTTGTTCTTTTTCCTGGCGCATCTGGTTATAGCGGCTGGCCAGGGCCAGCGAAAAGATCAGCACCTCGGCCCCGGCGCTTAGCAGCCCAGCATTTAAGGTAAACCAGTTCATGGGGGCCAAGTTGGCAAAGGCCAAGCCATTGATGGAAACCCCCATCAATTCTGGAAGCAGGGCCGCGGCAAAAAACCGGGCCGGGCGGTCTCCCCGCCACAAATACACCAGGGCCGAATAGCCAACCACCAGTTGCGACAACACCAGCAGGCCATCGAACACCTGATAGCCCCAAATCAACCCCAGCCAGGGAGACGCCGCCATGGTTGCCACGGTTAGCCCCAGCCAGATTTTGAGCACGGTTCCCACATTGCGGTCCGACCAAGCCTTAAAGAAAAATCCGGTGAACAAAGTTAGGGAAATGACCAGCACCAGGCCGACATACAACAAGGACCAACCGAGAAATTCCACGTCACCAGGGGAGAAGTTGTCTGGCCACAAGGTTTGCCCCACCCCATACAGCAGCAGAATAAACAGCGCCATGGAGAACAGATACATCAGGTAAAAAAGATATCTGCGGTCCCGCAGCGCCAAGCCCATGAACAGGTTGTACACCAGCATGGCCATCACCATGCCGGAATACACCCCCACCACCAGTTTTTCCACGTAATCGGAGTGAAAGGCCTGGGAGATATGGGCCAGACTCAGGTCCAGTCCCATGTTCCCCACCCCCTTGGCCCGAATGTAGAAGGTTTGTTCCTGCCCGGTGGGCAGGGTCAACCGGTAGCGAGAGGCTCGGTCGGGGATGGAGCGGGATTCCAGCGGGGCCGTCAGGCCCGCTTCCCAGGGCCCCGCCACGGTGTTGCCGGTCAACTGGTACAGACTAATCTCTCGCAGCCACTGTTGTCCGGTGCCCATTTCCCAGGTGGTTTCAGCCGACCGATTGACCACCCGCACCCGCACCCACAACACCGAGGCACTGAGCCCCAGGTTGATGGCCCCATGGGGGGGCCGTACCCAGCGGGGCTGCAGGGCCGGGGAACGGACATCTTGCAAGGTGAGGGTTCCTTGGGGGTCCTCCAACATTTCCGCCGAGAGGTCCAGGTGATAGGCCTTGGTTTCGGCGGTGAGAACCACCGGCGGGGGGAGGGACTCGGCGGGGGCGGCGGGGGGTGCCGCCTGAAGGGTAAACGCCCAGGCCAGCAGCATTCCAGGCAACAGGCCTAGAATCCGTGCTGAATGGCTGTTTGTGAAAATTCCCTTGGGTCCTTTTTTCAATCACCACCCCCGAAAACGGGTTTCATATAAATACACATTTTCCAACGAAATGTTTCTGGGATGACTGTAAGGAAATGAGCCCAAAAAAGCCAGGAGGCAAGTTCCCCCCATTCTTTAGGGCACAGGGGAACACCTAGAATCTATGCCAGTTGGCGCAGCACGGTTTGCAAAATGCCCCCGTTGGCAAAATAGCCTGCCTCCACCCGGGTATCCACCCTGGAGCGCACGGCAAAGCGCCGGGTGGAGCCATCAGGGCTCTGGGCCGAGACCTGAACCTCGGCCCGGGGGGGCAGGCGGGCGAAGTCGCCCTCCACGCTGAACACTTCCTCGCCGGTGAGGCCCAGGGTTTGGGCGTTCTGCCCCTCTAAAAATTGCAATGGCAGAATGCCCATGCCCAACAGATTGGAGCGGTGAATGCGTTCGAAACTTTCCGCCAGCACCACCCGCACCCCCAGCAGCCGGGTCCCCTTGGCGGCCCAGTCTCGAGACGACCCCGTGCCGTATTCCTTCCCCGCCAGCACCAGCAGGCCCACCCCTTCGCTTTTGTAGCGCAGGGCCGCTTGGTGAATGCTCAGGGTTTCGCCCGAAGGCAGGTGGCGGGTGACGCCCCCTTCGGTGCCGGGGGCCAGCAGGTTTTTCAGGCGGATGTTGGCGAAGGTGCCCCGGGTCATCACCCGGTCGTTGCCCCGCCTGGAGCCGTAGGAGTTAAAGTCGGCGGGGGTGACCCCCTGGGCCTGCAGGTATTGCCCCGCTGGCCCCGCCGCCTGAATGGAACCCGCCGGAGAGATGTGGTCGGTGGTGACGGAATCGCCCAGCAGGGCCAGCACCCGCAAATCCCGCAGGGGCGGGGGGGGCTGGGGTTCCCGGGAAAGTCCCTCGAAGTAGGGGGGGTTCTGAATGTAGGTAGAGGAGTCGTCCCAGGCGTAGCGGCTGCCCCCGGAGGATTTCACCCCCTGCCAGGCGGGGCTGCCCTCCAGGGCCCGGGCGTATTGGGCGCGGAACATGGCGGGCGACAGCACTTTGGTCAGCACCAATTCGATGTCTGGCTGAGTGGGCCAAATGTCTGCCAGAAACACCGGCTTGCCGTCGGTCCCCAGGCCCAGGGGCTGGGTTTCCAGGTCCACCGCCAGGCTGCCCGCCAGGGCATAGGCCACCACCAGGGGCGGGCTGGCCAAGTAATTGGCCTTCACCAGGGGGTTGACCCGCCCCTCGAAGTTGCGGTTGCCCGACAACACCGCCGCCGCCACCAGCCCGGCGTCTTTCAGGGGTTGGCCCACGCCGTCGTCGAGGGGGCCGCTGTTGCCAATGCAGGTGGTGCAGCCGTAACCCACCACGTGAAACCCCAGGGCTTCCAGGTGGGGCAGCAGGCCGCTTTGAGTCAGATAGTCGGTGACCACCCGGGAGCCAGGGGCCAAGCTGGTTTTGACCCAGGGTTTTACCTTCAGCCCACGGGCGGCGGCCTTTTGGGCCAGCAGACCCGCCGCCACCATCACCGCGGGGTTGGAAGTGTTGGTGCAGCTGGTAATGGCGGCAATGACCACCGCCCCATGGCCAATTTCAGCGGGCCCCGCGGCGGTGCGTACCTGGGCGGTGCGGGTGAGGGCGGCGCCCTCCAGCCCAAAGCCCCGCTTGGTGGTGGGGGCGGCCAGGGCCTCTTGAAACTGGCTGGCGGCTTGGCTTAACACCACCCGGTCCTGGGGCCGTTTGGGGCCGGCCAGGGCGGGTTCCACCGTGGCCATGTCCAGGGTCAGGCTGGAACTGTATTCCGGGGTGGGGTCGTCTGGATGATGGAACAGCCCCAGGGCTTTCAGCACGGTTTCCACCAGGGCAATTTGCTTGTCGTCCCGACCCGACAGCCGCAGGTAATCCAGGGTCTTGGCATCCACCGGGAAGAACCCCATGGTGGCCCCGTACTCGGGGGCCATGTTGGCCAGGGTGGCCCGGTCGGCCAGGCTCAGCGCCGCCAAACCGGGGCCGGTGAACTCCACAAACTTGTTCACCACCCCGTGGGCCCGCAGCATTTCGGTCACCCTCAGCACCAGGTCGGTGGCGGTCACCCGGGGGCCGGGGCGGCCTTCCAGCCGAAACCCCACCACCTCTGGCGCCAGCATGTAATAGGGCTGCCCCAGCATCGAGGCCTCCGCTTCAATGCCCCCCACCCCCCAGCCCAGCACCCCCAGGCCGTTGATCATGGTGGTGTGGCTGTCGGTGCCAATCACCGTATCGGGAAAAGCCGTGCGGCCGCCGCCTTCTTCCCGCAGGGCCACCACCCCGGCCAGATATTCCAAGTTCACCTGGTGCACAATGCCGGTGGAGGGGGGAATCACCCGGAAATTTTGGAAGGCTTTGGCCCCCCACTTGAGAAACTGGTAGCGTTCGCGGTTGCGTTCGAATTCTTTGGCCTCGTTTTTGGTCAGGGCGTCGGGCGTGCCGTAATAATCCACCTGCACCGAGTGGTCAATCACCAGATCGGTGGGAATGAGGGGGTTGATCCGGTTGGGGTCGCCCCCCAGGGCCGCCATGGCGTCGCGCATGGCGGCCAGGTCCACCACCGCGGGTACCCCAGTGAAATCCTGCATCAACACCCGCCCCACCATGAAGGGCACTTCGCCCGCTGGGGGTTGGGCGGCCCGCCACCCGGCCAGAGACTTCACGTCGTCCTCGGTAACCAGGCCCCGCCCGGCGTTGCGCAGCAGAGACTCTAGCAATATTCGGATGGCATAGGGCAGGCGAGACAGCTTGCACAGGCCCGCATCCTCCAGGGCCCCCAGCCGGTAAACGGTCACTTCTCCGGCGGGGGTGTGGAGGGATGTGCGGGCATGGAAAGGATCGGGAAGACGGGCGGGTTTGGTCGTCATGGGGAACCGGGAAAGCTGGGAGGAAAAAGGATGACACCAGGGAAACGGATAATTCTAGAAACGTCTGGGGTGCCCAAAAGATTCCACGGGCCGCCAGATTCCAGAAACTTGAATTCCCCCACTTTACCCCAAGGCCGGGGGGGTTGGAAAGGCAGTGGTGGTTTATAAAAAAATCCTGGTTACGCAGAAATTTCAAGAGAAGAAACCGCAAACGAAAGATCGTCAAGATGCACGGTTAGGCGGGGTGAGGTAAATCCACCAAGAACACCGCCCCCCGGCCAGGGGAAGACGCCACCCGCAGTTCGCCCCCCTGCACCCGCATCATTTCTCGGGCCAGGGGCAGCCCCAGACCGGTGCCAATCTCTCCGGCGGAACCCACGGTGCTGGTTTTTTTGTCTTCCCGAAACAAATCCGGCAGCAGGTCGGCAGAAATTCCAGGGCCGGTGTCTGCCACCGCCAGCGTATGGTCTCCCCGGATTTCCAAAGTAATGGTGTCTCCGGACCGGCAGAACTTGATGGCGTTGACCACCAAGTTTTGCAGCACTTCTCTGGTTAAAATGGGGTCGCAGTAAAACCGAGCGGTGGGGGGCACCCGGTTTGCCATGTGGATGGTTTTACTTTCCGCCAGCAGGTTCATGCCCATGGGTTCGGCGGTGATCTCCTCGCCCGTGACCCAGGTTTTTTGCACGGTCACGGCGCCGGACTGGAGATGATTAAACCGCATCAACTCTTCGGCCATTTTAAGGAAGCCCTCTCCCCGCACCCGCATTCGGTTCAGGGTTTCGATTTGTTCCGGGGCCAGGGGGTGCTCCCCCAGCTTCAGGGTTTCGGCCAGGGTGAGAATGGTGGAGACCGGGGTGCGGATGTCGTGGGCCATCAGGGTCATGAAGCGGTTCTTCAGCCGAATGGCTTCCTCCAGGGCGTCTTTGGTGCGGCGTAGTTCTTGGTTTTCTCCCTCTCGGAATTCGGCCAGGGTTTCGGCCCGCTCTTTGGCCGAACGAAAGCGGTTTACCTGTTCGGCCAGGGCCATGGAAAAGATGACCATCTCGGCCACCGATCCAATCTGCATGCCATGCATGGTGATGAGATTGGCCGGGGCCATGCCCATGGGGATGAAGAACACCACCATGCCCCCCGCGATGGTGAACATTTGAGCGGCGAAGAAATATCGGGCCAGGGCTTCTCCCCGCCACGACAAATTCACCGCCAGCCCAACCATGGCCATCACCGTGACCACCACCTGGGCCATCATGAACTGCATGGGCCAGAGCATCCCCGGCAGATCGAATATGCCCAGCACCATGCCCGCCGCCCCGGTGGCGATGAGCAGTTGCTGTAATCTTCGCAGCAGTCCGTTCCAGCGGGGAAAGGTGCGGGGGAGCTCCAGAAATTCTCTTCCCAAATGAATGATGAGGGCTGTTTGGGCGCAGGATAGGGCAATGGTGAGGGCCAAGTGATTGGATTGGGTGAGGCCTTGAATCAGGTGGGCCTGCAAAATGCCGTCCAGCAGCAGCTGAATGAACGAAGTGCACAGGTTCAAAGCCACATAAACAAGATAGGCCCGGGAGCGCAGCAGAAAGAACAAGAACAAATTGTACAGGGCCAACCCGTAGGTGGCCCCGTAATAGGACCCTAGCACCAGGTTCACGTTACGTTTTTCGTTTTCCACCCAGTTGTGGTCGCCCAGACGGACCGGCGCGGCCATGGTGCCCCCTGGGTTGGCCAGCCGCAGGTACAGGGTGACGGTTTGGCCGGGGGGGATGCTCAGGGGGAAGTCTAAGCTGCGGCCTTGGATGGGTCGCCGGTCGGCGGGGACCTCGATGCCGGTGTGCTGGGTGCTCCAGCGGCCCTGGCTGTCTTGAACGTACAGGTCGGCGGTTTCCAGGGCGGGGAACCCCACGTCCAAAATCCAGTCGGGTTCCAAGGTGTGGTTGGTGACCCGCACCCGGAACCAATAGGCAGAATTGGAAAACCCAAACGAAATGCCCTTGGCGGGCAACGGCTGATATTCGGCGGAACGTTGGGAAGAAGCGGCCTGTTCCACGGTCATGGAACGCTCTGGGTCTTCCAGGTATTGAAACACGGGAGGGAGGGAAATTTGCTCCCCCGTGCGTTCCAGATTCAGTTGGGGAAGGCCGCTTGGAGGGGTGCTGTGGGCCAAGCCGGGGGTAAAGAAAATGAAAACCCCAAGCAGGAGCAGCCCTGGAATGTGCCCCCGAGAACCTGCTGGATGGGGGGCTGGGCAAATCCGTCTTTTTTGAACGGCAAGCCTCATGAGGTGGATTTACGCTGGGGGTTGGCGTTCGGAATTTCCGGCATCTTATCTGAAAACCAGGGGGCAAACAAACGCAAAATCTCCCCGCCAGGGGCAGCCTTGCCCCAGCCTGCCCTCCGTGGGAAGGTGGGGGGAAGATTGAGGAAGGTGATAGAAGGTGCGGGGACGCGCCCTGGTGTTGGCTTCCTCATGGCTTGGAAAATATTTCTGCGGCTCTTTTTTTGAAAGGACACCGGTATGAAAATTGGCTTGGTGGTGTATTCCTGTGACCCGGAAACGGTGTGGAACGCGTTTCGCTTTGGCCTGACGGCGTTGAAGCACGACGACGAGGTAAAAGTGTTTTTGCTGGGCAAGGGCGTGGAGAGCGAGAAGATTGCCAGCCCGTCTTTTCCCGTGAAGGAAACCATGGAATCCTTCGTGGAGTTTGGGGGAAAAATTCTGGCCTGCGGAACCTGCCTGAAGCAGCGCCAAGCCGAAGGCACCGAACTTTGCCCCATCTCTACCATGGCCGACTTGTACGAACTGGTGAAGGAATCGGACCGGGTGTTGACGTTCTAACCAAGCGGTCTCTTCTCCAACAACGCCCCTCCCCTGTTTTTGTCCTAAGACGATCCCCCCCTCTTCCGTCTCTTGCCCCAGCCTGCCCCCCGTGGGAAGGTTTGGGGTATGAGCGAAACCATTCTACAGGGCACCTTAGAGCGCATTACCTTCCAGAATCCGGAGAGCCGGTTTCTGATTGGCCGATTTTTGCCGGAAGGGCACAAGGCCGTGGTGACCGTGAAGGGCATGCTGTTCAACGTGCACGAAGGCCAGCCCCTGCGGCTGTGGGGAAGCTGGGAGGAACACAAAGAATACGGGCGGCAGTTTGCCGTGGCCAACTTCATGGCGTTGGAACCCACCACCCGAGACGGTCTGGAACGCTATCTGGGCAGTGGCATTTTGCCGGGGGTGGGCAAAACCCTGGCGGCCCGCATGGTGAAAACCTTTGGCGAAGACACCTTTCGGGTGCTGGACGAAGAGCCCGAACGGCTGCTGGAGGTGCCCAAGATCAACCAAAAACTGGTGGATAAAATCAAAGCGGGCTGGAGCGAACAAAAGGGCGTGCGGGAGATGATGGTGTTTCTCCACGGCCTGGGAATTTCTCAGGCCTATGCCGAGCGCATTTGGAAAACCTACGGCCCGTCTGGCATGGAAGTGGTGAAAGACAATCCCTACCGGCTGGCCCTGGACGTGAGCGGCATCGGCTTTCGCATTGCCGATGCCATTGCCCAGAAAAACGGGGTAGACCGGGCCAGCCCCCAGCGTGCCGAGGCCGGGGTGATCTTTGCCCTGGAGGAGATCACCGGCGAGGGGCACACCTGCTACCCAGAGCCCATGGTGGTGGAGCGGGCCGCCAAGATTTTAGAAATATCCCCCCAGGGGGCCGCCCAGGCCGTGGGGGAACTGGTGAAGGCCGGGTTGCTGCGCCGCAAGGAAGGGCTGGCCCTGGCCGAAGACGGCACCCTGCTGGTGCCCCCGGCGTTGTACCGCCCCCGTTACGACCGGGCCGAGGAACACATTGCCAGGGACCTGCGGCGCATCTTAACCACCCGCGGCCCGGCGTTAAAAAAACAGCCGATGGCACAAAAAGAACAATACGAAGAACACCCAGGGGAACAAGAAGACTGGCAGGAAGGGAAGGACGGAAAGAAAGACAGAGAGGAGAACGGAGAGCAAGCCGCAGCGAGGGACGGGGTACTGGTGGGGAAGGGGGCCGGAGAGAGCGGGAGCGAGGGGGAGCAGGAAGACGAACGAGAGGAGGAAACGGATGGAGAGTTGGACATTGATCGGGAACTGTCGAAGCTGGAAGGGGAAAGCGGAATTACCCTAGACCCCGAACAGCGCGCCGCCGTGGAGGCCTGTCTGCACCACAAGGTGGTCATTCTCACCGGCGGCCCCGGCACGGGAAAAACCACCATTGTGCGCTTTGTGCTGGAACTGCTGGGGCGAAGGGTGGCCAGGGTGGCCCTGGCGGCCCCCACTGGCAAGGCTGCCAAGCGCCTGTCGGAAACCACCGGCCGAGCGGCCTTTACCCTGCACCGCCTGCTAGAGGCCGGCCCGGCGGGCTTTGAGCGCGATGAAGACCGGCCCCTGGAACTGGACCTGCTGATCGTGGACGAGTGCTCCATGATTGACACCCTGCTGATGGAAGCCCTGCTAGACGCCTTGCCCCCCGCGGCCCGGCTGGTGCTGGTGGGCGACGTGGACCAGCTGCCCTCGGTGGGGGCGGGCATGGTGCTGAACGACCTGATCGCCTCGGGGGTCTTCCCGGTGTCTCGGCTGGAGAAAATTCACCGCCAGGGGCGGCTCAGCCGCATTACCCAAAACGCCCACTTGGTGCGAAAAGGCCTGCGGCCAGAACTGACCCGCCTAGACACGGGGGAACTGGAGGATTTTTATTTCATCCGCGAGGGTGAGCCTGAGCGAGTGGCCCAGTTGATTCAAACCATGGTGTGCCAGCGCATTCCCGCCCGGTTTGGGCTGGACCCCAAAACCGACGTGCAGGTGATTTCTCCCATGCGCAAGGGCACCACCGGGGTGGACCAGTTGAACCACATGCTGCAAGACGCCCTGAACCCCGGCGGGGCGGAACTGACCTACGGCGAGCGGCGTTACCGGGTGGGAGACCGGGTGATGCAGATCAAGAACGATTACGAAAAAGTGGTGTTCAACGGCGACATGGGGGAAATCACCGGATTCGACCGAGAGGAGGGCATGTTGACCCTCACCTTCGACGGGCGGGAGGTGCCCTATGCCAAGAAGGAGCTGGATCGGATCACCCTGGGGTATGCCATTACCGTGCATAAGTCTCAGGGCTCGGAATACCCAGCGGTGATTATTCCCCTCACCACCCACCATGCCATTATGCTGCGGCGCAACCTGCTGTACACGGCCCTCACCCGCGGCAAGCAGTTGGTGGTGGTGGTGGGCACCGAGCGGGCCATTGACTTGGCCATTCACAACGCCCGCCAAGAGGTGCGCTACACCGGCCTGCGGCGCCGGTTGGAGGGGGCCGAATAGCCCTAACCATTCCAATTTTTACTTCCCTATGGTGAACTGTAACCCGTCTAAGTATTCCGCCCACCCGCCATTCTTTTATGGGATGGAGCCGATGGGTGGAGAATAGAACCCGTTCGGGAAACATAGACTGGAAGGAAGCAAGCGCATAACTTTTCGGCTTCAAGTGGATTTCCGTAAAGCACCCCTCCCTGCCGCCTTTCAGGCGGCTGTCCCTCCCCTTCGTGGAGGGACAATACGGCTTAGGCCGAGGGGGTGGAGAATAGAACCCGTTCGGGAAACATAGACTGGAAGGAAGCAAGCGCATAACTTTTCGGCTTCGATTCATTTTCCCTCCACGAAGGGGTGCTGTTGGGATGCCCTCAGGGGCTGGGGTGGTTTACGGAGAAGGACGATACGGCAGCGCAAGATGTGACTGAACAGCGGTTGCGTAGAGATTGCATTTTCGAAAATCATTTGAAGAAAGGGAAGGCCCCATGATTCGGAAGATTGTAACCCCCACGGTGATTGTGGCCGCCCTGGGCTACTTTGTGGACGTGTATGACCTGATTCTGTTCGGCATGGTGCGGGTGCAAAGCCTGGAGGGCCTGGGCCTATCTGGCGAGGCGGTGACCCTGCAGGGCATTCACCTGTTGAACATGCAAATGTACGGCATGCTGCTGGGGGGCATTTTGTGGGGGGTGCTGGGAGACAAGCGGGGCCGCAAGTCGGTGCTGTTCGGTTCGATTCTGTTGTATTCCCTGGCCAACATTGCCAACGGCATGGTGACCGACCTTACCGCTTACGGCTTGCTGCGGTTTGTGGCCGGGGTGGGCCTGGCGGGAGAACTGGGGGCGGGCATTACCCTGGTGGCCGAGATTCTGCCCCGCCAAAGCCGCGGCTATGGCACGGCGCTGGTGGCCTCGGTGGGAATTCTTGGGGCCTTGATGGCAGGCTATGTGGCCAACCATTTCGACTGGCGGGTGGCCTATTACATTGGCGGGGCCATGGGGCTGGTGCTGCTGGCCTTGCGGATGGGCGTGTTTGAAAGCGGCATGTTTGCCAAGGCCCTGCAGTCGAAGGCGACCCGGGGGAATTTAATGGCCCTGCTGGCCCCAGGGCGCCTGGGGCGCTACCTGGCCTGTATCTTGATTGGGATGCCGATCTGGTTTGTCATCGGCCTGCCGGTGGCCTTTGCCCCAGAGTTCGCCAGAGCCTTGGGGGTGGCCGAGGCGGTGAACGCCGCCAGCGCCCTGACCTGGTGCTACATTGGGCTGGCCCTGGGCGATTTGTCCAGCGGGCTGCTTAGCCAATGGTTCAAAAGCCGCAAGCGCTCGGTGGCTGTGTTCATGGCCATCACGGGCACGGCTACCCTGGTGTACCTGAACAACCCCGGCATGGGGGCCAGTACCCTGTATGCCCTGTGCGCGGTGATGGGTTACGGGGCGGGGTACTGGGCCATGTTTGTAACCATGGGGGCCGAGCAGTTTGGCACCAACCTGCGGGCCACCGTGGCCACCACCGTACCCAACTTTGTGCGGGGGGCCGTGCCCCTGATGACCACCCTGTTCATTTCCCTGAAGCCGGGGATGGGGGTGCCGGGGGCCGCCATGACCGTGGGGGGTGCCACCTTTGCCTTGGCGGCGGTGGCCCTGTGGAAAACCGAGGAGACCTTTCACAAAGACTTAGACTTTTTGGAAGTGACCCCCTGAAGGGAATCGGCGGTGGTCGGGTGGATGTGAAGGATGGAGGCTTCTACCTAACCAGGGTTTTTGCCTGACCAGGGGGATTGGGGGGCGAAGCCCCCCAATAAAAAACCCCCAGGGAAGGGGGGGTAGGGGGATGGGAAAAACATTTAAGATGCGCGGGGGCGGTTGAACCGCTGGGGAGAAAACTTGTTCAGCAAATCGCTGGCGAGGCCGTCCAGCATCAGCCGGCTGAGATGATAGGCCGTGGCGGGGGTGGTGAGAATGCCGTTCCGGTGGTGGCCCGTGGCCATGTACAACCCCGGAAAGCCGCTTTCTCCCAAAATGGGGGCGTTGTCACGGGAACCAGGGCGAAAGCCGGTCCAGGTCTCCACCACCGGCAGATCATAGGCCCCCGGCAGGGCCTCCCAGGCTCCCTTCAGCAATTCGTACAACCCCCCCGCCGTGACTTCTCGGTCGAAACCCATTTCCTCCACCGTGGCCCCCACAATCAACCGCCCATCGCTTTTGGGGGCCAAGTAAATTTCGGGCACCCGCACCACCCGCAAGAACCGGGTGAGGGGGTGAGGCTCCGGCATTCTCAAGGCCAGCATTTGCCCCTTCACCGGGCGCACTGGTGGGCGCAGGTGGTCTGGCAGCCCCGCAACCAGCCCGGACCAAGCCCCCGCCGCCAGCAGCACTCGCCGGGCGGGCCACACCTCTCCCGCCAAGTTCCCTCCCAGTTCCACCGCCGGGGGTTTTCCCGGTTCCAGCACAAAGCGCTCCACCGGGGTGTTTTCCAGCACTTGGCCCCCGCTTTGCGCTAGCGCCGCCCCCAGGGCGGCAGTGAGCTTGCGGGGGTCCACCTGGTGGTCTTGGCGGCACAGGTAAGCCGCCGCCACATAGCCCGACAGCCCTGGCTCCAGGGCCTGGGCCTGGGCGGGGGTCAGGGGTTCCACCGCCAACCCCCGGGCCCGCTGGTAGCCATATACCTCCGCCAGCCGGGCGCTGTCATCGGCGGTGAGGGCCATCTGCAGGGCCCCTTCCGTTCGAAAGTCCACGTGTAGGCCGGTGGCGGCCTGCAGCCGCGCCACGAAGTTGGGGTACCGGGCCAGGCTGTCCAGCCCCAGGGCCAGGTTGGTGTCTTCCTGAAAGGCCACCTCGGTAATGGGGGCCAGCATCCCCGCGGCCGCCCAAGAGGCCTCCCGCCCGGCCTTCCCCCGCTCCAGCACCGTCACGGGTTCTCCCCGCAGGGCCAGCGCCCACCCCACTGCCAAGCCAATCACCCCGCCCCCCACCACCAGGGTGCCGGGGTAGGTGTCTCGGGTTAAGCGGGGAGATGGCTTGTGTGGGCGCGAAGGGTTCATGGGGGTACTGTATCATTCAAGCCGTGGGCTCAACAGTCACCCCTTGCTCGAAGCCGAAAAGTAATGCGCTTGTTCCCGTCCAGTGTTCACAACACCCCTCCCCTGCCCCCTGACGGGGGCATCCCCTCCCCTTCGTGGAGGGGAAATAACTTGAATCCTATGGGTGATGTGCTTGCTTCCATCCAGTCTTTACTTTCCGCACGGTTGAACAGAATAACCGATGGCTTCGAGCATTGTCCCTCTCCGAATGGGGAGGGGCAAACGCCCGAAGGGCGTTGGGGAGGGGTGCTGTGGGGAATCACTCGAAACCGAAAGATGATGCGCTTGCTTCCGTCCAGTCTTCACTTTCCAAATGGCTGAAAAAAAAACCGATGGCTTCGATTTATTTCCCCTCCACGAAGGGGAGGGACAGCCGTCCGCAGGACGGCAGGGAGGGGTGTTGTTGGGAATCACTCGAAGCCGAAAGGTGATTTGCTTGTTCCCGTCCAGTCTATGTTTCCCGAACGGGTTTTGTTCTCCACATTTCGGCCTAAGCCGTCATTGTCCATCTCCGTTGGGGTGGGGTGCTGTTGGGACAATACTCGAAACCATCGGTTATTCTGTTCAACCAATCCGTGAATAAAACAAAAAAGCGGCGGGAGTAACCCGCCGCTTCGTGCAATTTTCAAAATTGAGAAAATAGAGATTGGTTAATTGCCGCT
This sequence comes from Deltaproteobacteria bacterium, assembly GCA_029858505.1. Lineage (GTDB taxonomy): Bacteria > SAR324 > SAR324 > SAR324 > JACQKK01 > JAOUEW01. The sequence goes on from JAOUEW010000007.1 coordinate 18,869, forward strand.
GGGCAGGGGAATTTCCACCGGAGTCAGCGCGCAGAAACTTCCGCCATGGTGATCGTCATCATCCTGATCCGCCGTGGCAGGGCAGGGGGTTAGCTCCGCGGTGCCCAATTGGCCGAAGGTGTTTTCTCCCCAGGTAAACAGGAGGCCATTGGTGGTCACCGCCCCCGAGTGACGCCCCCCGGCCCCCACCATGGAGAACGAAGTGCCCGCCATGATCTGCACGGGCAGGGCGCGGAATTGGGTGGTGCCGTCGCCCAGCTGGCCGGCTTGGTTGCTGCCCCAGGCCCACAGGCTGTGGTCAGCCTTCACCGCCAAAAAGTGGCCCCGACCCGCGGCGGCCATCACCCAGCCAGTCTCAAAGCCAATCTGCTGCGCGGCCAGGGCGGAAGGACCATGGTTCCGGTTGTGGTCTCCATCATGACCATGTTCGTGGCCTTCATTTTTCCAAACCCACAGGGTGCCATCGGTTTTCACACCCACGCTGTGTTTGTCTCCCACCGCGGCCATGGACCAGCCGCCCTGACCCACTTCACGGGCCACGCAGCCATGGTCATCTTCATCACAACCTTCCCCCCACACAAACATCCGGCCATCCTCCCGAATCGCCAGCAGTTGGTGATCCCCCGCGGCAATGAACCGGAAGTGTTCCCCCGCCGCCAGCGGTTGGGGGGCCAAGGCTTGGTGTTTGCCCCAGCTAAACAGGCTGCCGTCTGCCGTCATGGCCAAAGACACATTCTCTCCCGCCGCCACGTTGGCCCAGTCGTTGGCGGTTCCCACCCGCACTGGCTCTGTCCGACGGGTCCGGGTGCCGTCTCCCAACTGCCCATGGCGGTTCCCGCCCCAGGCCCACAGGCTGCCATCTTTGGCCACGGCCAGGGTGTGGTCTTTTCCACCGGCCACTTGGGCCCACAGGGTGGCATTCACCAACCGGGGAGAAAACGAGCAGGGTTTGTCCCGGCAGACATCCGAAGAGGTGGTGCCCATCTGACCCGCACCGTTAGCCCCCCAGGCGTACATATGACCGTTGGACAACGCCACCAGCGTGTGCTGGCTGCCGCCAGCACCCCCCAGCCAACGTAAGGTGTTCCGGTCTTTTACTTTGCCTTGCGAATTGCCCCTTTTGTCCCCCGCTGGAAGAGGGGAGGTAGAAGATGAGGAGGTATTCTCCGGAACGCAACCCCCAGCCAGCAGAGCCACGGCTACCAGGCCCAGGGCCCACGACCATCTGTTTTCCATTTTATGCTTCATTGAGCGTTCCATTGGCGTCTCCCGAGATTGAACCGTAAGATAAAGCACCCTTTATATGTTGGAATAATCTTATTTTTATGACAATTTGTCCAAGAAAAAAACCGATGCTAAAACCCGGTTTACACCGCATGAACAAGAACAAACATTCGAGCATCATGCGCTTTACCCCCATTCGTTTGGGATTGGCTTCCCCTGTCAGAAAAATACCCGAATCTTTTTTCTGATAAGTATGGCTACCTTGTCATAAAAAGATTTGAAAGTATTCCTCACTGTTGTTATGTTCTTTATACATGGTTATGAGTGTATTTGCAATATGCTTTTTCAATGTTATCGTGTTGTTTCATGATATCAATGAGTTTATCCACAGAAAGGGTGGAAAAGCACAGGACCCCTTGCCCCGCTTCCTCACCTGGGCCATACTTTGTCCATCCTATGTTTACTCTCACCCTTTCGTTTTGGAGCGGTTACAGCCCATGAAAACCATTGACATCAAAGGCTTTAAAGAAAACATCATCGAGCGAGCCGACTACCCCCTAGACAAATGCAAGACCATCCTGGGCAAAGAAGTCACCGCCATTTTGGGATACGGCCCCCAGGGCCGTGGCCAGGGCCTGAACATGCGAGACCAGGGCTTCAACGTGATTCTGGGTTTGCGCAAGGGCCGCAGTTGGGACAACGCCCTGAAGGACGGCTGGGTGGAAGGCAAAAACCTGTTCGAGATGGAAGAAGCCGCCAAGAAAGGCACCATCCTCCAGTTTCTGGCCAGCGATGCCGGGCAAATTGCCCTGTGGCCCATGGTGAAAAGCTGCCTCACCGAAGGAAAGGCCCTGTATTTCTCCCACGGGTTCGGCATTGTGTACCACGAGCTGACCCACATTGTTCCCCCCAAGAACGTGGACGTGATTCTGGTGGCCCCTAAGGGTTCCGGCATGACGGTGCGAACCTTGTTCGAGGCCGGCAGCGGGTTGAACGCCAGTTACGCCGTGCATCAAGACTTCACCGGGCGGGCCAAAGACCGGGCCCTGGCCACGGCCTTCGCCATCGGGTCGGGTCATGTGTTCGAGACCACCTTTGAGAAAGAAGTGACCAGCGACCTGACCGGCGAACGCAGCGTGCTGATGGGGATGATCGAAGGGGCCTTCCGGGCCCAGTACAACGTGCTGCGCCGCCACGGTCATTCTCCCTCCGAGGCCTACAACGAAACCGTGGAAGAAGCCCTGCAAAGCCTTTACCCCCTGATCAACCAGCGGGGGATGGACTGGATGTACGCCAACTGCTCCACCACCGCCCAGCGGGGCGCCCTGGATTGGGCCCCTCGGTTCCAGAAGGCCATCGAGCCCGTGATTGAGGAGTGCTACCAAAGCGTGAAAAGCGGCAAAGAAGCCGAAATCGCCATCGAATCCAACTCCCGCCCCGACTACCGCGAGCGGTTGGAGAAAGAACTGAAGGAAATCGCCGACTCGGAAATGTGGACCGCCGCCCGGGCCCTGCGCCCCTTGCGGCCGGGCTTTAAGCCGTAAAGAGCGGGGAATGATATCACTCCCAAATAAAACACCCCCCGTCCGGTCAGGGCGGGGGGTGTTTTGTTTCAGGCTCTGCTTTCCGTTTCTTTCTTACTCCCGACCCCCATACCAGATGTTACTTGGCTAGGCATAGGCTTACAGACCCCAAATAACAAGGATTGAGTAACCAAGGTTTTGCCCCTGCGGTGGTCAGTGGGAAGCAGGGGGGTAGGGGGGCGAAGCCCCCCAAAAATAAGCCCCCTTCCCCCAGGGAAGGGGGCAGGGGGATGGGAGAAAGAAACGATGGAGAGATATTACTCCTTCACTTCCTTGGCATAAGAGAGCGTCAACCAAGCCACGGTTCCAGGCTGCGTGGTGGGCAAAGTATACCCATGCATAGTCATGCTGGGGCGGTTGGCCGCGGCCAGGGCCACGCCAAAGCCTTCTCCCAGGTTGTAACCCAGGGTCACGGTGGCCTCGTACAGTCCGGCATGGCTGTAGTTGTTGGTATCCATATAGTGCTTCTCGCCCAGCAACACCTTCCAGGTAAAGTCCGTTCCGCCACCCACCGACAATGTGGAGTAGGAGCTAGAGTTCTCCGCGTCGTTGTAAAACCCAAGGGTGGGGCCCAGGTCCTCCAGCCAAGCCAGTTTCCACAGCAGGTACATTTCGTGGGTGCCTTTGAAGTAACCCATCTGGTGGTAGTTCACCACGCCCACCTCGTAGGAGCCCATCTTGTTCTCCCAGGTGTAGTTCAGGGTGGTGTCCAGTTCGTCAAAGTCAGACAGGCCGCCAATGGGACATGGGGGTACAGCACATCCCCTGGCCACGCCCAGGCCGGGGGTGTCCCGGTCGGTCAGGGCAAAACTTCCCCACACCACAAATCCAACCCCAGAGGGCGTATAGAACGTGAAGGTGGGCTGCACAGCAGGAGACACGTTGAAAGCCGTTTCCTTCCCGGCATTTTTGGTGGAATAGGCGGCTTTGAACACGTCATCGCCCCGGAACACGTAGGTGCTGGGCAGGTCTATGGAATACTTAAAAATGGTTTTGCCCCCGGCTTCTTGAGCCTGGGCCTGAAGGGCGGGCAGCAGCGCCAACAGCAAGAACGCCCCTACCGAACGAAAGTGATTCAGCCGCATGAAACCTCCTTTGTGGATGATTGAGAAAACCCCCGGGAACCTCTCCCGGAGAAACAGCCTGTGGGGCCTAGCGAGTTACAATTGCACCCCACATGCCATATTCTTGTGCACTTCTTTCACACAACGCATCAATCACATAACTTTATTTTCCGGCTATTTCCCCCCGCTGACCGCCCGATTGTTCAGCGGATGCTCAGCGGAGTGATGAATAAATAGGCAGATAGTCCAACAGCACCCCTGCCCTTCGGGCATCCCCTTCCCTTCGTGGAGGGGAAATGAATCGAATCCGGTGGGTGATGTGATGGCTTCCTTCCAGTCTGTATATTCCGCACGGATTCTATGTTTCACCCTTCGGCCTCAGACGCCAGGGTGGGGTGCTGTTGGAAACAACCGAAGAATAACGTAAAACATCGTTTTACTGATAAAGGCTAGCCTGGATGGAACCCCCTGGCAACCCCAGGGTAAAACCCTGGCGAATTGGGTTGGCTGGTTGGACGGACCCCCAGGGATGGAGTACCCTCGGAGGAATCAGCACTCATTCTTGTCAACCCACAATATATTCAGGAGCAAATGCAATGGCGGCGGAATCTCACATGGTCGAATTAGGCACCAAAGCCCCCGGCTTTCGGCTGCCAGACACCATTTCTGGAAAAACGCTGGGCCTGGAGCAAGTGAAAGGCCCCAAGGGCACCCTCATTCTGTTCATCTGCAATCACTGCCCTTACGTGCTGCATGTGCTGGAAGAGCTGGTGCGGGTAGGCAAAGATTATCAGCCCCAGGGGGTTGGGGTCGTGGCCATCAGCGCCAACGACGTGTCGGCCTACCCTGAAGACGCCCCGGACAAAATGTCTCAACTAGCCAGGGAGCATGGGTTTAGCTTCCCCTACCTATACGATGAAAGTCAGGCCACGGCCCGGGCCTACGACGCGGCCTGCACCCCCGATTTGTACGTGTATGACGCCGATCTGAAACTGGTGTACCGGGGGCAGCTAGACGGCGCCCGGCCCAAAAACACCACGCCGGTGACTGGCGCCGACCTGCGCCGGGCCCTGGACTGCCTGGTGGCGGGCAAACCCATAGACGCCCACCAGGTGCCCAGCGTGGGATGCTCCATCAAGTGGAAAAGCAAATGAGCGAGGATACCCCCTATTCCTCGGAAACCCTGCTGGAAGCGGAGGGAAGCCTGTCGGATAAGTTGAAGGCCATGGTTACCGCCCACCAGCGGTTCGTTGAACAGTTTCACCACAGTTTGGAAAACGCCCTGCGGTTTGTGCAGTTGGCCGCGGTTTCGCGGGAGCAAGAACCCGAGGAAACCCGCCAAATGCTGCGGCAAATCCAGGCGTTGAACCTGCCCGGCCACATTCACAGCCTGCGAGAGGACTTTCTGTGGATGAAAACGTTTATTCAGGGGGTTGGCGAAGACCTGGACGAGTCTGAAACCTTGGCGCCAGAAATGGACGACCTGATGGGCCACTACGAACAATTGGAAGACGAAGCCGTAAGCCTGACCGGAGAAATGGAAGACCTGCTGGCGGGGTTGAATACCTAAGTTCACAAGAACGTTGATTTATGATTGTTCCCAATATTTCAAAGCATCTCCCTTTGTGTCCTCCGCGTTTGTCTAGCCCCGGCCACCAGCGCCATGGGGCATAATCCCTGGGCCACATATCGGATAGACCCCCCTCCAATGAGTCACCGAGAGTTTATTCTTTCTTCGTGTTCTCTTGATCTTTCTTATCTCACCTGATCCTTCTTATCCCTCTTTTTGAATGTTCGGCGGGGGCGTGGGCAGGGCACCGGCACCGGCCCGGGGAATGGCCGCTCGGGGGGGGGATGGAGGCCGGGGATCCATAAAACTTCCCGCCCGCCGCTCCAGTTCACCGGCCACGGCTGGGGGCAGGGGGGCCCAATCCTCTGCCAGCGGTACGTCTGCCGGGCCGCCTGGGCCATCGCTTCGCCGCGGCGGAACCCCACGGGCCAAAGCCCGGCCCTCCTCCGACAAACGGGCAGGCGCTTCCAAATCGGCTCCAGCGGGCGGGCTACCCCACAGGCCGCTCCGCCAGCGGGCAAACCGCCGGATCATCGTTTCTATCTGAAACGTAGAAAACCCCATGGTCATCCTTTGGTGTTCACAAAAATCCCCGAAGCTTCTTTCATCCGCGCGGCGATATCCAAAAACTCCGTGGCTGGAATCTGGCCAATGGCTCGGCCGGATTTCATGTCGTGAATCACCGCGTAGGAATACCCGGATTCCTCGTGGTAACGAAACTGGATGGAGTGAAACTGCTGCATGCCCTGAATGCTGGCATTGGCCTTTTGAATGGCCCGGTCCATCCGTTCCTTCACTTCCGCCCGTACCTTGGGGGCATCCATCACATCCTTGCGCATTTCCGCCTTCAGGATGGGATTGTTCTGCGGATCCAACTTCGGATCGGCGATCCGCAGGGGGGGCGAAGCGTGAATGGCCGTTTCGTGAATGGCCGTTTTCGCGGGCATTTGTTCTGCCTGCGGGTCCATTTGCGTGATTTTCATAATAGGTCTCCTTGCGGGGGCGGCCAGAATGTACGGTTCCTTCCAGCGTTGCCCGCGGGTTTACTCAGACAGGTCCACCCGTCTTCCGGCGGTTTTTCGATCGCCTAGATAACGTTTAATGTTCTCCTGCCGCTCCAGGGCAGAAAGTTCCCGGCCCAACTGGGCCCTTTCTTCCTCCATGCGCCGCTCCATGGCCTGTTCGTTTTCCAAAATGGCTCCCACCAAGCGGGCCATTTCCCCCATCCAGGGAGAAGCCTCTGGCCCCTGGCCCTTGGCGGAGTTTTCCCACTCCGCATCCAATTCCCGCAGGCGGGCAATCACGCCCTCTTTGCGGGCAATCAGGTCTTCCAACCCGTCCAGGTTCACCATCAGCAGCTGCCGCTGGCTCAAATCCAGCAGGGTTTCCAGCAGTTGCTGCCGTTCCTTCATCACTTCCGCCGCTGGGCGTTTTGAACTCATGGGGCCTCGATCAAAATTCGATACCAATCCTGGCAACCTTCCGCGGGGCAATCCCTTCCGCGCGGCAATCATTTTCCAATGCAGAACCGGCTGAAGATTTCCTCCAGCAAGTCTTCGGGGGTGGTGTCTCCGGTCACCGCCCCCAGGGCCGCCAAGGCCCGGTCCAGGTCCACCGCCAGCAATTCCCCGGGGCGGCCTTCCGCCAACCCCTGGCGGGCCCCATCCACCGCCTGCCAAGCATCTCGGGCGGCTTGTTTTTGCCGCAGGTTGGTCAGCATGGGGTGCTCCAGGGCCAGGGGTTTGTTCCCCACCGCCCGTTGATGCACCGCCTGCCGCAGGCCCTCCAACCCTTGCCCGGTCTTGGCCGAAAGCCCCAACCGGGAGAATCCTTCCACCTCCCCCGCCCAGGGGGGGTCTTCGTCCGTCATGCGGTCCTGCTTGTTCACCACCAGCAGGGTGCCTGGGGGGACCTGGGCCAACAGTTCCCGGTCGTCCGGCTCCAGGGGGGCAGATCCGTCCAGCACCAGCAGCACCAGATCGGCGGAGGCCATGGCCCTTCGGGCCCGGGCAATGCCCATTTGTTCCACCAGGTCCTGGCTGGCCCGAATGCCCGCGGTGTCAATCAACCGGGTCATCACCCCCCCAACGCGGGCCAGTTCTTCCAGGGTATCCCTGGTGGTGCCCGGCACGTCGGTCACAATGGCCCGGTCTTCTCCCAGCAGGGCGTTCAACAGGCTAGACTTGCCCACGTTGGGCCGGCCCAAAATGGCCACCCGCAGCCCCTCCGCCAGAATGCGGCCTTGGTCGGCTCCCCCCACCAGTTCCTCCAACCGCCCGGCAGTTTGGTCCAGCAGCCTTGCCAGTTCCCCTTGGTGTTCCGTCCAGTCCTGCTCCTCGGGAAAGTCGATGGCCGCGGCCACCAGGGCCGCCCCCCGCAGCAGTTGTTCCTTCAGCGCCCCGATTTCTTGCTGAAGCCGCCCCCCCAGCTGGGCCGCGTTCACCGCCAGGGCCGTGGGGGTGCCAGAAACCACCAGGTCCGCCACCGCTTCGGCCTGAGTTAAGTCTAGCCGACCGTTCATAAAGGCCCGCCAGGTAAATTCCCCCGGGGCCGCCATCCGCCCGCCCCCCGCCAGCACCAGGTCCAGCACCGCCCGCACCGCCGCGTGGCCCCCGTGGCAATGCAGTTCCACCACGTCTTCCCGTGTGTAAGACCGGGGGGCCCGCATCACCACCGCCAGCACTTCATCCAACCTCCGCCCGGCATCCACCACCCAGCCGTGCAGCAACCGGTGAGAGGGCGCCCTGGCCAACCCCGTCTGCCCGGTGGGGTGAAACAGGGGGTCTGTCAAGGCCACCGCCCGGGGGCCGCTCACCCGCACAATGGCCACCCCACCCACCCCCGGGGGCGTGGCCACCGCCGCGATGGTATCCTCATTCCTCCATTTCATGACCCCTCAAAGAGAACAGGTCTAGTGAATATCGTTCTTAAAGATTTCCCGGTAACCCTGGCCGTACAACCCCGTGGTGACCCACGGGTCGGTATCGCGCATGTTCATGTGGGCCAGCCCGCGCAGCATGCGGGCGGTGAAATACAAATCTTTGGCTTGCTTGGCGCTGTCGGCGTCATAGTCTGGGCACGATTTGGCCGAAAGGGACAAATTCATGGCATCTTCCGACCAGTAATACGCGTTCAGCAGGTTTTCATCGGCCCGCATTTTGTAATACTTGGCCATCTGTACCTTGGCGTCCTCGTACAACACCGAGGCCTGATACAGCGCCAATGGCGCGCAGGCCCCCATGGGCACCGGGCTCTTGGCCTGGGGAGCCAGCAAGCAGCCCCCCAGCCCCGCCGCCGCCGCGAGCCAGACCAGCCCTTTCCAGGCCAGATTCGTTTGTCTGCAATTCATGGCGCACACCTCCTTCCCTTCATGTTCTCGCTTCCCTTTGTTTTCCCGCCCAGGTTATCGTTTTCCCCTCCAAACCACCCCCGAATCTCTGTATTGAATTTTTCCGCTTTGTGAAACAGACCCCCCGGGGGAACACCCCCCGGGGAAATCCGTGTCCAATCCAACAGACAACAACTTTCCAACAAAACATCCAAAAACTAATCCAACAACTGAACAACCCGCGACGGATAGTGGTTGGCGTGGGACAACGAAGCCACGTTGGCATCCAACTGGATCCGGTTCTTGGTAAACTCGGCGATTTCTTTGGCCATGTCGGTGTCCCGGATGGCCGATTCGGCCGCCACCAGGTTCTCCGACGCGACCCGCATCACCGCCAAGTTGATCTCCAGGTTGTTGCGCTGAATGGAGCCCAACTCGCCGCGAGCCAGCGAAATTTCGTTGATCGCGGAGTCTACCACCTTCACCGTGTCGTGGGCGCCTTCCACCGTGGTCACATCCACCTCGGCCAGGGATTTCACCCCGGTCTCGGTTTCGATGTTTCGCCCCAAGGTAGAAGGGGTAATGTTGGGCAGCGCCAGCCGGGTGTTTTCCCCCGGCTGCCCGCCGGTTTGGAAGGTTAGGGCCGAGTTGATGACATGCACCGTACCCACCGTGCCCACCATGGGCTGATGGACTTTCTCCATCTGCCCGGGATTTCCTTCCACCGGTTTTTCCACCATCGGGCCCGTGTACATTACCGACAGGCCGTCGGTGTTGGGGTTTCCTTCGCCGCCGATCAGGGTTTGGCCGCGCCCGTAGGCCGCCTCGCCGTTGATCGTTCCGCGAATGTCCAGCCCCTGGGTGGCCTCGACCGCCTTGTTGGCTTCGGGAGAAAGCACGCCCGCGGCCGAACTGACCACCGAGAACGTCGGCACGCTGCCGTATTCTTGGTGGGTCAGTTTGATGCGGTTGTCTTGGGTGATGGTGATGTCCACCTTCATCCCTTGCTTTTCCACCTCGCCTTTCAAGCGGCCCAGAAAGCGCTCCACCGAGTCATCGCTTTTGGCTTCCACGTGTGCCACGTGTCCGCCTTCCATGATGTCGATGGACAGCCCCTTCAGGTTTTCCGTGGTTACCGCCTGGCTGCCTTCGATTTGGGCCTGGGTGGCTACCTGGGTCACATCCACCCGGTAACCCTCCACCGGCGTGCTGCGGGTGGTGATGGCTCCCTTCACGAAGGTCAGCCCCTCACCCGTCGCCGTGCCGTTGATGCCCGTGGAACCATCCAGCAATTTCTTCCCGCCGAAACGGGCGGTCTGGGTGGTCCGCTGCAAAGACTCCAAGGCGTTACGAATTTCCATCTGGTCGGCAGCCAGCATGTTGGCGTCGTTGGCCCCTTCGTTCGAGGCATGCAGCGCCAATTGCCGGATACGCACCAGCTGGTCGTTGATTTCCGCGAGTGCCCCTTCGGTGGTTTGCACCATCGCGTTGGCAATCTCGGTGTTGGCCGCGGCCTGGTTAACCGATTTAATTTGGGCGCGCATCTGCTCGGAAATGATCAACCCGGCTGGGTCGTCACCCCCTTTGTTGATGCGAAACCCAGAACTTAATCGTTCCAGAGAGTCGGCCAGCTTCTTGTCCGTGGCACTCATGTAGCGCTGGCCGCGGACGGAAGCAATGTTATTGTTGATACGAATGGCCATAAGTCACCTCTTCTTCCTTGTTAGGTTTTGGTATCCCATCCCGGTACGCTCCCCCCGCGTCCAGCGGGGCCGCCTTTCCTCTTACAATCCTTCCTTGGAAGGGCGGAGCTCTTTCAGGGACAGGGCGGACAATCCGCCTTCCCCTGGATCTCGGTTCAACAGCCGCAGCATGGGGCCGCCCCCGTGCTGGGCCAAGGCCTCCACGGCCTCGGACCCCTGGACCGGAATCTGACGGCGCAGGTGTTCGGCCATGGAGCGGGCCAGGTCCGCGTGGAGCAGCGCGCCTTGCGCCGCCACCACGTTTTCTGCCCGCACCTGATAATTTTGCAACGTTTGGAGCAACGGCCCGGAAGCCATGGTCTCCAGCACCGTTTGATGCCCCGCCAGTTCCGTCAGGGCGGCCTGGGCCACCTCTGCCGCGGCCCTGGCCGCCGGGGGGTTGTCTAAGCGGATGGCCGCCAGAGAGTCGTATCCCTCCGGCACATCCACCCCCCGCCCCAGATGGCGGGGGTGAACCGAAGGCAGGTGAACCCACACCGGCGGGCCCAAATGGGACCCCGGATGAAACACCATGCCGTTCCTCACCAGCACCAACCGGCCTTCCGGCAAGACCTCCGGCCTGGGCAGGTGGGGGTCCCCTGGGTCAGGGGGGGGCTGCCAGGCCGCCACCAATCCTTCCAGGTGGGTGCCCGTAGGCCCAAATAAAAAGCATCCCTGGCCCTCGGCCGGAAGACCATCCAGGGTTCCCTGGATGTCTTGCCCCATATACAGCCCGCCCGTGGACCCCAGCACTTGGGGGGGGTCACTGACCGCGCTGAAGCCATGCTGCCGACCCATCCGGCGGTGGGCGATGAAAAACCCTCCGCTGGACGCTCCAGCCCATAAGTCTAATCCAGCCCGACGAAAGACCTCGCTCAGGCGCGCCACCACCGCCTCCGGGGGCAGCCCAGGGGGAACCTCTACCCGCACCAACTGGCCGCCCTCTCCCAGTTCCAGCCGGAACGGTCCGGCCGGGAGATGGCCCCTGACCAGGGCCCGGCGGGGCAGGCGGCTCACCGCCACCGCGTAGCCCTCCGGCGGGGAAGGCCGGGTGAACGCTTCGGCCCGGACAAACCGGAACCCTTCGCCCACCGCCATGCCTTCCACCCCCTGGCTGCCGTCCATCATCCGCCGCGGACCAAAGCGGGTGTCCTCCGCCGCCGCCGCCAAACAGGCCAGCAACACCGAGGGGTCCCGCTGCTCCGCCGGCAGGGGTTCGTTCTCCGCCGCCTGGGCCATACGGTGCAGTTCTTCCACCCATCCCCGGCAGCGACGCAGTTGGGTTAACGCCAACCCCGCCAGCACCGATGCCGACTCGGCCGACTGTACCGCCTGGTCCAACGCCGCCAGCAGGCTCCGCCCCTGTTCCGAGCGTTCCTGCCCGCCGCCAGCACCCGCCCCAACCGGAAGAGACTTGCTCTCCTCCGGCGGGGGGGCCTTGTTTCGGCGTGCTCCCGCGGCCAGGCCACCTTGGGCAAAACCCTGGCCGCGAAAGCCCTGAATGGACAAACTCATGGTTTACCTCCCTTCTTCTCCAAAGACGTGTGGGTTACTGCAACAGCGCCAGCACGGTCCTTGGGGTCTGGTTGGCATGGGCCAACATGGCCATGGAGCTTTGTTGCATGATGGAGTTGCGGGTGAACTCCGCCACTTCCTTGGCCATATCGGCATCGCGCATCACGCTCTCCGAGTTGGTCAATTCTTCGGCGCCAATCCGCAGCTGCCGCAGGTTGCTTTCCAGGGTGTTTTTCTGGAAGGCACCCATCTGGGCCCGGATCACGTTCACCTCATCAATCGAGCCATCAATCAACCGTTGGGCGTCTTCCGCGCCTTGGGCGGAACGGATGTCGATGTCCCGCAGGCTTTTGTACCCGCTGACGTTCTCCACCCCGCGGCCCAGCACCCGGGTGTTGGTGTTCACCATTGAAATGGCCACGGTCTGGCCCACGTTGGCGCCCACCTGAAACACCATGGAGTTCTGATAGACCGACACGTTTCCGGCCCGCTCCGCCGAGTCATCGGCGGTGGCTTCGGTTAGAATATTTCCCGTGTAGCGGATCTTCAGCCCTTCCACCTTGGTGCCTTCGGCGCCCGTGAGGATTTGCCCTTCGCCCAGAGCCACTTCGCCACCAATGGTTCCCATGATGTCGCGTCCGGCCTGAGCCTCCTCCATGCGGCGGCCCTGCTGGCTCAACACCCCAGAACTGGTGGACGACACCGAGAAGCCGTATTGGCTGCCAAAAGACCGGTGCCGCAGGGCCAGGGTGTTGTCCTCGCCCACGATCAGGTCCACTTCCAGTCCGTTCTTTTTAATTTCGTTGCGGAACTTACCGATGGCCTGAGATACCGAGTCGCCTTTTTTGGTTTGGAAGCTGACAGTTTTCCCGCCCTCGGTCACGGTGAGCTCTTCGCCCGCATCCACCATTTCCTGGGTCAGGGCCGTGGTGCCTTCCACATGGGCCTTCTCGGCGATTTGCTGCACCTTCACCGCGTACCCTTCCACCGGAGACGAGCGGGTGGCCGGATTGGCGGAGATAAATTGCAGCCCTTCGCCCATGGCCACGCCGTTGGCCCCCTGAGAACCGTCCAGCAGCTTCTTCACGCCAAAGCTGGCCGAACCGGTCAGGCGGTCAATGGTGTTGAGAGAGTTGTCCAGCTCCATTTGGTCGGCGGCCAGCATGTTGGCGTCGTTGGCCCCTTCGTTGGCGGCGTGGATGGCCAATTGCCGCATGTTGGTCAGCAGATTGGTCACCTCCGTCAAGGCCGCCTCGGTGGTTTGCACCATCCCAATGGCGGTCTCGGCATTGTCCACCGCCTGGTTCATCCCGGCGATTTGGGCCCGCATCTGCTCGGAAATAATCAGCGTGGCTGGCCCATCGGCGGCACGGTTTACCTTCATCCCGGACGACATCTTTTCCAGGGACTTGGTCAGGCCTCGGTCGTTGATGGCCACCCAACGGTGCCCGTTCAACGCCGATATATTGTGGTTAACTCGCAAACCCATGACATCCTCCTTGGTGTGTGGGGCCTTCCATCGCGTCCATGACGAATTCCCGGTTTTACGAGAGACTCCCCTTCTTTCCGGCCTACGGGCAAATTCACCCGCCCGTCGGCCCGCGTCCCGCGGTACGAAAAGAGAAATCTCGTCCTTGAGTGCCCGGCTGAGCGCGTAACGCCACGCTTCGCCGGGTGTTACGCGCAGGATGATTCCCGCGCGTTCCCTGCCCCCCGGATGAACCGGGGCACTGTTTTTCCCCGGTGAAACCAGGGCGTTGCGTCCGGAGGGAGCAGGGGGATTTCCCCCTGTCTTCCATCCGGGATCTGGCGGCCGCCCGCGTGCGTCGTCCTGAATCTGGACGGAGGGGGGCGGCCAATCTGGGCCGGTCTGCCACAGGCCTCCCGTCTTTCCAGGTGAAAGCCTGGAAGGGCGGGGACCCAGGGTCCGGCGTTGTCTACCCCGGAATGAACCGGGGCCTGTTTTTCCCCGGTGAAACCAGGGCGTTGCGTCCGGAGGGAGCAGGGGGATTTCCCCCTGTCTTCCATCCGGGATCTGGCGGCCGCCCGCACGCGTCGTCCTGAATCTGGACGGAGGGGGGCGGCCAATCTGGGCCGGTCTGCCACAGGCCTCCCGTCTTTCCAGGTGAAAGCCTGGAAGGGCGGGGACCCAGGGTCCGGCGTTGTCTACCCCCGGAATGAACCGGGGCCTGTTTTCCCCCGGATGAACCGGGGCAATGTTTTTCCCCGGTGAAACCAGGGCGATGCGTCCGGAGGGAGCAGGGGGATTTCCCCCTGTCTTCCATCCGGGATCTGGCAGCCGCCCGCGCGCGTCGTCCTGAATCTGGACGGAGGGGGGCGGCCAATCTGGGCCGGTCTGCCACAGGCCTCCCGTCTTTCCAGGTGAAAGCCTGGAAGGGCGGGGACCCAGGGTCCGGCGTTGTCTACCCCGGAATGAACCGGGGCAGGGCTTTTTCTGGGGGTTGAACTCCCCAGGTGGACCTTTCATTTGTCCAACGCCCGTTCTACCCACGGAAATACCCGGAAAACCCAAGGTTTCCCCGTGGGTACAACGCCCCATGCCCAGATAACCTGGCATGAGGGGAAAAGGGCCCCCCGCCCCGAAGGGCGGGGGAACCCGTTATACCTGGCAAATCACCCAGGCCACTGGTCCACGCATTAGCCCAGCAGCGCCAGAACCGTTTTGGGGGTCTGGTTGGCCTGAGCAAGCATGGCCGTAGAGGCCTGCAACATGATGGAGTTGCGGGTGAAATCGGCCACCTCTTTGGCCATGTCCGCATCGCGGATCACGCTTTCCGAGTTGGTCAATTCCTCCGCCCCGATCCGCAGCTGCCGCAGGTTGCTTTCCAGGGTGTTTTTCTGGAAGGCACCCATCTGGGCCCGGATCACGTTCACCTCATCAATCGAGCCGTCAATCAGCCGTTGGGCGTCTTCCGCGCCTTGGGCGGAACGGATGTCGATGTCCCGCAGGCTTTTGTACCCGCTGACGTTCTCTACCCCGCGGCCCAGCACCCGGGTGTTGGTGTTGACCATGGAGATTGCCACGGTCTGGCCCACGTTGGCGCCCACCTGAAACACCATGGAGTTCTGATAGACCGACACGTTTCCGGCCCGCTCCGCCGAGTCATCGGCCCCGGCTTCGGTGACCTTCGACCCGGTGTAGCGGATCTTCAACCCTTCCACCCTGGTGCCTTCGGCGCCGGTGAGCACTTGGCCTTCGCCCAGGGCCACCTCTCCGCCGATGGTTCCCATGATGTCGCGTCCGGCCTGAGCCTCCTCCATGTGGCGGCCCTGCTGGCTCAACACCCCAGAACTGGTGGACGACACCGCGAACCCGTACTTGCTGCCAAATTCTCGGTGCCGCAGGGCCAGGGTATTGTCCTCGCCCACGATCAAGTCCACGTTCAGCCCGTTCTTTTTAATTTCGTTGCGGAACTTTCCGATGGACTGAGATACCGAGTCGCCTTTTTTGGTTTGGAAGCTGACGGTTTTCCCGTCTTCAGTCACGGTGAGCTCTTCGCCCGCATCCACCATTTCCTGGGTCAGGGCCGTGGTGCCTTCCACGTGGGCCTTCTCGGCGATTTGCTGCACCTTCACCGCGTACCCTTCCACCGGAGACGACCGGGTGGAGGGGGTGGCCGAGATAAACTGCAGCCCTTCGCCCATGGCCACGCCGTTGGCCCCCTGAGAACCGTCCAGCAGCTTCTTCACGCCAAAGCTGGCCGAGCCGGTCAGGCGGTCAATGGTGTTCAGGGCGTTGTCCAATTCCATTTGGTCGGCGGCCAGCATGTTGGCATCGTTGGCGCCTTCGTTGGCCGCGTGGATGGACAATTGCCGCATGTTGGTCAGCAGATTGGTCACCTCCGTCAAGGCCGCCTCGGTGGTTTGCACCATCCCGATGGCGGTCTCGGCGTTGTCCACCGCCTGGTTCATCCCGGCGATTTGAGCCCGCATCTGCTCGGAAATAATCAGCGTGGCCGGTCCATCGGCGGCACGGTTCACCTTCATCCCCGAGGATAACTTCTCCAGGGACTTGGTCAGGCTTCGGTCGTTGATGGACACCCAACGGTGCCCGTTCAACGCCGATATGTTGTGGTTGACTCGTAAACCCATGAGGACCTCCTTGTGTGTGTATGGTTCTTCCTTGATCTAGACGCCTGCCCGCCAAGAACCTGCCGGCCAGTCGGAAACGGTTCTCTCCCGTCCTCCCCCCAGGGGGAAAAAACAGGACCGCGCATGTTTCCCGTTCCCACCTGTTCGCAAGTCCATCGGCAAACCGGTGTCTTCAGGGTTTCGAACCGGAAACTTTCGTTTCCGGCGAGTACCCTGCCCCGCTGTTTGGCCATGCTCCTTCCAATCCCGGTATCGCCGGGGGAGCCCAACCGTTCGCACCCAAATTCTTTCGAATTCATCTCCCCCGCGGAAAGCCGCCGGAAACCGGGCAAGGGAATTCCTCCCTCCGGCGGTTGCCCGCCGGGCCTGGTTTCCCGCGCTTCACGCGGGGGGTGCGTGGAGAAGCCGTGTAAACGCCTGCGTTTCCCAAAACCCTCTGGCTCTGGGAAGACATGCCTCGAACCCTAAGGGTTCGGAGGATCACGCCCCGGGCCTGCCGGAAGTGGTATAACCCCCGCGTCAGGGAGACTTCCCCTGGAAACACAGGCTTCGGGTGTTCCGGCCCGGAAACGATCCGTATGTTTTTTCAGCCCGCAAAGCGCTTGCTTGCGGGTGTTCCTATTCATGCTAATCCATGCCCGTCCATGCTAGTCCATACCAGCTCCTGCCTGCCCCTGTCCTAGGGGCTGGGGGAAAGAAACACGACCGGAACGGAAGGCCAGGACCGGGGTAGAAAAACCCGTTCCCATGGGCAGCCCCTAGCACAGGGCAACCCATCTGGCCTTCCCGCCGGGTGATCTCACCCCAGGGGCTGGATCCTCCATTCCTGCCGCCAGCGCTTACCGCCAGCGGCACGAAAGAAACATCCAACAGACCGTCACTGATTGAGGAGTCCGGCCGGAGGGGATGTCCCTCCGGCCTTCTTCCCTGTAAAACCACCAGCCAACGCCATGACTAGCTGAGCAGAGCCAGCACAGACTTGGGAGCCTGGTTGGCTTGCGCCAACATGGCCGCCGAAGACTGCATCATGATGTTGTTGCGGGTGTACTGAGCCACCTCCTGAGCCATGTCGGCGTCGCGGATCACGGAATCGGCGTTCACCAACTCTTCCATGCTGATGCGCAGCTGGCGGAGGTTGGCTTCCAGGTTGTTCTTCTGGAAGGCACCGATATGGGCCCGAGACACGTTCACTTCGTCAATGGCTTTGTCAATCAGCCGCTGGGCATCGGTGGCACCCTGAGAAGAGCGCAGATCGATGTCGCTGAGGCTTCTGTACCCGCTTTGGTTTTCCACGCCGCGGCCCATGACCCGGCTGTTGGTGTTCACCATGGAGATGGACACCGTTTGGCCGGCATTGGCGCCGATTTGGAAAATCAGCGAGTTTTGATACACCGCCATGCGGCCCGCGATGGGGGCGTCGGCGTCGGCGTCCTTGGCGGTTACGGTATCGCCTTGGTAGCGCAGAACCAGCCCTTCCACTTTGGTGCCTTCCGATCCCGTGAGGATCTGGCCTTTGCCCATAGCCACTTCCCCGCCGATGGTGCCGATGATGTCTTTTCCAGCCGTGGCAGATTCCATCTCGCGAGACACCTTGGACAACACGCCAGCCGTGGCAGACGACACGGTGAAGGTATATTCGGAACCGTAATCGTTGTGTTCCAGTTTCAACCGTCCGTCTTCCGTTTGGCTCACGTTCACGTTCAAGCCGTTGGCCCGCAGGGCTTCCTTAAACTTGCCCAGGGCCTGCTCCACCGTCCACTCCTTCTTGGTGGTGAACGACACGGTGCGGCCGCCTTCCGACACGGTCAGCTCTTCACCGTTCGACACCATCTCCTGGGTCAGGGCCGTAGAGCCTTCCACAGCGGCCTTGGTGGCCAGCTGCTCGATGCGCACGTCGTAACCTGCCACGGGAGAAGTACGGGTGGCGGGGCCGGCTTTCACGAACTCCAGGCCTTTGCCAATACCCACGCCGTTGGCACCTTGAGAACCATCCAGCAGCCGCTTCTTACCGAAAGCCGCGTTCTGGGTCAGGGCGTCAATGGTTTTGATGGAGTTGTCAAACTCCAACTGGTCGGCTTCCAACATGTTTTCGTCGTTGGCGCCTTCGTTGGCCGCGTGGATGGCCAATTGCCGCATGTTGGTCAGGATGTTGGTCACCTCGGTGAGGGCCGCTTCCGTGGTTTGCACCATGGAAATGTCGGTCTCCGAGTTCTCGATGGCCTGTTTCATCCCAGACACCTGGGCCCGCATCTGCTCGGAAATAATCAGGGTGGCGGGTCCGTCGGCGGCACGGTTGACTTTCTCTCCGGAAGACAGTTTTTCCAGAGATTTGTTCAGGTTCCGGTCGTTGATGGTCATCCAGCGATGTCCGACCATAGCCGAAATGTTGTGGTTGATTCGCAAAGCCATGTTTCTACCTCCTTGTAAGGTGATATCTTCCTTGAATGGCACCGGGAAACGTCCGGTTTTCCCGGGCCCGGCCACCAGGTTGCCCCTCTGGTGGAATTACCAGAGGACCCGCGTGACCGCCGCACAGCCTCCGCTTCAAGGGGAAAGGGTCTCCGCCGGGCGAATCACCCGGGAGGAGTCTCTCCGCCTCCGGCCCTTAACTTCCTTGGCCTTCACGATGGAAGCGGCACTGTGCCGAGCGGTGTTTCCGCCCGTGCGACAAGACCGGCCTTTCGCCCGTCTTGTCGCACCGATGGAAAACCGTTGCTGCCCTAAAAAACCCGCCCCGGCGGAAGGCCGGCACCCGAAGGTGTGTCCCCCGGTAAACTTCCGCCGGCGGGGTGGGAGCAATCGTTGTACGGCCTGGTGGGGTCTGCCGGGGGGGCATCCCGCCCCCCCCTGGCAGCCTGGACGGGTCTTTAGCCCGCCACCAGATGGCGCCGGAATTGTTCGGCCATGTCCTTGGCCACTTCCGGCTTTTTGGCGCCCAACGTCTTCGGCGCCACGGCCTCTCCATCCGTGGATCGGCCCGACCGGCCCCGGCGCAAAACCGCCATGGCCCGGTTTTGATACCGCTCAATCCAAATCGAAACCCGCTCTTTCCACTCCTCCATTTCTCCAGACACCGCGTAGAGCATCAGCAGCCCGTCCAGGGCGTCGCGCCAGCCTTCCACCCGCACCTTCGACAGCGATGAAAACCCGTGGAAGGTATCTACCCAGCGGCCCAGGTTGCGCCCGGCCAGGGCTGGCAGGCTTAACCGTGCCATGCCGCCGGTGTCTTCCTCTCCGCCATGGCCCGCCGCGTCTTGAAACCGCAGACCGTTCTGAATGACGTGCACCACCGTTTCTCTCGCCGCCGGGGCCAAGTCTCCCCGCCAAGCCACCGCCAGTTCAGCGGTGTGGCGGTTGTCTAGGTAACCCATCAGCACCCGGCCCATTCCAAAGGCCGGTTCGCCTCCCAGGGTGCCCTGAATGTCGCGGCCCCGGCGGTTCCACTCCAGCCGCCCGGGCTTCCGGGACAGCAGGGGGGTCGAGCGGCTGCACCCCTTAAAGCGGGGCTGCGAGCCGTACTGCACATGGCGGATCACCAGCCGGCCCTGGCGGGTCAACCCCGCCTCCAGGCTCAGCCCCTGTTCCATCAGGGTCCGGTTCAGCCCCTGCACAAATTCTTGGGGGCCCATGTCTTTGGTGGGGCGAAACCGCACAAAGCGGTCTCCCTCGGTAAGAACAATTTCGGTTTCCGCCCGAATCCAGTCTTCATCCACCGGCACGCTGCCCAGCAGATAGCCGCGGGTGGGCAGAGACTCCATCTTCACCTCATAGCCCTCCACCGGAGAGCTTTGGGTATCTGGTCCGCCCCGGATGAAATCCACCCCTTCACCCCAGCCGGTCAGGCCGGATTGGCCATCCAGCAGGCCCCGGCCGTGAAACCGGCAGCCCCGCACCAGCTGGTCCACTTGTTCCATTTTGGCCGCCAGCATGGCGTCGATCTTGGCCAGGATGGAATCCCCCTGGGGGGCTTCCTGCGGGGCCTCGCCCCAGTGGGCGTGAATGCCCTGGATGGCCTCCACCAGCCGGGCGTCAATTTTTTCCATGCCCTGCCGGGCCGTTTGCAGCAGAGACACCACCGTTTCCAGGTTTTTCATTTCCTGGTCTTCGGTCAGGTCTCCGGTTTCAAACCGCAGCCAGCCAGCGGGGCGAACGTCTTTCTCTCCTTCCAGCGCCTTGGGTAAAATCTCCTCTTCCGTGGGGAGTTCCACCTCGGTCAACAGCCGGTGTATGGTTTCCGTCCGGTTCATGAGCCGCCACCCTTTCGATTTGGCTATGGCCTGCGTATCTGAATTGCCGGCCTGGCCCGTTATTTGCTTTTAATTCTGTTGAGAAAGCTTTTTGGCAGAGGGGGCGTCCGGCCCCGAAAATTCTGCCTGCCAGTCTTCCTCTTTGTTTTCTTCTTGATCTTCTTCCTGGGGTGCTCCCCGGCCTGTCGTTCAACAGGCCGGGGGTGCTTCCCCGCCCGCCCTTCCTTAGCCGTTCCGCAGCAGCGACAACACGCTTTGAGACGACTGGTTGGCATGGCCCATCATGGCCATGGAGGACTGCATGATCACCTGGTTGCGGGTGAACTCGCTCATTTCCTCGGCCATGTCCGCGTCGCGGATCACGCTTTCGGCGGAGACCAGTTCCTCCTGGGCCACGCCCAGGGACCTCAACTGAGACTCCAGAGAGTTCTTCTGCACGGCCCCCAGGTCGGCCCGCACCCGGTTCAGGTCATCAATGGCCCTGTCCACCATCCGCATGGTGTCGGCGGCACCCATGGCCGTGCGCACATCCACATCGGCCAGGCTGCGGTAACCAGACTCGTTGGCCATGTTGCGGGCCAGGGTTTGGGTCGACACCGCCTCCAGGGCCACCGCCGCACGCTGCCCGGCGTTGGGGCCAATCTGAAAGATCAGCGAGTTTTGGCTCACGTTCACCCGGCCCACCGGAATCTTGGGGTCGGTGGGCATGGGGCCGTCGTAGGTCACCAACAGGCCGTCGGCCTGGGTGCCAGCGGCGGCGGTGAGAGTGTTGCCCCGCCCAATGGCCAACTGGCTGTTGATGTTGCCCAACAAGTCCAGGCCGTTGTTCACCGACTCCGGTTGAGAATCCGATGTGGCCAGCACGCCCGCCACGCTGGATGCCACCACGAAGGAATGCTCCGAACCCACCTTGTTGTGAGAGGCCTTCAGCACAAAGCTCGGTTTGTCCGGGTCTTCGCTATTGGGGTCCAGAATTTTTTCCACCGTCACGTCGACCCCAGCGTTTTTGGCCATGGTGTTCAGCATGTTCACCACAATTTCGCTGTCGTCTCCCTTTTTGGTGGTATAGGTGGCCACGCGGCCTCCTTCCGAAACGGTCACGGTCACGCCTTGGTCAATCAGCGTCCGGGTCAGGGGCACAGATCCTTGGCGGGTGGCTTTGCTGGCCGTCTGGGTCACCCGAACCTCATAGCCTTCCTCTGGGGAGGCTTTGGTGGCGGGGGTGGCCCGCAAAAACGTTAAGCCCTTGCCGGCGGCCACGCCGTTCACGCCCCGGCTGCCATCCAGCAGTTTCTTGCTGCCAAACACGGCGCTTTGGGCTACCCGGTCAATGGCCTCCAGGGTGTTCTTCACCTCAAACTGATCGGCGGCCAACATCAGCTCGTCGTTGGCCCCTTCGTTGGCCGCGTGCACCGCCAACTGGCGAATGCTTAGCAGCTGATGGTTCACTTCGTTCAAGGCCGCTTCCGTGGTTTGCACCATGGAAATCGAGGTTTCCGCGTTGCGCATGGCCTGGGTCACCGAGGCAATCTGGGCCCGCATCTGTTCGGAAATCATCAGGGTGGCGGGGCCATCGGCGGACCGCACCACTCTCTCGCCTGAAGACAAATGCTCCAGGTTGCGTTTCATCCGCTGATCCACGTTCAGCATGTTCCTGTGCGTGTTGATCGCGGTGGTGTTGTGATTGATGACAAGCGCTCCCATAACCGCCTCCTGATTGTTCCTCTGGCTGAAGATTCATCCGCCAGCGTTGGTTAATAGAAGATTTTTCATCCATTTACATGCAACGGAGGACAAATCTTCTCCCTTTCGCACCGGGACAGGGCGCGAAACTTCATCCCTCACGCCGGGGGGACAACCCTGGCATAAGGACTGCATTTATAAAGACAGCGCGAAAACTTGAGCGATGTTTCGCTGGTGCCCGCTAGGCTGGCCATTTCTTATCGCCAGGCGCAGGACTCCCCGCTTCTCGTGAGAACAACACACGAGGACGAAACTTCACAGACCAAACCCCTGGACCTCCTGGGAACACACTTCGTCCGCAGTACCACCCAAAGGCACACACAATTCGGCCCGCTTCCCCAACAACACAGGGGGAGACAGGAATCTTGGCTTATTCAGGAAATCTTTGGCCGGTTTCACCCGGCGGAATACAAATCAAAACGCTTACAGGGTCACCGAAATCTTCTTGCGTTCGGCAGATTCTCCACCCGCGGTCTGGGTTTTGATGCTGGCCCAGCCCTCTCGCAGGGTAGACATGATCTTCACCGCTTCGCGGATCCGGTCCGTGTCTTTATACAGGTTCGCTTCCACCACTTTGTCGAACACATACACATACAAGCGTTTCAGGTTCCGGCCCACCTCGCCCCCTTTTTCCGGGTTCAGGGTGGCCATCAGCTCGGCCACGATTTCTCTGGAGCGAACCAAATAATTGTGGGCTCCTTCGATATCTTGAGCCTCAATTTTTTGTTCGGCCTTTTTCAGGAAGCGGATCAGCCCATCGTACAGCATCACGATCAACGTGCGCTGGTCGGCGGTTTGAATGCCGGCGGTCTGATATGCTCCGTATGGCGTGTCCTGAGGCATGGTGCCCTCTTTGAAATGTGTTGCCGCGGGGTATGGCTAGTTATCCCCGCACGTTGATGGACTTCAACTGCCCAGAATCGGCCGCCTGCTGGGGCTCTTTGCCCCCGGCGGGAATGGCCTTCCATCCCTCGCGCACTTCCTTCAGCAGGTTCACCACGTTCCGCACCCTGGCGGATTGGCGGTTGACGTTGGCTTCAATCAGCTCGTTAAACATGAACACATACAGGCGCTGCAGGTTCAGGGCAATGTCGCCGCCCTTTTCCATGTTCAACGAACCCATCAATTCGGCCACAATGCTTTTGCCCTTCAAGATATTCTCGTGGGCGTCGAAGAACTGCCCTTTGTCTAGTTTATCGGCACCCAGGGTCAAAAATTTAATCGCCCCGTCATACAACATGACGATTAATTTCCCCTGGTCCAGGGTGTTCACCGCGGCTTTTTGATAAGCCTGAGAATATCGTCCGTATCCCGTGGTCATGACAAATCTCCGGTCAATGGCATTGGGGGGCCCAACTCTTTGCAAAGCCCCGTGGTTCAAGAAGGATGGTTCAACACAATTCCTGTATCTAGGTCATCGGCTGGTATTTCCCAAACTTTAGACAGCACAAAAATAATCAGAAGGATTTCTCCATTTAGCCCCCCAACAGCACCCCCCCGTGCGGGGGCATCCCCTTCCCTTCGTGGAGGGGAAATGAATTGAAACCGAAGGGTGATGAGATTTCTTCCTTCCGGCTTCAATATCCGTTGGGATGATATCGATAAAACCGATGGATTCGAGCATTGCCCCTCTCTTCGGTAGAGGGGCAGCCCGCGTCAGCGGGCGGGGTGAGGTTTATTCTCCGCTTGATGCGATCTCACCCCCCTCACTCCAAGCCGAAGGGTGTTTCACCGCCTGTTATAACCCCGGCAAGGCGCTGCTGGCCGACGGCATGTTGGCCAATTGACCGCCCACATAACTTTGCTGGCTTTTCAGTTTCTGCATTTGGGTTTCCATGCGGGCAAATTTCTCTTTTAACATGGTGCGTTTACGCACCATTCGCTCGTTGATGTCTTCTAGCTGCTTGTCATAATCCTTCACGTTGGTTTTCAATCCCTCGGTGATGCGCTTCATGTCTCCCCCTTTGCCGTCGGCTAGCACCCCTTTCAGATATTTATTCAAGCGGCTGCCCACCCCCCTGGTCACGGTGATTTTGGCTTCGGGCTGTTCTTTCACCAGTTGGCTGTCAATCAGGTTTACAAAAAGCCTCAACCCCTTGGATTTGCTTTCGTCCACCTTTAACACCTGGCCAGTGCCTTCCGCCGGCAACCCATCCACGGTACCTTGCACATCTTTTCCTGGGTGGCTTTCTCCAGCGGTCAGGCCCACCCCGGCTTGTTTCACGCCTTCCCCTGGGGCAAAGGCAATGGCGCTCACCGCTCCGTAACGGTTCGACATCACCCGAATCCGGTTTTCTTGCACACTCACCGCCACCTTCAGCCCCCCAATGCTCTTGTCGTTCGAAATTTTGTTTTGCAGCATTTTGGCGTATTCGCCCACGGTGAACTTTCCCGATTCCAAGGTGATGCTTTCCGATTTCCTGCCGTCTACGGTGAGAAGCACCTTGTTGTTGGTGTTGTCCACCACCACCGGGTCAAACAGCACCGGGCTCAGGTAATATCCCTGGGTGGCCACCTGGGTAATGTCCACGTCCATCCCCACCGTGTTCACCGGGGTGTCATCGGTCATCCCCACCACGGAAATTCCGGCATGGGTAGATTCTCCCTTGTCGCGGAACAAGGCCGCCACTTGGCCAAAGTCCTCTTTCACTTTCTCGCGAAGTTTGTTTTCATCCAGTTTCAGCAGGCCCTTGTCGTCCATTTTAATGCCCACGCTCATCAGCATGTTGGTCGACTTGGGCAGCCCCGCCACCGGGTCTAAAATTCCCCGGTCGGTGGCCATTTTAATGTTGGTCATGTCCCTGTCTCCCAACAGGGGAGAAGCCGTGTTGGTGTCTTTGTCAAACTTCGACAAGTCGTTCACCAGCCCGGCATAGGCGTTGTAGTCATCCACCATTTTCTTCACCGCCCCCACGGCTTTTTCGGTGTCTCCAGAAATGGAGATGGTGACCGGTTTGTCGCTGATGGACACCAGATTTAACTTCACCCCCTCAATCACGTCATCCAGTTCGTTCACCGAACTGGTGATGGGAATCCCCCCCCCGAACTCGGTAGCCCCCAGCCGAACCAAAGCGTCTTGGGGGGGCATGATGCTGGAGGTTCGGGTGCGCAGGGTGAAGGTGTCACCCTCATACACCCGCCCCGTTCCAAACGCCATGGAAAGCCCCTCATCCATGGGCAGAGGAAAGCCCTTCATATAACCTTCACCCACCGGGAACTCCCCCGAATGTCCTTTGTCATCTTCCCACTTGATCTTCAAGTCTTTCGACACCCCAATGCTGCCGTCTTTCAAGGCGGTGAAGGTGTACACCTTAGCGGTATCGCCGGTGAACTTCCCCCGAACTTCCGCCTTTGTGGTGCTTTTTCGCTCGGCTTCGGGCTCGGGCATGGGCAATTGCGGGCCCTCTCCCTGCTCGATGTCACTAATGTCTTTTGATTCCTCCTCGGCCTCCTTGGCGTTAAACCAGTTGCCCGGCTGGGCCACTTTGGCCGGAATTTCACGGGTGGCGTTGTCTTTCCACCACATGGTAGACATCTGCTTGGGCTCGGCAGTAAACGAGGTGGTGTCTCCCTCGCTCAACACCCCACCCTTCACCGACACGGTCAGGCCGTTGGCCAGCGCCAGGGCCGTGCCCGGCTGATAACCCTTGCCCAGGCGCAATTTTCCCGATTCACCGGTGGAAGTCTTCCATAACAGATCCAGATTGTCGGCCACCCCCACCTGGCCAGAGCCAGCAATGGTCAGGGTGAATTCTTTCTCTTCTTCCCCCGTGAAGGTTCCCTTGATTTCCGGGGCGCCTTCGGTTTTTTGTTTGTCCCACCGGGAGGGCTGAGACACCGCAGACAGTTTTTCTTTGCCCTTCAACCACCAATAATTTTCCGACCGGGCCGACCGCCCCCGCACGTTGAACGCATCGCCCACCGATACATCGCCCTCGCTCAACACCAGCGACAAGCCGTCGGCAAAGGCCACGGGCTCGCCGGGGGCATAATGAAAGCTGTCCAGGTCAATCACGCCATTGCGCCCGGTTTCATCCTCCCAGCGCAGCTGCAAGGCCGTTTCTCCCCCCACCTTGCCGCTTTGCACGGCGGTAAAAGTAAACGTATGGTCTTCTTCGTTGTTGTACTCCCCCACCACCCGGATTACCGAGTTCGACACCCCCCCCGCCGCGGGTGCCGCCCCCCCCGCCTTGGGCTTGGGCATGGCGCCCTTCCAGTCGGAGGGCAGCTCGTACCCGTTTTCATAATTCAGGGCTTCGCCGCCGGTCAGTTTGATTTCTAACTTGATGCGCCCCTGTTCGCCGGTTTTTTTGGAGGTCAGCACCAGTTGATAGGGCTGCTCGGGGTGCCCGGTTTTGATGATGGCGGCCGTGACATCAGCGCTGGAGTTGTTGATGGCGTTCTTCACCCCCTCCAGAGTGTTGTTGGAGGCATCCACCGCAACGGTGGTCATGGCGCCATCGCCAATTCCCAGCTTGATGGTGCCAGTGCCCACCGAGGAGGTGGGCTGGGGGTAACCTTGAGAGGTGATTTGATGATTCAAAGCCAGCTTATCCACCACCAAGGTGTGCTTGCCCGGCTTGGCCCCCCGGGTGGCGCTGGCCGTGACCACGCCCTCGTTGCTAGAGGTCACCAGTTTCCCCTCCCACAGACCCGAATCGGCCAGCACTTCCGCCGACCCCTTGAGGGTTTCCAGGGTGCCCTTCACTTTGGTGAAGGAATCCAGGCGAACCTTGATCTGCTCCTTGCGGTTCACAATGGGCTCGGCGCGTCTCCCCTCCGCCGCCATCAGGCCGTTGATGACCTGGTCGGTGTTGATGCCCGAGGCGAGCCCGCTCATCACGTTGGGGTTGGCGGATGGTCCGCTGACTTTGGCCATGACCTGTCTTCTTGGGTTCCCGCCGGGGGGAAAAGTTCACCCCAGAGAGGATGGAAAAGGGTGGAATTTGCCCCTGTTCCCATGGCTCTCCGGGATCACCCCGGCAAACGATGTGATTGATAACACTATTTTTTTACCCTTTCGGCTGAAAACCGGCAGGGGATCAATCTGTATGCTTCAAGAACCATTCCAATCCCTGGCCCCCCAGGGGAGAACGGTTTCTTTCTTCTTATTTGGGGGCTTCGCCCCCCCATGCCCCCTATCACGGAAAAACCCTGGTCTTGTAGAAATTTCGTGAAGCGTTTAGCAGCCGGGAGCAACAGATTCAGGAGGGAATATCGGGAGCAAGATCGGGAGAAAAGAGAGCTTGGGAGGACATGGGAAAATCTGGGGGCGAAAGCCCCCAAACAGAACAACCCACACTTAACGGGCATCGCGCAGCAACTGCAGCACCGCCCGGGGGGTTTGGTTGGCCTGGGCCAGCATGGCCATCCCCGACCCCACCATGACCTGGTGACGGGTGAACTGGCTCATCTCCGCGGCCATGTCGGCATCGCGCAGACTAGACTCTGCCGACACCAGGTTTTCCTTGGCAATGTGCAGGGCCTTGGTGTTGGAGTCGAGGGTGTTTTTCTGGAAGGCCCCCAGGTTGGCCCGCATTTCGGCCACCTGGGTAATGGCGGCGTCGAGCAGCAGCAGGCTGTCTTGGGCCCCCTGGGAATCGGTGACGCGGATTTCCTTTAGGCTGCGAAAACCGGAATGGTTGGTGATGCCGGTGGCAAGGCGGTTGGCCTTGGCGTCGAGCAGAGAAATGCGCACCTGCTGGCCCCGGGTGGGGCCCACCTGAAACGACAGGGAGTTCTGGGCAATATGGACGTAGCCCTCCACCGGTTTGTCGGCGGCCACCGGAATTTCCCACTGGTACAAAAAGTTTCCACCCTCCTCCGTTTTGGAGAGGGGCCGGGCGCCAGGGGCCGGCAGGGGCATGTCGGCCAGTTCCTGGTTCATGGGGTCGCCCTTGGGCAAACGCAGCTGGTGCAGCCGCACCGGCAGAAAACGGACTTTCAGCCCCTCTACCTCGCTGTCTTTGGCACCGGTGAGTTCGAACCCCTGGCCCCTGGCCACCTTGCCGTCGATGGTGCCCTGAATGTCTTTTCCCGGCTGAGAGGTTTCAATTTTATCGCTGGAGGATGCCAGCACCCCCGCCGAGGTGGACGACACGGAAAACCCCGCCTCGCTGCCGTATTCGTTGTGGGTCACTTCCAGGGCCTGGGTGGTGGGGTTGATCCGCACGCTCACCTTCAGCATGGCGTCGTTGACCTTGTTTTGCAGAATCTGGGCAATCACCCGGCGCACGTCGCGCATCACCGGGTTGCTCTCGCGGGTTTCGGGGGGCATGGCCTTCAACTGTTCCACCAGATTGCGCACGCTTTTGCCATCGGTGGGGCTGTCCAGGTCGTACTTGGCCACCCGGCCGCCCTCGGCAATGACCAGTTGAAAGGCCCCCAACAGGTCGTCCAGTTGAATGGGGCGCTGCCCGGTTTTGCTGGCCTGGGTGGCAGGCTGGGTCACGTTTACCGCGTATCCCTCCGCCGGAGAAGGCTTGGTTTCCGGGGTGGCCTCCATGAACTCCAGCCCGTCGCCCACCGCCACCCCGTTGGCCCCGTTGGAGCCATCGAGCAGCACCCGGGTGCCAAACTGGCTGGTGCGGGCAATGCGGTCAATCGTTTCGATGGCGTTCTCGATTTCCATCTGATCGGCGGCCAGCATTTTGGAATCGTTGGCCCCTTCGTTGGCCGCGTGAATGGTGAGCTGCCGCATGGAAATCAGCAGGTTGTTCACCTCCACCAGCGAAGCCTCGGTGGTCTGAATCATCGACACCGACGCCTCGGAGTTTTTGATGGCCTGCTCGATGGAGCCGATTTGCCCCCGCATTTGCTCGGAAATCACCAGGGTGGCCGGGCCGTCGGAAGCGTGGTTCACCGACTCGCCGGTGGACAACTTTTCCAAGCTCGACGACATGGCCTGGTCGGATTCGTTCAGGTTTCGCAGGGTGTTCACCGCGGCCACGTTGTGGTTAATCCGCATGGTCATAAGGCTAATCTCCTGATTTCATTCGTTTGTCTGGCTTCGCTCGCCGCATCCAGACAGCATGGGTCACCAAAGCGGTGCAAAACCAACGCCAACGGTCCTTCCGGCACCCACACTGGGCAGGCATTCCCGTAAAACACCCCTCCCCTGCCCCCTGCGGGGGCATCCCCTCCCCTTCGTGGAGGGGAAATCAATCGAAGCCGAAAAGTTGGGTGCTTGCTTCCTTCCAGTCTTTTATTCTGAACAGATTCTATTCTCCACCCCTCAGTCTAAACCGTCATTGCCCATCTCCGATGGGGAGGGGCAAACGCCCGAAGGGCGTTGGGGAGGGGTGCCGTTGGAAGGGGGTGGATTGCCCTTCGGCCCGGAAAAAGGGTATCCAGGAAGGGGGCTATCATCCCCGCCGTAACCCGTGCCACCCCCAGGAGCCAGAATGATTCACCCCACCGCTATTATAGACCCCCAAGCCAAACTGGGCCCTGGGGTGACCGTTGGCCCATATTCCGTGATCGGCCCCCAGGTAGAGATTGGGGAGGGCACGGAAATCGCCAATCAGGTCACGGTGTTGGGGCCCACCCGCATTGGGAAGAACAACCGGTTTTACACGGGAAGTTCCATTGGCCAAGACCCCCAAGATAAAAAATACCGCCACGGAGAAGACTCCCGGCTGGAAATGGGCGACGGCAACACGGTGCGGGAGTTCTGCACCATCAACCGGGGCACCGAGCTGGGGGGCGGGCTGACCCGCGTGGGCCACCGCAACTGGATCATGGC
The DNA here is from genome assembly GCA_029858505.1 of Deltaproteobacteria bacterium. Classification (GTDB taxonomy): domain Bacteria; phylum SAR324; class SAR324; order SAR324; family JACQKK01; genus JAOUEW01. The sequence continues at coordinate 48,742 of JAOUEW010000007.1, forward strand.
CACCGTGCACATTGCCCACGACGTCATCGTGGGAGACGACACGGTCATCGCCAACAACACCGCCCTGGGCGGCCACGCCATCATCGGCGACAAGGTGGTGCTGGGGGGGTTTGCCGCCGTGCACCAGTTCTGCCGCATCGGGGCCTACACCATCACCGGCGCCCAAAGCATGATTCCCCAAGACGTACCCCCCTTCCTCACCGTGGCGGGCAACCGGGCCAAGCCCTATGGGGTCAACTCCACCGGCCTGGAGCGGAACGGCTTCACCCCAGAGCAGGTGAAAACCATCCAGAAGGCCTACAAAATCTTCTACCGCTCCAAACTGGGCCAGGCCGAAGCCCTGGAACGGCTGGAAAAAGAACTGGGGGCCGACCCCAACGTGCAAACCTTCATCGCGTTCATCCGCCAATCCACCCGCGGGGTGCTGCGGTAGGGGGGTTAAATTTCATTCCCAGCAAAGGGAGAAAACAATGATTTCCAACCACGAAACAGAAATCACCAAAGCCTCCTTCGACGCGATCATTAGCCTGGCGGAATCTTCTTTTAAAATCCATTTCCTGCTTTATGGCGGTACAGCCCTTGCTCTGCTCACTTTTCTAGGGAGTACAAATCGAGATATCTCTCCTGGGGCTGAGGACATCGTTGGGGGGTTAATCTGCTCAATAGCAGGCTGTCTTGTAATCGCAATTGTTACCGTGATGGCCTACGTCACACAAAGGCTTTATCATGCGTCTATTTTTGATCGGGGGATGATTATAAACATTGGTGCTGTTGTTTTAATTGTTTTTTCCTGGGGTGTGTATGGGTATGGCATTTACCAAACACGCACCGGTATTTCGGCCATTGTTCAAAACAAAGCGGATATGCAAATAAAGGAGATCGCCCATCCCCGGCCCAATACTCCCATTCCACTCACGAAATAATCCCTGATGTTTTATAAAAGAACCCCAGCCTATACCCACATTCCATGACCCTTCCTTTCACGCCCTCTCCCACCCTGCTGCCGGTGCCCGGTTTTTGGTGGCTGGGAGAAAACATCGGGATCAAAGACACCTCGCTGGATTTTGCCGTGCTGTATTCGGAAGACCCCTGCCAGTCGGCGGCGATGTTTACCCGCAGCAACATGCCTGGGGCGCCGATCATCGTGGGGCGCGAGCACGCCGCTGGCGGGGGGCTGCAGGCCGTGGTGGTGAACTCGAAAAATGCCAACGTGGCCACCGGTTTCTCTGGGGTAGAGCGTTCCCGGCTGGTGTGCGAGTTATTGGGCCGGGAGTTGGGGCTGGACCCCAAGCGGGTGCTGCCGTCCTCCACGGGGGTCATTGGGGTGCCGCTGCCGGTGGAAAAAATCGTGGCGGCCATCCAGGGGGTGAAGGGCCGCCTGCGGCAAAACGCCGCCTCGGTTCAGGCCTTCTCTCAGGCCATTCAAACCACCGACACCCGGCCCAAGGTGTATTCTTGCAAAGTCGGGGGGGCCACCCTTACCGCCATGGCCAAGGGCGCGGGCATGATTGAGCCCAACATGGCCACCATGCTGGCCTACATGGCCACCGACGCGGCCATTCCCCAGCAGCGCTTGCAGGCCATGCTAAAGCGGGTGGCGGATCAAACCTTCAACCGGGTATCGGTGGACTCCGACACCTCCACGTCAGACACGGTGGTGGTGCTGGCCAACGGCCGGGCCGGGGCGGTGGACGAAGCTGCCTTCGAGGTCGCCATGCTGGCCGCCGCTACCCATCTGGCCCGGGCCATCGCCCGGGACGGCGAGGGAGCCACCAAACTGATTACCCTAACCGTGGAGGGCGCCGACAGCCCCGCCGCCGCCCTGGCCTTCGCCCGCTCCATCATCAACTCTCCCCTGGTGAAAACCGCGGTGCATGGCGGCGACCCCAACTGGGGGCGGTTCGTGATGGCCGTGGGTAAGGTGTTCAGCCACCCGGTGCGGGTAGAGGACCTGTCGGTCACCTTTGGAGACCCCGCCGAGGGGCTGACCATTCGGGAAGCCCTGACCCGTGACGAGGGAGAATACAAGCCCCTGCTGGCCCGCATGAGCCGCTATCTGAAAGAACACGAAGAGGTGGTGATTGCCGTGTCGGTGGGCCATGGCCCAGGGAAAGAACGCATTTGGGGCTGCGACCTGGGACCTGGCTATGTGGAGGTCAACGCCCACTACACGACTTAATGTTGGGCTGCGCCTGGGCGAAATCTGGGGCTTTGCATTCCCCTTCGGGTGGAATATGATGGGTGGATATATGAACTCCCCCAAGAACCCAACCCTCTGAAACCTCTTACCAGCGATCTCCATGTCTGACAACTTCCTTACCCGGCCCATGGAATACATCAACGGGCTGCGCGACCGCTTCAACAGCGACATGGCCATCGACCTGGGCACCGCCAACACCCTGGTGTACGTCAAAGGCCAAGGCATTGTCATTCGCGAGCCTTCCGTGGTGGCCGTACAGCGCGACCCCCGCGGGGGCGACAAAGTGCTGGCCGTGGGCAACGATGCCAAAGTGATGCTGGGGCGCACCCCCGGCGGCATTCACGCCATTCGCCCCATGAAAGACGGCGTGATCGCCGACTTTGAGATAGCCGAAGAAATGCTGCGGTACTTCATCCGCAAAGTGCAGCGGGCCAACTCGTTCATTAAGTTCAAGCCCCGCATCATCATTGGGGTGCCCTCTGGCATTACCCAGGTAGAAAAACGCGCCGTGCGCGAATCGGCCGAATCGGCCGGGGCCAAAGAAGTATACCTGGTGGTGGAGCCCATGGCCGCGGGCATTGGGGCGGGTCTGCCCATCACCGAGCCCTCCGGCAACATGATCGTGGACATCGGTGGGGGAACCACCGAGGTGGCCGTGATCTCCATGGCGGGCATTGTGTATTCCGACTCGGCCAGGGTGGGCGGCGACCGCATGGACGAAGCCATCGTTCAATACATCAAAAACCAATACAACATGCTGATCGGCGAACGCACCGCCGAAGAAATCAAGATCAAGATCGGTTCGGCCTATCCCACCGGCTCGCCCCGCACCCACGAGGTGAAGGGCCGCGACCTGGTCACCGGCATTCCCCGCACCCTCATCCTATCCGACGCCGAAGCCCGCCAGGCCCTGGCCGACGTGTGCGACGCCATCGTGCAAACCGTGAAGAACGCCCTGGAGCGCACCCCCCCAGAACTGGCGGCCGACATCGTGGACAAAGGCATCGTCATGGCCGGGGGCGGCTCCATGCTGACCGGTCTCGACATGCTGCTGCGGGAACGCACCGGCCTGCCCATCATCCAAGCCGAAGACCCCCTCTCCTGCGTGGTGCTGGGCACCGGCAAAATGCTGGACCAAATCAAGCTGCTCCGCACGGTGGCTTTGCAATAGGTCGCCGCCGGGGCACTTTCGCATCCCCGCCTTTCGCGAACGCCCTTCCCAAACGTTCCTCTCTAAACCATACAGCCCGGCATCCCCCGTTTCTCAAACGTGATGGTGCCGGGCTGGGTTGTTTTCAGGAATTTCCTTGATTTCCCTCCCGGGAATTTGGTGAATAAAACAGCCTTCCGCTCCATTTCCTGGAATGCATCGCACCATCAAAAAAGGGGGTACTCATGAACAACGCATTTCGGCCATCTTTTCTGTTGTCCTCTCCATCTTTTCCTCTCCTTTGGGTCATGGCCCTGATGCTGGCCATGGTATGGCCAGCATTTTCTTGGGCCGATGACCGACTGGACGGTTTTCAAGCCTACGATAAGAGCGACTACCAGAAAACACTGCGGCTGTTGACTCCCCTGGCCAAGCAGGGAGACCCCACATCTCAATATCTATTGGGGGTCTTGTACGCGGAGGGGGAAGGAGTATCGGCCAATCCCGCCAAGGCGGAATTCTATTTTCAACAGGCCGCCCAGGGTCTGCCAGCCAGGGCCGCCGCAGGGGATGATTGGGCCATGTATTTCTTAGGAACAGCCCATCTTAACGGCCAAGGGGTAAAACAAAATCCCGCGCAGGCGCTGGATTGGTTCCGCAAGGCCGCGGAAAAAAATCATGCCCACGCCATGTATTTCCTGGGCCGCATGTACCACATTGGCCAGGGCGTAAAAAAGGATCAGTCCCAGGCGTTAATGTGGTGGAAAAAATCGGCAGCGTTGGGCAGTTCCCACGCCATGAACAGCTTGGGCGTTGCCCTTGATTTCGGCGATGGGGTGAAAGTGAACCATCCGGAGGCGGTGGCCTGGTTCCGCAAGGCCGCTGAATTGGGCAACCCCCTGGCCATGAACAGCCTGGGGGTCAATTACGTGAATGGGGTTGGGGTGGACCCGGATGTGGCGCAAGCCGTATTTTGGTGGAAGAAAGGAGCAGAGCTGGGAGAACCCGGAGCCATGACCAACCTGGGCTACAGTTATATTTTGGGTCAGGGGGTCGAATCCAACCCACAAAAAGGGCTGGGCTGGTGGCAGAAGGCGGCAGAGAAGGGAAATGTTCAGGCCATGCACAACCTGGGTGTGATCTATCTGGAGGGAGAATTTGTTGTTAGAAACCCTGAAAAATCCGTGGCTTGGTTTCAAAAGGCGGCAGCCTTGGGCCATGCGGGAGCCATGAACAATCTGGGCGTTGCCTACAATGACGGGAATGGCATTGAGACAAACAGCCAACTGGCCATGGAGTGGTGGAAGAAATCGGCCGACCTGGGAAACGACCATGCCATGTTTCATTTGGGGTATGCCTATATCGAAGGAAACGGTGCCCCCAAAAACATCCCCCTGGCTTTGGATTGGTGGCGAAAATCAGCTGCACGGGGAAACACCGATGCCATGGTGAATTTAGGAACCGCCTACGATGACGGATTGTTGGGGAAAAAAGATGTTCCACAGGCCCTTCGGTGGTGGAGACAGTCTGTGGGATTGAAACCTGAGTATGCCAAAGTTTCCGGAAAACGAGAGGAAGCCCTGCTGGTGTTTAGTCGGAGCGATTTCCCCAGGGCTTTTCGGCTGTTGGCCCCCCTGGCCGCCAAGGGAGACCCCGTGGCCCAATACCGCATGGGTAATATGTATGAACACGGCCTGGGGGTTACACCCGATAAAGTAAAATCCGACGATTTTTACGCGCGGGCCTACAAAGGCCTTCCCCAGCGGGCCCTTGCGGGAGACACCGAAGCCATGGCGTTTTGGGGAATGGTCTTAGTGAATGGCAGGGAAAATATTTTGGAAGACCCAGAACAGGCCGTTGGCTGGTGGAGAAAGGCCGTGGATCAAGGGAATGCCTCGGCCATGTACCATTTGGGTTATGCTTACGATATAGGCCGGGGTGTGAAGCAGGATCATCAACAGGCGCTGGCTTTGTATAGAAAATCCGCCGACCTGGGAGATTTTGCAGCCCTGTTTAGTTTGGGGTGGTTGTATTACGAAGGAAACGGCGTTGCACGGGACCCCCAAAAGGCGGTGATATGCTGGCGGCTTTCCGCCGAAATGGGGAATTCACTGGGGATGGGAAACCTGGGGGATGCGTATTTCAGAGGGCAGTGGGTGAGACGAGATGTAAACCTGGCTGTTTTCTGGTGGAACAAAGCCGCTGCCCTGGGCGATACGGACGCCATGGTCAGTTTGGGGAATGCGTATGAGGAAGGAACAGGCGTGCAGAAAGACCTTCAACAAGCCGAGTTTTGGTGGCGAAAGGCCGCCAACTTGGGAAATCACACGGCCAAAGAAACCCTGGAGGAGCACGGGATAAAATAAGTGGATTACTTGGGGGCATCGCCCCTCCCTGCCCCCTTTTCACAGAAAAATTTTCTGGTTAGGCAAAGGCCTCGTGTTGTACGGCCTGGGGCCAGCTGGTCAGGCTTGCTTGCGGGGCTTTTTGCCCGGAGATTCCGAGGGGATGACAAACCGGCTGGTCATCTCCACCCCCATGGCATCCAAAATCTCCATGGCCCGCGTTGTGGTGATGCCGTAATATTCGTTTCGCTCGTCTCGAGAAACCTGGGATTCATCCACACCCAATTTTTTAGCCAATTCCCGCTGGGTAAATCCCAGGGCAATCCGCAACCCAATCAACGTTTGGCCAAACCCATGCAAATTCATGATCTCATCCAGATCGCCCCGTTTCAGCCGCTCATAAGCCTCCACTTCTTCTTCCAACTGCAAATGAAACGAAAGAAAGGGGTTTACGGCACGTTCTATTTCTTTGCTGGGCAATCCCTGACCCTTCAACCGTTGGCGCTCTTGCTCCAGGCGGTTTTTTTCGTCTTGAATTCGGTGGATGGCTTCTTGATATTCTTTTTCGTTGCGAATCATGGCAGGTCTCCCGAGTCTCGAATGATTTGAAGGATTCCCTTTTGTGTCCCATCCCGACGGGATTGCCGAAACGCGGAAGGAAATTCCAGTTCCTTCCCCCATTTGTCACGAATACCGGAAGACTGACCGTAATGGGGATAGAGTTCAACCCGATACCGGTGCCACATGGGCAGTTGTTTTTTAGGGTACCCCCGATAAGGTTTTCTGGAATGGGGGTCCCAGGTCCAAACCTTGTAGGGGTCCAGTTGATTTAAGTGCCGTTCCAAATTTCCGCTAATCAGTTGGTCGAAGTCGCAAACAAAATACCCGTCGATGTCGTTCGGGTGGTCTTTTTCCTCCACAAAAGAACCATCAATAAAAATATTTGAGATGCCAACTCGCCACAGTTGACCCGCCAAAATCGACAACTGATCCACCAGAAACAAACGTTGCTTCGTATCCCAAGTCTGGGCGCGGTTTTCTGGCCCCATCACCAGCATGGAGGTGCGTAAATCGGACAATGTGATCTGATAATCTCCCGGCGGAAGAACTCCGTCAGGCGTGAATGGAGGCAACGTACAGATCGGAGTCATAAAACCGTTCCATGGCTGGAATCTGGTTTTGCTTCATACACTCCATTCTCTTCATAACTTGACATATATGTCAAGTGTTGATTCGTGGCAACCCTTCTTCATTCCTGACCATAGGTCTGCTTATTTCACACCGCCGTTCCTCAGGGGAAGCCGGGCTGAGTTGTTTTGAGAGTTCTGCATAACCGATCCCATCCCCCCTGCCCCCTTTTCATAGAAAATAATTCTAGTGATGCAGACGTCTCGTGTTGTACGGCCTGGGGCCAGCTGGTCAGGCTTGTTTGCGGGGCTTTCTTGCCCAAGCATAGGAACCCGTTGGGGATGGCGGTCGTTTACGATATGCTCAGGCTGAGCCTAAGGAGGAGCCCCCATGGGGAAGGACACCCAAGACCAAGCTGGTTCCCACGCCTCCCTGGCGCGGCTGGGAGAACTGTACGGGGTGGAACCCGCCTATGCCTCTCTGGACGGCGTGACCCACCCCACTTCCCAAGCCACCCTGCAAGCCCTGCTGAAGGCCATGGGGGTGCCCACGGCCTCGCCCCAACAAATCGCCGAAGCCCTGGCCGCCGCCGAGGATGCCCCCTGGCGGCCGGGTTTGGCCCCCCTGGCCACCGTAACGGTGGGGGCCCTGCCCCATGCCTTGCCCCTGACCCTGCCCCACCCCCGCCCGTTCCGCTGGACGTTGGAATGCCTGTCCCCGGTGGGCCTGCCGCCCAAGACCCCGCCCCCAGGCCCTTGGCAGGGGGAGATCACGGACCCGTTGGTGCTGGAACACCGTGAACATTCCAAATCTGGTGTACGGCTGGCGGTGCCCCTGCCCCCAGAACTGCCCCTGGGAGATTACCAATTCACGGCCACGGTGGCGGAGGATGACGGCGGGGAAACGGAATACCAGGGGGGCCTGGCCGTGTGCCCCCCCGCTTGTTGGCGCCCGGCGGAACTGACCATGGACGGGCGGGGGGTGGTGTTTCAGTTGGCCCTGTGGGGCCTGCGGGGCGAGGGAGACTTTGGGGTGGGGCACTTTGGGCTGCTGGCCGAGGCCGCCCGCTGGGCCAAGCAACAACTGGGGGCCTGCTTGGTGGGGGTGGGGCCGCTTCATGGGGTGTTCAACCGCTTTCCCCACCATATTTCTCCGTATTATCCCAGCAGCCGGTTGTACCTGAACCCGGTGTATTTGCACTTGGATGCCCTGCCGGAAGTGCAAGCCTCCAAGGCGGCCCAGGCCAAGCTGGCCGACCCCGCCTTTCGGGCCCGCCGCCAAGCCCTGGAACAAGCCAGCCGGGCCGACCCACAGGCCAGCTGGAACCTGAAAGAAGACGTGCTGTGGGCGGCCTTCCAAGCGTTTTATCAAACCGCTTGGCAGGCGGGCGGTGACCCAGCCAGCCCCCCCAAAAAACACAACAAGACCCAACCAAAGGGCCTGCAACACCGGGCTGAAGAATTGGCGGCGTTTGTGCGCGGTGAAGGGAAGCCCCTGGAAGACTTCGCCCGGTTTTGTGTGTTGGAAGAGCAAGCATTCCAACGTCAGGGGCACCCGGTTCCCTGGTGGGACTGGCCTGAGACTTCGCCAGCGTCTCCTCAGGTGGAGTCATTCGGCCAAGACAACCCGCGGGTGTTGTTCTTCCAATACCTGCAGTTCGCCTGCCGAGAGCAATTGGCCCAGGCCGGAGCGGGGGGTTGGGGGAACCCCCACCAGGCCGGGCTGTACCTGGACCTGGCCCTGGGGGTGGACCCCGCCGGGGCCGACGGCTGGACCGAACAAACCCTGCTCACCCGCCAAGCCGCCGCCGGGGCACCCCCCGACCCCCTGGGGCCCCTGGGCCAGTGCTGGGGGCTGGCCCCAGAAGTTCCCTGGCGGGCCAAAGACAGCGGTTGGGCTTACTTCCGCCGGGTGCTGGCCCGGGCCGCTGCCCCCGCCGCCGCCCTGCGGGTAGATCACATCATCCGCTACTGGCATTTGTTCTGGGTGCCCCAACCCGGCTCCGCCGCCCAGGGGGCCTACGTGAAGGAAGACACCGAAACCCTGTTCCGGCTGCTGGCCCTGGAAAGCCACCGCCATCAAACCCTGATCATCGGGGAGGACCTGGGCACGGTGCCCCCCCCGCTGCGAGAAACCATGGCCCGCTACGGGGTGTTGTCTACCCGGCTGGTGATGTTCGAGCGGGAGGGAGACACCTTCCGCCCGGCGCAGCAATATCCCCAAGAGGCCCTGGCCGCCTTTGGCACCCACGACCTGCCCCCCTTGGCGGGCTGGTGGCGGGGGGGCGACCTGGAAGCCTGGGTCACGGCTGGCCACATGCCCCAAGCCAGCTTAGCGGCGGCCATGGCCCAGCGCCGCCAAGACACCCGCCGGTTGTTGGCCCGGCTAAAAAACCCCACGGCAGAAAGCCACCTGCCCAACGACTTGCCGGAAGACCTGCCGGAAAACATGGCGGAAAACATGGCGGAACAACTGGCGGCCTTTCTGGCCCAAACACCCTGCCGCTTGGTGACCGTGAACCAAGAGGAATGGACCCTGGACCGCCGCCAACAAAACCTGCCCGGCACCACCGTGGAGCACCCCAACTGGACCGCCCGCATGGAAGCCCCCCTGGAAGCCCTGGCCGCCCAACCTGCCACCGCCGCGCGGCTGGCAGCCCTCCGCCAAGCGTTGGCGCCGGTCTTCCCATCCGCCCAGGTTTCAGAACCAACCAGGGGCGAGCCAGCCGGTTCATCTTCCCCAGGCAAACGGAAATCCAAGGGCCTGCCCCACCCGGCCAACACCAACGCCAGCGAATGGAACTGGCTGCTGGACCACGCCCACGCCGACCCCCACCGAATTTTGGGGCTGCGGCCCCTGACCAAGGGGGGCTGGGGGGTGTGGGCCTGGCGGCCACGGGCCCAGGCCTGCCGATGGATTCCTGAACACGGAGCAGAAAGCCAAACCCTGACCTTGGAGCGGATTCACCCGGCGGGGGTGTTTTTCGCCGCCCTGCCCCCAGGCACGGAACCGGGGCCCTACCGGCTGGAAACCCAATACCCCGGCGGCTACTTGGAATCGCAGGCCGACCCCTATGCGTTTTGGCCCCAACTGGACCCGGCCTGGCTGGCCGCCTTTGCCAGAGAACCCCAGACCAATGCCCACCGCTGGCTGGGGGCCCATCCCCTGACGGTGCAGGGCACCCCCGGAGTGCGCTTTGCCCTGTGGGCCCCCCATGCCCAGGGGGTTAGCGTGGTGGGGAACTTTAACCACTGGACCGCGGGAGAACACCCCATGCGCAAACTGGAGGGCGGGGTGTGGGAACTGTTCGTGCCGGGCCTGGCGCCGGGGGAACTGTACAAATACAGGGTGAAACCCTGGGGCGGCCCCCCCGCCGACAAGACCGACCCCTACGCCTTTCAGGCGGAGAACCGCCCCCACACCGCCTGCGTGGTGGCGGCCCCCAACCGCTTTGCCTGGCAAGACGGCGCCTGGATGGAAGCCCGCCGTTCCACCGACTGGCTGGCCCGCCCCGTGAGCGTGTATGAATGCCACCCCGGCTCGTGGCGGCGGGGGGAAGGCGGGCGGTTCCTGACTTGGGATGAACTGGCCGAGCAGATCATTCCCTACTTGGTTGAAACGGGTTTCACCCACCTGGAACTGCTGCCGGTGATGGAACACCCCCTGGATGAATCTTGGGGCTACCAAGTGATGAATCTGTTTGCCCCCACCAGCCGGTTCGGCCCGCCCGACGGCCTGCGGCGGCTGATTGACCAGTGCCACCAAGCGGGCATTGGGGTGATTTTAGACTGGGTGCCAGGGCACTTTCCCAAGGACCCCCACGGGCTGGCCCTGTTCGACGGCACCCCCCTGTATCACCCCGCCGACCCCCGCCGGGGAGAACACCAAGAGTGGGGCACCCATCTGTTCGACTGGGGGCGGCCCCAGGTAGACAGCCTGCTGTTGTCTAGCGCGCTGTATTGGCTAGAGGCCTTCCACGCCGACGGCCTGCGGGTGGATGCCGTAGCCTCCATGTTGTATCTGGACTACAACCGCAAGCCGGGGGAGTGGATTCCCAACATTTACGGGGGGAACCAAAACCTAGAGGCCGTGGCCTTCCTGCGGCGTTACAACCAAGAGACCCATGGTCAGTTCCCCGGTACCTTTACCGTGGCCGAAGAATCCACCGCCTGGGGCGGCGTCAGCCGGCCGGTGGACTGGGGCGGCCTGGGGTTCACCATGAAGTGGAACCTGGGGTGGATGCATGACACCTTGGATTTCATGGCCAAAGACCCCGTTCACCGCCGCCACCACCTGAACGAATTTTTGTTCAGCCTGCTGTACGCCTGGCACGAGAACTTCATGCTGGCCCTGTCTCACGATGAAGTGGTGCATGGCAAGGGCAGCCTGTGGAACCGAATGCCGGGGGATGAATGGCGCAAGGCCGCCAACCTGCGGCTGCTGCTGGCTTATATGTGGGGCCATCCGGGGAAAAAACTGCTGTTCATGGGCCAAGAATTCGGCCAACAGGGCGAATGGAACTCCGGGGCGGCCCTGGAGTGGCACCTGCTGAACGACCCCCGCCACGCCGGGGTGCGGCAGCTCATCGGGGACCTGAACCGGCTATTGCGGGCCGAACCGGCCCTGTATCAGCAAGATTTCGTGCCCCAGGGGTTTGAGTGGATGGACTGCCACGACGCGGAAAACACCGCGGTGTTTTTTTTGCGGTGGGATGCCCCCCGCCGCCGCCCGGTGTTGTTTGCCTGCAACCTCACCCCCGTGCCCCGGATGGATTACCGGGTGGGGGTGCCCTGGGGCGGCACTTGGCTGGAACGGCTGAACACCGATGCCAGCCCCTATGGCGGCAGCGGCCTGGGCAACTATGGCCAAGCCACGGCCGAACCCGTGCCCTGGCACGGGCGGCCGGCCTCGCTGCGGCTGACCCTGCCCCCCCTGGCCGTGGTGGTGTTCACCCCAGAGAGCTTGCCATGACCCAGCGCCCCTTCATCATCCACGGGCACTTTTATCAACCCCCCAGGGAAAACCCCTGGCTGGAAACCGTGGAGCGCCAAGACAGCGCCGCCCCCTGGCACGACTGGAACGAACGGGTGGCCGCCGAATGCTACCGCCCCATGGCTTGGTCCCGGGTGTACGGCCCCCAGGGCACCATCGTTCGGGCGGTGAACAATTACCAATGGATCAGTTTCAACGCGGGGCCCACCCTGCTGTCTTGGCTGGGGCGGCACATGCCCTGGGTGGTCCAGCGCGTGCTCTCCGCCGACCGGCTCTCCGCCCAGCGGCTGGGCCACGGCAACGCCCTGGCCCAGTCTTACGCCCATTCCATTCTGCCCCTCGACACCCCCCGGGACCGCCTGACCCAGGTGCGCTGGGGCCTGGCCGACTTCCGGGCGCGGTTTGGCCGGGAACCGGAAGCCCTGTGGCTGCCAGAGACCGCCTGCGACATGACCACCCTGCGGGTGCTGGCCGGGGAGGGGCTGCGCTTTGCCCTGCTGGCCCCCCGCCAAGCCGCCCGGGTGCGGCCCCTGGCGGACCCCGCTGGCCCCTGGACCAACGTGCGAGACGGCTCGCTGGAAACCGGCCGGGCCTATCGTTGTTTTCTCTCCGACGACCGCGGCCAATGGATAGACCTGTTTTTCTATGACGGAGGTTTGGCTCATCAATCCAGCTTCGGCACCCTGCTGGAAGAATCTCACCGGCTGATGGAAGGGCTGCGGGGGTCGGCCAAATCCCGCCCGGCCGATGCCCCCCTGGTGCACATGGCCTTGGACGGCGAGACCTTTGGCCACCACAAACCCTACGCCGACCGGGTGCTGGCCCACCTGATGACCGAGGCCGCCCCCAATGGCGGGTTTCAGCCGGTGAACTACGGCTGGTTTTTGGAGCATCACCCTCCACGCTGGGAGGTGGAACTGGCGGCGGGCCCCCAGGGCCTGGGCACCTCGTGGAGCTGCGCCCACGGGGTGGCCCGCTGGAAGGCCGACTGCGGCTGCCACACCGGCGGGGGGCAGGGCTGGCACCAGCGCTGGCGCGAACCCCTGAGAGAAGCCCTGGACGCCCTGCGGGACCAGGGGGCCAAATTATTCGAGCGGGAAGCGGGCCGCTGGCTGGCCGACCCCTGGGCCGCCCGCGACGATTACGGCAGGCTGCTGGCAGAAATGGAAACATCCCCCCGCCAAGAGCAGGCCCGGGCGGAATTTTTATCCCGCCATGGCCGGGGAAAATGGGGTCAGGAAGAAGGGATCCAGGTGTTCAGTTGGCTGGAACAGCAGCGCCACAGCCTGCGCATGTACGCCAGCTGCGCTTGGTTTTTCTCGGACCCCGCGGGGATTGAAACCGTGCAGGCCCTGCGCCACGCCGCCCGGTCGGTGCAGATGATCCGCCAGCAAACCGGCCAAGACCTGGAGGCCGAGTTGACCCGGCGGCTGGAAAGGGTGCCAGGAAACCTGCCAGAGTTCCCCCACGGGGAAGTGATCTACCGCAGGCTGGCTTTGCCCGCCCGGGCCGGGGCGGGGCGGGCGGCCCTGCACCTGGCCTTGGCGGCGGTGGAACGCCGCCGAGGAGAGGATGCCTCTCCCCAAAAATTCCACGGCTGGCGGGGCAGCCTGCCGGTGGGCCCCGCCGGGCTGGCGGGCAGAGCGGGCAAAACAACGGTGTTTCAGGGCCAGGGCTGGGTGGAGGAAATCCTTACCGGGCGGCGCTGGAACCTGAACTGGGTGCTGCTGCGCCGGGGGCCAGAGTCCTTTCGGTTTTACCTGGGGCCGGAGGGCGGCCCCCCGCCAGCGCTCCGGGGAAACCTGAAAGCCCTGCTGGCCGCCTGCCGGGCCTGGTCTGGCCGGGGACCCCTCACCCCCCGGCATCTCACCGCCGACCGGCGGATGGCCCGGCTGGAGCGGGTGCAAGCCTGGGGGCGCTCCCGGCTGGCCCTGACCGCCGCCCGTCTGTACCGCATGGGCCGGCCCCTGCTGCCCCTGTGGCGGCGGGGGAGAGGAGAGATTCCCTCGGTGTTCAAAGAAACCGCCCGGCTGACCCTGAACGAGCGGCTGGTGCGGCTGGTCTTCCACCCCCCTAGCGGACCCCACACCGAACGACGTTCCGCCGCCCACACAGCCGTGGAGTTGCTGAACGCCGCCATGGCCGCCGGGGTGATGCTGGATTGGAACGAGAGAAAACGAGACCTGGAACGGGAAACCGCCCGCCGGGTGGAAGCCCTGGGGCGGCCAAATCATTGGCGGGAACTGCCCTTTTGCCATGCCCTGCTGGACACAGCCCAGGCCCTGGGCCTGAACCCAGACCTGCTGGCCGCCCAGGATGCCCTGCTGGCCGTGAAAGCCCGCATGGAGGATGGCCAAACAGACCCGCCCCCTGCCAACTGGAGCGGAGAATGGAAACGCTTGGCCGCCCGGCTGGGGGTGGAACTTGAAGCACCCAACGGAACAAACTGAACCCCAACGCTTCTTATGAACTGCCCGCCAGGGCCGCCGGAACCACCTGTGGAATGTCGGCGGAGGGCTTGGCCTTTTTTCGATTCTTGGCTGACCCCGCCACGGCCGGAATGCCCGCCGGGATTTTCGATGCCCTGGCTGGTTTGGTTGTTTTGGCTGCTTTGTCTGTTTTGGCCTCCAGCCCCACCCCTGCCGCAGCAACTGACATCTGGGGGTCTGGCAGCACGGCCCGGGGGGGCCAGTCGCCCGACAACACCCGCTGGTACAAGGTGAGATAGCGCTCTGCCGAAACCCGCCAGGAAAAATCTTGCCCCATGCCCCGTTCCACCAGGGCCGCCCAAGCCGCCGGGCGGTGCCAAGCGGCCATGGCCCGTTCCAAGGCCCCCCAAAACGATTCGGGGTCGGGGGTGGCAAAGCAAAACCCGGTGCCCTCGGGGTGTTGATTCCCCGCGTCCGACACCGTATCGGCCAACCCCCCGGTGCAGTGCACCACGGGCACCGCCCCAAAACCCATGGCATACATCTGGGTCAGCCCGCAGGGTTCAAACCGAGAGGGCATTAAAAAGATATCCGCCGCCGCGTTCAGCCGGTGGGCCATCCGTTCGGTATAGTGCAGCACGGCCTTCACCCGCCCCGGAAAGGCCTTGGCCAGCATGGCCACCCGGTCCTCGTGGTGAAGATCTCCCTGCCCCATCACCACCAACCCCGCCCCGCTTTTCACCAGCCGGGGGGTCACGGCCTCCAACAAGTCAATGCCTTTTTGGTCCACCAGCCGGGCGGTCATCACCAACAGGGGTCCCCCTTTCAGGCCGGGGTCCATGCCCAGTTCCGCCAGCAGGGCGGCCTTGTTGGCCGCTTTCCCCTCTTGCCATGTGTCTGCCGAGTAGGTGGCTTCTAGGTAAGGATTCTGCCGGGGATTCCACACTTCGGTTTCCGCCCCATTCAAAATTCCCTCCAGGCGGTCCCGGCGGGCCTGCAGCACGCCGTCGAGGCCCATGGAAAAATCGGACTGGTGGATGACTTGTTTCAGATAGGTGGGTGACACGGTGGTCACCGCGTCGGCGTGGGAAATGCCCGCCTTCAACAGGTTCACCTTGCCGTAAAACTCCAGGGGGCCGCCGGGGTACCAGCCCTCCTGATCTCCCAGCAGAGACAGGCAGCCGGGGTCATACACCCCATGATAGGCAAAGTTGTGAACCGTGAGCACCACCGGCGGGCGGTGAGGAATGCTTTTCAGCATGAGGGCGGTGGCGGCGGTTTGGTGGTCGTTCAGGTGCACCACCATGCCCGATTCTGGATGGCGGGCCACCCACGAAGCCACCGCCTTGCTGAACAAAATGGACCCCTCCGGTTCCACCACCCCCTTTTCCTCCAGGCGGTGGGTAGAATAAGGGCTGCGGTGAGAAAGATACACCGGCTCTTCCACAAAAATCAGCCGGGGTCCAGGGGGGGGATGTTTCGGGGTTTTGTACAATACGGGAAGAAGATTGTGCCCCAGCATCAACCAACCTTCCGCCAGGGTCTCCATGTCGGCCAGCCAGGGCGCCCGTTCGGGCAGGCTGGTGTACCAGGGGGTCATCACCGTCACCCGAACGCCCATCTCCATCAGGGCCGCGGGCAGGGCCCGGGAGACGTCTCCCAAGCCACCCATTTTAGAGAAGGGGGCTACTTCGAACGTGGCGAACAACACGTGCAGCGGGGGCTTGCTGTTCTCGCGGCCTTCCCTTTGAAAACCGAGGGTACGGTTCGAATCGTCACTGCCCCTTTGCAGAGTTATTTTATTGCTAGCAATTTCAGTATTTACAACTGTGTTGTTTACAACTTCTTGGCTCGCATTTTCATGCCCGTTTTTGTTTGTCTCGCCGCCCATGGGGCCTCCTTCCCCCCTTCCGGTTCCGCTGGATGACCCCGGAACCCTGGGAGGAGGAAATCATTTTTTCTGCTTTTGCAGTTTACCCTGGGGGTCGAACCGCACCAGGAAGTTTTTAGCCTGCGTGTTGCCCTTGGCGTCGGTGGCTTTGATTTCAATCAGGGTATCGCCAACTTTGAACACATAAGCCTTCACCACCATCACCGTGGGAGACGGGGTAATTTTTTGAGGCTGCCCGTCCAGCATCACCTCCACCACGTCGTCTTCATCCACCACCACAAACGTCACCACCCGTTTTGGCCGCACCACCACTTGGCTCTGCACCAAATCGCTGGTGAGAATTTGGGGGGGAACTTTATCGGCGGGAAGCACCTTTTCTTTGCTGGTGCAGCCCGTCAGGGCTGCCATCAGCCCAGCCGCCAGCGCAACCGTCATCGCCCAACCCAATGCGCTGTTCTTACCCGCGTTCCTTCCCGTCATGCCTCTCTTTCCCCTGTTCTGTCCTACATTCTGTCGTCCGGTTTTATCCGGTTGCGTTGCGTGGGTTGCTGCTGCGGATGGAGACATGGAAGGCATGTTGGGCTCAAGATTAAGACGACGTGTTCAAGAAAAGGTTCCCTGAAAAGCAAGGGCCGTTAGAGCGGAAAAATTCTCCTCTTCTCTTGCTATACCAAGATTGAGATTTTTTATCAATTGGTCGTTTTTCTTGTTCATTTCATTTTAAGGGGCTGTCCCAGATCCTCCGTGCCACTCGCCCTGCCCTCAGGTGCTTGCCCCTTCCCAACAACACCTCTCCCCCCTGCCCCCCTCCCCAATCAGGGAGGGGGGAACAGCGTGAAGCCGGAAGGTGATGTATTTACTTTCATCCAGTCTTTGTTTTCCGAACGGTTGAACAGAATAGCCGATGGCTTCGCGGGCGGGGTGAGGTGTTTTTTGGAATATCTCGAAGCCGGTGGGTTAAGCACTTGCTTCTTTCCGGTCTTTTATATTCCGAACGGCTGAATCAAGCGCGCCAAGTCTTGAACCAAACCATCCAGGTTCTGCTGGCGGGCCACCAGGGCTGGGGCCATGCCCCGCTCTTCCGCCTGGGCGGCGGTGATTTTTCCCAAACAGGCGGCTTTGACTTGACCCGACAGCAACCGCTGGCGCACTTCAGGGGGGGCCATGGTCCACAGACCGTTCACCGTGGAGGGGCTGGTGAACAACACCCAATGAATCTCCCCCGCCAGCAGGGCCTGGGCCGTGGCGGGAGCCAGCCCCCCCGCCACCGGAGCCGTGCGATAAGCGGGGGTGGCCCATACCTGCCACCCGGCCTGGGCCAGGCCTTCTTCCACCACCCGGCGGCCATCCTCGGCCCGGGGCAGCCAGGCGGTGTGGGGTTGGCCGGGGTGGGCTGCCCCCCAGGCCGTCAGGGCCGCCAGCAAGGGCTCGGCCTGAGACTCCTCTGGAACCAGTTCCACCTTCAGCCCATGATTGGCCAAGGCCTGGGCGGTGCCGGGGCCCACGGCGGCCAGCCGGGCCTGGGCCAACACTTGCCCCCCCACCTCCAAAGCGTCCAGCCGCTCCAACGCGGCCCCCACCGCCGTGCGGCTGGCGAAAATCACCCAGGTGTTGGGATTGGATTTCCGGGCGGCCACATGGTGGGCCGCTTGATCGAAGGCTTGCCAACTGGTGGGGGGAGCAAAGCAGATCACCGGGTGTTCCACCACCCGGGCGCCCAGGGCGGTCAGGCGGCGGGTGAGGGCGGGGGCTTCCTCTGCGGCGCGCAGATTGAGCACAGTCAGCCCAGACAACGGAAGGCGGGGGTCAGCCACGGCTGGAAGGCTTGGGGAAGGGAACCACGTTCAGGGAGGGACCCAGGGTTTCGGAGGAATCACCGCTTTCGGCGGAATCGCTGTTCTCCCCCGCTCCCCCCAACAAGCCGTCTCCCCGGCATTGGTCCGGGTCCAGCCCAAAGGCCGCCGCCAAAATTTCGGCATACAGGCGGCCATCGCCTTCCTCGGCCACCTGCTTGATGTGGGTGGAGGGGAAATGCAGGAGTTTCTTCACGATGGCCTGGGCGGTGCGCTCCAGCAGCAGGCCGTCTTTGGCGGGGGAGCCCGACAGCCGGGGCAGGGCCTTTTCCACCTCGCGCCCCGCCACCTGGGCAAAGGCTTCGCGCAAAGCTTTGATGGTGGGCACCACGCTCAAGGCCTCGGCCCAGCCCAGGTAGCGGTTTTGCTCTTCTTCCACAATCCGCTGGGCCAGGTGGGCTTCCCGCTCCCGTTCCTGGCGGTTCTGGTTGGTCACGTTCTTTAAGTCGTCAATGTCGTAGCAATACACGTTGGGCAGATTGTTCACCGCGGGGTCAATGTCTCTGGGCACGGCAATGTCGATGAAGAACATGGGCTCGCGCTTGCGGGCCTTCATGGCGGTCTTCACCTGCTCTGGGGTAATGACAAACCCCCGGGCCCCGGTGGAAGACAGCACAATGTCGGCCATGGCCAGGGCTTCGTCCATGCTCTCCCAGGGCATGGCCTGGCCCTGGTGTTTCTCGGCCAGGGCCACGGCCCCGGCGTAGGTGCGGTTCACCAGCAACAGGCGGCCAATGCCCGCCTTCAGCAGGTGGGCCAGGGCCAACTCAGCCATTTCGCCAGCGCCAATCACCAGCACGGTGCGCTCGGCCAAGGAGTCGAAGATTTTTCCGGCCAGTTCCACCGCGGCGTAACTGATGGACACCGCGAAGCGGGAGATGCCCGTTTCGGTACGCACCCGCTTGGCCGCCCGGAACACCCTGGGCATCAGCCCCTTAAACAGCGGCCCCACGGTGCCGGCCTCCACGGCGGTGTGGTAGGCGTCTTTCACTTGGCCCAAAATCTGGGGCTCGCCCACCACCATGGATTCCAGCGAGCAGGCCACCCGAAACAAATGGTTCAGGGCCGCTTGGTGATCCAGCCGCAGGGCGGCTTGTTCCAGGTGCCGGGCGGCGTCTCCTCCCCCGGCCCGCTCCACGGCCCAGGTCATCAGGCCCTGCAAGGCGGTGGATTCTCGGGCGGCCGCGAAATAGAATTCCACCCGGTTGCAGGTGGATACCACCATCAATTCATTCAGCCCCGCCTGGGCCTTCAGCCGGGGCAGCAGTTCGGGCAGTTCCCCCGCGGGAATATCCAGCCGTTCCCGGATGTCTACCGGGGTGGTCTTGTAACTTATGCTGAGCAGAGAGAGATTCATGATTCTCTTTACATAGAGGATTTCGCCCGGAGAAGCAAATCTTATCCAAGCGAAGTTGAACTCAAAAGACCTCTGCGAAACTTATTTTTTCCCATCCCCCTCCCTCCTTCCCTTGGGGAAGGGCGCTGTTCAGCGGGGCCAATACCCAGGCATCTTGGCCCCGCCTTTCACGCTTGGGGGTTGATTTCACTGGGGGGCTTCGCCACCCACGCCCCCTTTTCACGGCGAAACCCCTGTTGATGCAGCGGTCTCTTCGAGACAGAGGGGAATTTTCTAGCGAATCGGAATTTACCGAAGGTGTCGGGAGAACAAGTCGAGGGTGCGCTGCCAGGCCAGGGCCGCGCTGGGGGGGTGATAATCCGCCCGGGCATCGCAATGAAAGCCGTGGCCCGCCTGGGGATAGGTGAACAATTGGGCCTGGGCCATGCGGGGCAGGGCCTGCCGCACCACCTCGATGGCCGCCGGGGGGATGATGGGGTCTTGCTCGCCAAAGTGAAACTGAATGGGGCAGCGAATCTGGTCGGCCTGGGCAATGAACTCATCGGTGCGTCGGCCGTAAAAGGCCGCGGCCGCATGAGGCACTGCCTGGGGAGAATCTTGGCCGCCGACCCCCGCTTTCGTTTGGGCTGTGAGATAGGTCATCAGCCCGCCCCAGCAAAACCCCATTAACCCAACCTTTTTACCGGCCACGGCCGGGTGGCGCCCCAGCCAAGCCAACGCCCGAGAAAGATCCTCCCGGTGGGTTTCCAATGGGGTGGCCGCAATCCGTCCCCGGCACTTCTCCATGGTGTCTGGGGTGTAACCCGCGGTGAAACCCGGTTCCACCCGCCAGAACATGTCTGGGGCCAGGGCCACGTAACCGGCCTGGGCCAGCCTGCGGGCCACAGACTGGATGTGTTCGTTCACCCCAAAGATTTCTTGAATGACGACGACCCCAGGATGGGTCACGCCAGGGTGGGACATGCCGGAAACTGGCCCGGCCTCTGGCAGAGCCAAATAGCCCCGCTGGCTGCCCCCGGGGTGGGGAATCTCTACCCATTGAACGGGTTGGCTCATGGCGTCACTTGTCGGAAAGACCCCACAGGTAATTCTTTTTGGTCCACACCGTCATCCCTTCGTAATCCAGTTTCACCCAGTCGCCCTGCTTGGCGGTGACCAGAAAGGCCGTGCGCACCTGGGCCGAGGCGGTTTTGTCTTTGGAGGCATCGGGCTGGGGCCACAGGGGCACGTAATTGATTTTGGCCTGGGCGCAGGAAACCTTATCGCTCACCATTTTGCGGTAAATCCAGCGGATTTCCCCGTCCATGTCCTTCACCTTCAGCCATTCCCCTTCCTCCAGCACCACCTCCAGGGGAGTATTGCCCACCACCGTCCAGGCCGCCGGAAAGCCAGGGCCGGGGCCTTCCATCAGGGTGGCCAAGGGCTGGGATACGCACACCGTGGCGGCCATGGCCTGGGGGGCCAGCCACAACAGAGAGAACAGCAACAGGCCTGCAGCGCGAAACATAAAAGGTCCGGATTGAAAGCGTGAGGGGAAAGCCATGGGTTTGGTGGAACCAATATATCAATTCAACCCAGGAAGGCCAAACCCCAATGCGGCAGAAATGGATAGGGAGAGAAAAGGGCCGTCTCACCACCCCGGGAAGGGGGACGCCAGGCATTGGAGGGCGGTGAGACGGTGAAGGAAAAAAAGAGGAGGGAGATGGGGAGGGAAAGGGAGGAGGAGCTTCCCTTCCCCACCTCCCCATTCAATGAAGCCCGTCGTACTTGGTGGGTTCGCCAGAACCAGCGCCGATTAGGCCCGAGCCATGGGGTGCTCCACCAACCCCGCCGGGTGGAAGGGCAGGGCCCACAGGGAGGGGCGCTCCTCCCGCCAGCGGCGGTAGTCGGGGCTGGCCCGCAGCAGGGTTAAAAAATCCCGGGCAATTTCCCGGTGGCAGACCGATGTGAGACAATGGCAGCTCAAGTACAGCTTGCGGTGGCCTTCGCTGGCCTCCAAAATCCGATAAAACGGCGCGGGGTCCCGTCGAAAGCGCTTCCACAACATGTTTTTATAGCGCAAGCGGAACAGCGGCCAGGGGATGTCTCCCTGCACCATGGCCTCCAGCCAGTCCCGGGGGGGCGACAACACATGGGCTGGGTTCAAGTAGGGGCTAACGCTTTGCACCAGCATGGGGTTCAACCCCTCTCGGTCGGCCTGGGTTTGGGGAATCAGTTCAATCATGGCTCCTCCGTGAGTCTGGGTGAGTGGGGGCTGGAGTCTGTTCAGCCCTGATCTGCTCTCACCCTACCCCGGGAAAAATCAAAAGTCAAACAAAATTTGTTTGTTTACAGAAAAACAAGAATATCTAGGTTGTCTTTTCCTGGATTTCCCCCTTGCCCCCAATCGGTTCAACCGGATAGATTGGTAAGATTCCATTGAATTGGCCGGGTGACTGGCCTCTTGATTCCCTCGTTCCGCCAGGCGGTGCCGTGACCAAAACCAAAATCCGACGACTGCTGGTAGCCAACCGGGGAGAAATCGCCATCCGGATTTTCCGGGCCGCCACCGAACTGGGCATCCGCACCGTGGCGATTTACTCGGAGGAAGACCGGTTTTCTCTGCACCGCTACAAAGCCGACGAAGCCTATTTAATCGGCAAGGGCAAAGGACCCGTCGAGGCCTATCTGGACATCCCCAGCGTCATTGCCCTGGCCAAAGAAAAAAACGTTGACGCCATTCACCCAGGCTACGGTTTCTTGTCGGAGAATTTTCACTTTGCCAAAGCCTGCCGAGAGGCCGGGATTGTGTTTGTGGGCCCCGAAGCGGAAACCATCGAGGCCATGGGCGACAAACAAAAAGCCCGCAAAATCGCCGTGGCCGCGGGGGTGCCGGTGGTGCCGGGGCCCTTGGACCCGGTGGCCGACGAAGACCACGCCCGGAAAATCTGCGCCGACATTGGCTACCCGGTGATGATCAAGGCCCTGGGGGGCGGGGGCGGGCGGGGCATGCGCCGGGTGGATTCCGAGCGGGAACTGGCCGATGCCCTGCGCTCGGCCTCCAGCGAGGCCAAAGCCGCCTTTGGCCGCCCAGAAGTGTTCATTGAAAAACGGGTCGACGCCGCACGGCACATTGAGGTGCAAGTGCTGGGAGACAAACACGGCAACTTGGTGCACCTGTTCGAGCGCGACTGCACCATTCAGCGCCGCCACCAAAAAGTCATCGAGATTGCCCCGGCCCTGAACCTGCCGGAAGGGCTGGCCTCCAAGCTGCACGACTGGGCCCTGGCCATTGCCCGCCACGTGCGTTACGAAAACGCTGGCACGGTGGAGTTTCTGGTAGATGCCACGGGCACCCCCTTCTTCATCGAGGTCAACCCCCGCATTCAGGTGGAACACACCGTCACCGAGGAAATCACCGGTCGCGACCTGGTGCAGGCCCAAATTCTCATCGCCGAAGGCCGCCCCCTCTCCGACCCCGCCATCGGCATCACTGGCCAAGACAGCATCACCATGCGGGGGGTGGCCCTGCAATGCCGGGTGACCACCGAAGACCCGGCCAACGGCTTTATGCCCGACACGGGGAAAATCCAGGCCTACCGCTCTGGCGCCGGGTTCGGCATTCGCATGGACGGCGGCACCGGGGGCGAAGGCCACCAGGTCAGCTTGGCCTACGACTCTCTGCTGGTGAAAATCACCGCCCGGGGGCTCACCTTTCCGGCGGCGGTGGCCAAGGTGCGGCGCAGCGTCAGCGAATTTCGGGTGCGGGGAGTAAAAACCAACACGCCCTTTTTGGAAAACGTGCTGCGCCACCCGCTGTTTTTAGAGGGCAAGGCCACCACTACGTTTATCGACGAACACCCGGAACTGTTTGAATACCCCCAGCGCAAGAACCGGGCGTCGAAACTGCTGACCTATCTGGCCGAGGTAACCGTGAACGGCCACCCCAGCGTGAAAGCCAAGAAGGGCGACCGGCAATTTTTCGAAGCCCACCTGCCCGACCTGACCGCCGCCCCACCCCCGCCAGAGGGCAGCCGCCAAATGCTGGAACGGCTGGGA
Organism: Deltaproteobacteria bacterium; assembly: GCA_029858505.1. GTDB lineage: Bacteria > SAR324 > SAR324 > SAR324 > JACQKK01 > JAOUEW01. The sequence continues at coordinate 72,125 of JAOUEW010000007.1, forward strand.
GCCGCGGGTCTGGCCGCCTGGGTGAAAGACCAACAGCGTCTGCTGATCACCGACACCACCTTCCGAGACGCCCATCAGTCGCTGCTGGCCACCCGGGTGCGAAGCTACGACCTGCTGCGGGCCGCCCCCGCCACCAGCCACATTCTCAGCCAGGCGTTTTCGCTGGAAATGTGGGGGGGCGCCACCTTCGACGTGGCCTACCGCTTCCTCAGCGAGTCTCCCTGGCAGCGGCTGGAGAAAATGCGGGCGGCCATTCCAAACGTGCTGTTTCAAATGCTGCTGCGGGGCTCGAACGCCGTGGGCTACACCGCTTACCCGGACAACGTGGTGCGGATGTTCATTCAGCAGGCCGCCCAAAAAGGCATTGACCTGTTCCGGGTGTTCGACTCGCTGAACTGGGTGGAAAACATGAAGGTCTCCATCGAAGAATGCCTGAAAACCGGCAAACTGGTGGAAGGCGCCATTTCTTACACCGGAGACATCACCGACCCCAAGCGCAAAAAGTACGACCTGGACTATTACATGAAAATGGCCCGGGAACTGGAAAGCCTGGGGGTGCACATGATCGCCATCAAAGACATGGCCGGGCTGTGCAAACCCTACGCCGCCGAAAAATTGATCAAAGCCATGAAGGCCGAGATCAAGGTGCCCATTCACTTCCACACCCACGACACCTCGGGCAACGGCTTGTCGGCCCTGATGAAAGCCGCCGAAGCGGGGGTAGACATTGTAGACGTGGCCATTGGCACCATGAGCGGCACCACCAGCCAGCCCAACCTGAACAGCCTGAACGAGGCCCTGCGGGGAACCCCCCGCGAATTGGGCTTCGACCCGGCTGGGCTGCAGCACTTGTCGAGTTACTGGGAAACCGTGCGGCAGTATTACTTTCCCTTCGAGGCCGGCCTGCAGGCCGCCGCCGCCGACGTTTACGTTCACGAAATTCCCGGGGGGCAGTATTCCAACCTAAAGCAACAGGCCGAAAGCGTGGGCCTGGGCCACCGCTGGGAAGAAGTAAAGCAGCGCTACGCCGAAGTGAACCTGGCCTTTGGAGACATCGTGAAGGTTACCCCCACCTCCAAGGCCGTGGGCGACATGGCCCTGGCCCTGGTGAGCAGCAACCTGCCCATCACGGCCCTAGACGACGACTCGGTGACGGTGTCCTTCCCCGACAGCGTGGTGTCTTTGTTCTCTGGCCACATGGGCCAAGCCCTGGGGGGCTTTCCGGAAAAGTTGCAGAAACGCATTCTGGGGGGGAAAGCCCCCCTCACCGAGCGGCCCGGAGCCAGCCTGCCCCCCACCGACGTGGAAGCCGTGCGGGAAAAAGTGCGCGAACACCACGGGGTGCTGCTGAGAGACGATGAGCTGACCGGTGCCCTGCTGTATCCCAAGGTGATGGACGGGTTCTTGAACCACCAGACCCGCTTCTCGGACACCTCGATGATGGACACCCCCACGTTCTTCTATGGCCTGCGGCCAGGAGAAGAAACCCAGATTGAGATTGAAGCGGGGAAACGGCTGATCATCACCCTGCTGACCGTGGGAGAGCTGAAAGAAGGCGGCAAGCGCACCGTGTTCTTCGACCTGAACGGCCGCCCCCGGGAAGTGGTGATTCACGACCACACCGTGCCGGAAGACAACTTGGTGCGCCGCAAGGCCGACAGCCACAACCCATTCCACGTGGCGGCCCCCATGCCGGGCAAGCTCACCCGCATCGAGGTGCGGCAGGGGCAAAAGGTATTGAAGGGAGAACTGCTGGCCGTGACCGAAGCCATGAAGATGGAAAACGCCATCACCGCCAAGGTAGACGCCATCGTGGACGAAATTTTGCTTCAGCCGGGAAACACCCTGGAAGGCGGCGATTTGATTTTAACCTTGCGGGAGGGCTGACCGGCCTACATGCGTTCGGGGGGGGTGATGCCCAGCAACTCCAGCCCTTCCTTCAGCACCCGGCCAGCGGCATCAAACAACGCCAGGCGGGCTTCTCCCAGGGCGGGGGTCTCGGCATTCTTCACGCTCACGGCGGCGTAGGCCCGGGAAAAGGCCTTGGCCAGGGCAAACAGGGTGCCCGCCAGCAGGTTGGGGCGCATCAGCCGGGCGGCGGCTTCGGCGGCCCGGTTAAAATCGTGCAACTCGCGAATCAACGCCCGCTCGGTGGGGTGGGTCAGCAGGGTCAAGTCGGCATCGGCCCGGCCAAATTTTCCCAGCGCGCGGAAAATGCTTTGCACCCGGGTGTAGGCGTAGCAAAGATACACCCCCGTGTCGCCCTCGGCCACCAGCCAGTCTTCCAGGTTGAACACAATCACCTTCGACGGATCCTGCTTCACCATGCCATAGCGGATGGCCGCCACGGCGATGCGTCGGCAAGTCTCGTCAATTTCTTCGTCGCGCCAGTCTCCCCGGTGGGCTTCCAGGTAGTGCTCCACGATGAACCGGTTCATCCGCTCTCGCAGGGCCGAGAACAGGATGACATTGCCCGCCCGGGAACTCATTTTTCCCTCCGGCAGCATCACCAGCCCATAGGCCAGGTGCACCGACCGGCCCGCCTGGGGGTAGCCCAATTTTTCCAACACTTTGAATACTTGCTTGAAGTGCAGGGTCTGCTCGGCCCCCACCACGTACACCGATTCGTCCATGCCAAACCGATCGAACTTCATTTCGGCCAGGGCCAGGTCTTTGGTGGAATACAGGGTGGTGCCGTCGGCTTTGAGCACCAGCAGAAAGCCCAGGCCGTCGGCCTCCAGGTCGGCCCCCACCGCCCCCTCCGAGCGGATGAACACCCCCTTGGCCAACCCTTCCTCCACAATGCGCCGCCCCGCCTCCATCTCCGACTCGTAGAACCAGTGGTCGAAGCGGGCCCCCAGCCAGCGGTAGATGTCTTGAAAACTCTCCAGGCTCCAGGCCCTGGTTTCTTGCCACAGGGCATGGGCTTCGCCCTGGCCGCTCTCCAGTTGTTGCAGCACCTGGCCCACTTCTTTTTGATAGACCTCCCGTTGCTCTTTGGGGGCGTCCTCCAGCATCAGGGTGGCGGCGGTGTAGAGTTCTCCCAGCCATTCGCCCCGGTCTTGGCCGGGCTGGGGCGTTTGCTTTTCTTTGGGCAGGCGGCCCAGGTGGCGCTGGTAAAACCACAGGCACTTGGCAATGTGGGTGCCCACGTCGCCAATGTAGTTGGCGGCGGTGACCTGCTGGCCGTTGTAGGCCAGAATGCGGGCCAGGGCATCGCCCAGGGCCACGTTGCGCATGTGGCCCACGTGAAAGGCCTTGTGGGTGTTGGGCTGGGAATACTCCACCATCACCTTGCGGCTGCCGCCAGCCGGGGCGCGGTTCTGCTGAAAGTAAGAGCCGTCCAGAATGGAAGGCAGGGTCAGCCGGGCCATTTGCCCCGCGTCGGCCCGGAAGTTTAAATAGGGCCCGGCGGCCTCCACCGCGGTGAACAGGGGGGCGCCCTGGTGCTGGGCCTCTCCCAGCCGGGGGGCCAGCTCCGCCGCCAGCTCCGCCGCGATGGCCGGGGGGGCCTTGCGGCGGGCTTTGGCCAGGGCAAAGCAGGGCAGGGCGTAGTCGCCCAGGGCGGGGTCAGGGGGGCGCTCCACCAGGTGGGGGGGAACTTCCGGCACCAGCCGGGCGATGGCGTTTACAAACGGGTCGCTCAAGGGGCATCACGCAAAAAAAGGGGAACACGAAATAAACAATGGCCTCTTGTTACGATGGGAGGAAATAGCAGTGCTGTCAATCCCAGGCTAAACGGACGGCCTCCAAATCACACTCCCCCACTCGAATCCCCCAGCTATTCTTTGCCACCGTTCGGACGGTGAAGACGGAACGGAAGCAAGCACCCAACCCATCGGATGCGAGTGATTCCCCGCCACGAAGGGGAGGGGTGCTTTTCGGGAATGCCCCGCAGGGGCGGGTGGGATGTTATTGAAGGCTGGTCGGAAACAAGCGCATCACCGCCCGGATTCAAGTAAAGAGAAACCCGGTTACAGCCAGGCTTCCAGCAGAAACACCAGGGAGAGCAGCAGACCGTACACCATGTGATGGAGAGAGGTTCGCTTGAGGGTTTGATGGCGGAACTCTGGGGTGCCCCCAGCCACCACCCGGCGAGAGACATGCAGCCCCAGGGGCAGGGCCAGCCAAGTGAGCCACGCCCAACTCCCCACCCATCCGGCCCCCATCAGGGCCACGGGGATGAGATAGGCCAGCAGCACCAAGGCCAAGTACAGGGTTTTCACCCAGCCGGTGCCCCAGCGGGTGGCCAGGGTGACCCGGTTGTGAGAGCGATCTTCCTCCACGTCTCTCAGGTTGTTGGTGATGAGAATGGCGGTGACCAGCCCCCCCACTGGCAGCGACACAAAGAACTGGCCCCAATCCATTTGGTGGGTTTGCACATACACCGTGCCCAACACGCTCACCGGCCCCATGAACACCATCACCAGCAGCTCCCCCAGCCCCAAGTCGCCCAGGGGCAGGGGCCCAGCGCTGTAAGCCCAGGCGGTGGCCAGGGCCAGCAGGCACACCAGTAGCAGCTCCCAACCCGTCACCCACACCAAATACCCCCCCAGCAGGGTGGCCAGGGCAAACACCGTCAACGCCCCGCGCTTCACCTGCAGGGGGGTCAGCAGCCCCAGGGCAATGACTTTGTGGGGGGCGGGGAATTTCTTTTTCGATTCGGTGGCGTCGTGGTCGGCGTATTCGTCGGTCAGGTTGGCCCCAATTTGCACCAGCACTGAACCCGCCAAGGTGAGGCCAAACAGCAGCCAAGAGAACGATTCGGCAGACGCCGCCAGGGTGCTGCCGACCAGCACGGGAACCACCGAGGCACTAAGGGTATGGGGGCGGGCAGCCAGAAACCAATTCTTCATGGAAGCAAAAACAAGGGTTGAACCTTGATTTGAGAGAAGGGTTTGAGAGAAGGGTTTAAGGGAAAGGTTTGAGGGAAAAAGGGGTGCTTTCTTGAGAAATTACTGTAAGGGATGGCGCAGGGAAGGGCAAGGGTGATAAAAAAGAACAAGACCCCTTTGAACCCAATTCCAAGGTAAACAAGCATGACCCCAAGCAAACACAGTTATTTAAGCGTGGAAAACCGCTGGAACGCCGCCGAAGCCAAAGACGCGGTCATAAAATATGCCGCCCAAGGAGAAGACTTGGCCCTGCGGGTGTATTCGGCCCGGCTGATTGGGGGCGACCCCGGCTTGGTGCTGCACGGCGGGGGAAATGCCTCGGTGAAAACCACCCGGCCCGACGTGACGGGAGACCCGGTGGAGGTGCTGTGCGTGAAGGGCAGCGGCTGGGACATGGGCACCATTGAGCCCCCTGGGTTTCCCGCCGTGCGGCTGGCCCCCCTGCTCAAGATGCGCCAGTTGAAAAGCCTGTCCGACGCGGCCATGGTGAACGCCCTGCGGGGAAACCTGCTGGATTCCTCCGCCCCCAACCCCTCGGTGGAAGCCCTGGTACACGCCTTTTTGCCCTATAAGTTCGTGGACCACACCCACGCCGACGCCGTGGTGGCCCTGGTGGACCAGCCCGACCCCCAAGCCCTGTGCAAAGAAGTATTCGGCGGAAAACTGGCCGTGCTGCCCTTTGTGTTTCCGGGCTTTCCCCTGGCCGGGCAGGTGATGGACCTGCTGGACAAACACCCTGGGGTGGAAGGCGTGGTGCTGGTCAACCATGGGTTGTTCACCTTTGGCACCACGGCGGAAGAAAGCTACCAGCGGCATATCCAATACGTTAACATGGCCGCCGCCCGGCTGGAGGACGCCACCCGCAAGACCAAAGCCAAGCCCGAGTTTACCCCCCGCAAGGGGCTGCCCCAGCCCCCGGCGGGAGACACCCCCCAGGGCCGCGGCAAGCTGGCCCAGCTAATGCCCCTGCTGCGGGGCGCCCTGGCCAGCGAAACCCCCCACACCCAAGGAGGCTGGCAGCGCTGGATTTTGCACCACCGCCAGGGAGAAGACCTGCTGGCCTTTGCCAATGGCCAGGGGCTGGAAGACTACGCCCGGCGGGGGGTGGCCACCCCCGACCACGTCATCCGCACCAAGAACCGCCCCCTGGTTCTCCCCCCCCTTCCCGAAGGCGACGACCTGGGGGAATGGGCGGGCCAGGTTCGCCAAGCCGTGCGGAATTATCGGGAAGAATACGACCGGTACTTCTTGGCCCACCAGGGGCGCTCCCCCGGGTTGAAGATTTTAGACCCCAACCCCCGGGTGATTTGGGTGCCGGGAGCGGGGCTGTTCACCGCGGCGGCTTCTTTAAAAGAAGCCCGCATTTCCGCCGACTTGGCGGAACACACCGTGGCCATTATCCGCTCGGCGGAAGCCCTGGGGCGCTACACCCCGCTGAACGAAGCCGAAATCTTTGACATGGAATACTGGAGCCTGGAACAGGCCAAGCTGGGGAAGGGAAAAGAAGCCCCCCTGGCCCGGCAGGTCGTCATCGTGACTGGGGCGGGGTCTGGCATTGGCTTGGCCACGGCCCTGGCCTTTGCCCGCCAGGGGGCCCACCTGGTCATCGGCGATTTGTTCGAGGACCGGCTGGTGGAAGCCCAGCGCATCATCGAGCAAGCGGGGGGCCAGGTGGTCAGCGTGGCGGGAGACATCTCCCGGCCCGACGTGCAAACCGCCCTGGTGGAAACGGCCGCCTTGACCTATGGCGGGCTGGACATTCTGGTGTCGAACGCGGGTCGGGTGTGGCAGGGGGCCATGGCCGACGTGGACGACCAAACCCTGCGCGAAAGCTTTGAGGTGAACTTTTTCTCTCACCAGGGCATGGCCGCCCACGCGGTGCATTTAATGCTGTCTCAAGGCACCGGCGGGCACCTGCTGTTCAACGCCTCCAAGTCGGCGTTTAACCCCGGCCCCCAACTGGGCCCCTATACCTTGCCCAAGGCCGCCGTGGTGGCCCTGATGAAGCAATATGCCCTGGACTACGGCGGAGACAGCATCCGCTCCAACGCCATCAACGCCGACCGCATCAACACCCGTCTGTTTGGCGATGGCGTGCTGGAAACCCGCTCCAAGGCCAGGGGGCTGTCGGTCTCCGACTATTTGGCGGGGAACCTGCTGAAGCAAGAGGTGCTGGCGTCGGACGTGGCCGATGGGTTTGTTCACCTGGCCCTGAGCGAAAAAACCACCGGCACGGTGTTGCCGGTAGACGGCGGCAACATTGCCGCCTCACCCCGTTAATTTTTACCTGTCATCTTTACCCGTATTTTTCCAATCCTCTTTTTGAAGGGACGACTATGCCCAGAAACACCGAATTCGTGATCTTCGCCTACGCCCTGTGGTTGGGCGGGGTGGGGCTGTATACCATTGCCCTCCTGCGGCGCTGGAACGGCCTGCGGCGGGCCATGGGCCGCCTGAAGAAATAACCCCCTAGGTGTTCTCCCGGTGCACCGCCACCTGAGAGGACGCCACCCGCACGGCAGGGGCCAGCCGGGGCTTCACAATGCGTACCGGCTGGGCGGCCACCACCACCGGCAGAGCGTGGCGCTCCACGGCAAACCGGGCGGGCAAACACCCCAGCCGCTGGCCGTCGGCCTCCAAAGCGCTGGCAGCAATCACTGCGCTGGCAGCTATCTCTGGGCCGCCCGTCTTCTCTTTTCCATTCCCGTCTTCCCTCGCTGGAGCTGGTTCCTGGGGGTTTCCTGCCTCCAGGGTCACCTGAAAACCGGTGGACTCCAGCAAAGTTTCGTAACGCAAGCCCCACAGACCAACCCCGGCCATGGCCCCCAGCGCCCGCCAACGGCCTAACGGGGGAATGCCCACCAACGCCAGCACCCCATCGGTGGGGTCGGCCTGGGGGGCCACCGCCCCCAGCCCTGGATAAAACTGCCCCACCATCACCAACCCCAGGGCCAGCGGCAGGCGCACCGAGCCCGCCCCCGCGGCTTGCACCCCCAGGGGGAGCGGCGGAGCCCACAGACCCTGGGTTCCGCCCCCCTGGCGATAGGCGCTCAAGGGGCCAAAGGCCGCCCCGTTCAAAAAGTAGCGAGAGAAGGGATTCCCTTGCAGGTCCACGCCCTCCACCCAGCCCACATCGTGGGGCACAGTGTGCCCGGCTTTCAAAATTTCCAACTGGCGGGCCAGAGAGAACGGCTGCCCCAGGGTTTTGGCCCAAGACGAACGAAACGGAAGAGATAGGAACCCCACCCCCAGGTTTTTGCGGTGGCTTTCGGCCAGTTCCATCAGCCCGTTCACCACCCCATGGGCGGTGCCCGCGCACCCGGCCACCACAAACTGGCGCACCCCGGCCAGGGCGGCCCGCTTGGCCCCCTGCCAGGCGGCCTGGGGGTCTTCCGCCAGCAGCACTTCTGCCGGGGCCAGGGCGGCCAACACCCGCCGCTGCGCCCGCTGCCAAGCGCGGCCCGTCTGCCCAAAGTGAGCGTGGGGGTTTAACACAATCAGGGTGGAAGGAACCATGGCACCGCCTTTTATTGGCCCGGCCGCACCAAGCCGAGTTTCACCATTTGGTCGTACACGCCTTGGCCGAATGAACCATACCGCACCGAATCTTCCGTCAACACACTTCGATAGGGTTCCGTGTGGGTTCCGATCTTCCGGCCCTTGTAGCCCGCCAGGCTTTTTTGCAGTGTCTTCCCGTTGTGCTCATACGTATCATGAATGTATTTGATGAGCAGCGATCCTTTGAAGTAGACCCGCTCTTCATTGTACGTAGCATGGTCGCCGTAGTCATGGTTGTAATTTTGAAACTGGAAGTATTCCATCCCCCGTTCATCAAAATAAGTTTCGGTGTGATAAACGGTGTGCTCGGTGCCCCCATCGTTATACACGGCCACAATTTGATATTCCCGGTTCGGGTCGTAGTAGATGATATATTTATCGTCGAAATAGAATCCTTGTTTTTCCAGTTCCTGTTCTCGGTCCACGCTCTCAGACGTCCAATATCTCGCGTTTTGACCGCCGTACATGCAACCGGCGCAATACACATAAGCCACCTTCAACCGGTGGTTTTTTATGTTTTCAACCGTGGCATCATATTGTTTTTTGATGCGTTGAACTTCCGCCTCCACGTTGATTTTGCTGATTTCATCTTGAAACCGCTGGTGATCCGCTTCGCGGTTGAATGGCTCTTGTTCCATGCTGGAGGTACACCCCGAAAACAACAGCATTCCAGCGGTCAGCCAGGGCAGCATTTTTAGAGTGGCCATTGGGGGGTCCTCCAAGCTTGCGGGGAAGTGGGTGTTACGGATTCGTCGTTACGGGTATTGAACCACCTCCACGCTGTCCATGCCGGGCACGGCCCGGGCCAGGGGGGCCAGGCGGTCCGGGTTGCCCAGCATCACCAGCCGCAAAGCCCCGGGGAAATGACTTTCCCGCAGGGTAGACAGCACCTCGGCGGGGGTCACGCTTTCCAGCTTGCGTTGGTTTTCCTCCGGCGGGTCCGGGTTGATGCCATACAGCACCCGGTCCACGTCCAGGGCCAGCTGCTTCTGGGGGGTGTCCATCAAAAAAGCGTGGGAGTGAATCAACGCGCTTTTGGCCCGGCTCAACTCTTCATCGGTCACGCCTTTTTCTACCAGTTCCTCATACAGCCCCACCAGCAGGGGCAGGGCCTGGGGGGTGTGCTCCACCGAGGGGAAGGTGTACAGGGTGAAAGGCGCCGGACGGTTGCGGGGGGCCCGGCCCCGGCCAGCCTCGTACCAGCACGAAGCCCCGTAGGAATACCCCCGCTCGCCCCGAATCACCCGGAACAGCCGGGAGTTCATGTCTCCCCCAAAAATCAACTGCACCAGCCGGTGCACATGCCAGCGTGGGTCGGCCTCGTGCACCGAGAAAAACCCGGCCATCAGTTCTTCGGTCTGGGTTTCCGGGTCGGCAATCACCACGGCCTGACGGCCGTTGGGCTGGGGCGGGCGGAAGGTGTCCCAGGGGTAGGGGGCCGGGGCGCCTGGAGTGGGGAAAGAAAACCGAGCCGCCACACGGGCCTCTATTTCTTCCTGAGTAAGGTCGGACAGCACCGCCAGCAAGGGGCGGCTGCCAGCCAGCATTTCTTGGTGGCGGCGGCGGCAGTCTTCCACCCGAATGGCCTCCAGCCCTTGGCGGGTGCCATCGGTGCCATAGGCCAGGGGACCCTGGCCATATTGGGCCGACAGATACACATCCCGCACCCGGGTGCGCTTGTTTTCCTCCCGCTCGGCAATCCAGTTCGACAGGGCCTCTTGCCGCAGTTGGCGAAAGGCTTCTTCCTCCATGTTGGGGCGGGTGAGGGCGGTGAGAAACAAAGCCAGGGTTTGGTCCAGGCTGGCAGTGAGGGTTACCAGCCGCAGGGAGAGGGTATCGCTGCTCAGGTTCACCTGCATCGAGGCCCCCAGGCGCTCCATGGCCCGGTTAAACTCTCCGCTGGGCATTCCCCCGGCGCCCTTCAGCAGCATTTTCAGGGTGAGCAGGCTCAACCCTTGGCGGTCGGCGGGGTCTTGGCAGGCCCCGCTGTGGGGGAACACCAAATTCACGTGGGTCACCGGAAAAGCCCGGGCCTGACGGTATAGCATGTGAGAGAAAGGGGTCATGATTGTTTTCCTTCCTCGGGGCGTTGAATCACGGTGATGCGCGGGCGGCCCGTCCAATAGCGGGCCAGGGTCTCGCGCAGTTGTTCTGGGGTTAACTGCCGGGCGGCTTCTTCCATGCGCTGCCCAAACAGCGGGTCACCGCACGACACCACCCCCGAACCAATGGCCCGGGCCAGCCGCATGTTGCTTTGCAGCCCTTCGTAATGGGCCAGCCGCAACTGGTTCACCGCCCGTTCCATTTCCTCCGGGGGAATTCCCCCCTCCAGCCATTCTCCAATCATCTTGTCCAGCTCCTCTTCGGCCCGCTCGGCCGGCACCCCCTGCTGCAAAGACACATCCATTAAAAACAAACTGGGCGACACCATGCCCCATTCGGCATCCAGCAGGGTGGCCGAGGCCTCGGTGGCCAGGCCCCCCTCCACCAGCCGCAGGTGGAACGGCGACGACTGCCCACCCGACAGCAGCCAACTCAGCAGAAACAGCGCCGGGGCGTCGGGGTGAGAAATGCCGGGGGCGTGCACCGCCGTGTACAGGTTTTCCGAGGTGATCTTGGGGTGGGTGATGACCCTGCGCCGGGGAGCGGCGGGCAGGGGTTCTGGCGGAGCCGGGGGTTCGCCCCCGCCGCCGGGAGGAATTTTTCCAAACACGCGCTGAATGGTGTCTCGCACCTGCTCCAGGGGAAAGCCCCCCACCACCACCAGCACCGCCCGGTCCGGGGCGTAATGGCGTTTGTAAAACTGGGTGAAATCCTCTTTGCCAAAGGCCTCTACCAGGCGGCTGTAGCCAATGATGGGATGGCGGTAAGGGTGGGTCTGAAAGGATTCCTCCATCAGGGCCTCCCAATGCTGTTCAGAGGGCATGTCTTGGTACATGTGCAGTTCCCCCAGCACCGCCCCCCGCTCTTTGTCGATCAAGTCTGGAGACAGCCGCAGGTTTTCCATCCGGTCCGCTTCCAGTTCCAGCACCCGCTCAATTCGGTCAGCTGGCACGTTCACGTGATAGGCCGTGGTGTCGTAGGAGGTAAAAGCGTTCAGCCCCACCCCCCCACACTCGGCCACGATGCGGTCGAAATCGCCGTCTTGCAGGGTGGCGGTCTCGCGGAACATCATGTGCTCAAAAAAATGGGCCAGCCCCCGTTCGGGGTCTTTTTCCTGGGCCGACCCCACCCGGTAATGCAGCAGCACCGCCGCCACCGGGCTGATGGGGTTTTCCACCAGCAGGGCTTGCAGGCCGTTGGCCATTTTGTACTGATGCATGGGGTACACCCCCATCATCTTCGCTTCGCCGGTTTTTTCCATGGGTTTCGCTGATGTCTCTGGGTAAGGGTTGTTCCTTCGTAGGCTGTCCTTCCCCCCCAATCAGGGGAGAGGTGGAGGATGGAAAAATGCGGTATGATTCCATTTCCTCCAGTCTATCCCGAATCAACGGGGGAATGGCAACTGCCCCGGCCGCCGGGAGAACCTTTGTCTCTAGACGCAGCACCAAACTTGGGAAGAATCAAACCGATGGATTCCACCTTACTCATTGTCCGGCTTTCAGAAACCACCCTGAAGGGCAAGAACCGTTTTTTATTTGAAGACCGCCTGGCGGGCAACGCCGCCGCTCACCTGAAACAAGCGGGAACCTTTACCCTTACCCAGCAGCCCGCCCGCCTGCTGGTGCGGGGGGGCACCGCCGCCCAGCAAGACACCGCCCAAGACATTCTGCGGGGGCTGCCAGGGGTGGCCAATCTCAGCCGGGCCAAGCTGGTGGAATCGGAACCAGACCGGCTGGAAGGGCATGTGGTGGATTACATGGCGGAAGTGATGGCGGCCTTGCCGCCGGAAGACCGGCGCCTGCCCTTCCGGGTAGAGGTGGAACGCAAAGAGAAGCGTTACCCCCTTACTTCTCCAGAACTGGCGGGGCGGCTGGGGGCGGCCCTGCTGGCCCGGCACCCCCGGCTGAAGGTGAATCTGGAACACCCGGAACTGACCCTGCACGTGGAAATTTGGGAGGGGCAAGCCGCCGTGTACACCGATAAGGTTCCCGGCCCCGGCGGGCTGGCGGTGGGGGTGAGCGGGCGGGTGCTGGCCCTGCTGAGCGGAGGCATTGACAGCCCCGTGGCCGCCCACATGATGATGACCCGGGGCTGCCGGGTGGCCTTCCTCAACTTTCACAGTTACCCCTACATTGGGGAGCAAAGCAAAGAAAAGGTGGTGGGCATTGTTCGCCATCTGGCCCGCTATCAGCCGGAAACCGTGCTGCACATCGCCCCCTTCGCCCCCATTCAAGAAGACATCCGCGATCACTCTCCCGAAGGGCTGCGAACGGTGTTGTATCGGCGCTCCATGAACCGGGTGGCGGGGGCCTTGGCGGCCCGCACGGGGGCCCTGGCCCTGGTTTCTGGCGATGAACTGGGGCAGGTGGCCAGCCAGACCCTGGAAAACCTGCGGGCCGTGGGTCAAGCGGCAACCCTGCCGGTGTTGCAGCCCCTGATTGGCATGCACAAGCACCACATCGTGCATCAGGCCAGGGCCATCGGCACGTTCCCCATTTCCATTCAGCCCTTCCCCGACTGCTGCACCCTGTTTCAGCCCGCCCGCCCCGACACCCGGGCCCGGCTGGACAAACTGGCGGAAGTGGAAGCGGGGATTCCCCTGGCCCAACTGGAAGCCCAATGCCTGGAGGGCCTGGAAACCCTCACCTTTGGCCCGGAATACACCCGGGCCGGGTGGTAAGCGCGCAACAGGAATAGCACAACAGTATAGACACAACAGGAAGGAGACCCATGACCCGCTTGTTCGCCGTAGACACCATGGCGGTGCTATACCGCTCCCATTTCGCCATGATTCGGGCGCCCCTTATCAACTCACGGGGGGTGAACGTAAGCGGCCTGCGGGGGCTGGTGTGGACCCTGATGACCATTTGGGAGCGGGAGCGGCCCGATTATTTCACCCTGGCCGCCGACGGGCCCGACCCCACCTTCCGTCACCAGCGCTACCCCGACTACAAAGCCACCCGGGAGAAAATGCCGGAGGAACTGGTGGGGCAGCTGCCCTACCTGCCCCGGCTGGCCCAGGCCCTGGGGCTTCGGTACCTGCTCATTCCAGGGTTCGAGGCCGATGACATCATTGGCACCCTGGCCCGCCAAGCCCAGGGCCGGGGCTGGGAAACCTTCATGGTCACCGGCGACAAAGACTACATGCAACTGGTAGACGACCGCACCTTTCTGTACGCGGTGAAGGGCGACCAAGCCACTGTGACTGGAACAGACGGCGTGCGGGAAAAATGGGGGGTGGACCCCAACCAGGTGGTGGACCTGCTGGCCCTGATGGGCGACAGCTCGGACAACGTGCCGGGGGTGCGGGGGGTGGGAGAAAAAACCGCGGCCAAGTTGATTGGGCAGTTTGGGGGGCTGGAGGCCCTGTACCAACGGCTGGGAGAAGTGAAGGGCAAACTGGCCGAAACCCTGGCCGCGGAAAAAGACAACGCCTGGCTGTCTCGGGAACTGGTGACCCTGCACACCGATGTGCCCATGGGTGTCACCCTGGACGATCTGGTTCTGCCCGCCCTGCCCCCCCAGCACAACGATCTTTTTCTGGAGATGCTCACCGAGCTGGAGTTTCAACAGTTCCGCGACAAGCTGCTAAAAAAACGGGCCGAGGAACGCCCCACGGTTTCCACCAGCAAGAAGTCCCAGGGCAAGTCCAGCGCAGCGGGCGATTCCCACGGGCACCAACAAACCCTGGCCTGGGACGAGCCGGAGCAAGCTCATCCCATGGGCCATGCCGATGAAGACGGGGGGCTGGATTCTCCGGGCCAGGGTTCCGGCCAGCCAGCCCAGTTCCCCTGGGAGGTGCTAGATACCCTGGAGGCCGTGGCCGGAAAAATGTCTCTGTGGCGAAACGCCCCCATGCTGGCGGTGGACACCGAAACCACCGGTCTGGACATCCTCTCCGACCGCATCGTGGGGGTCTCGCTGGCGGCCCCGCCCCAGGGAGAAGACTCCCCCGCCGCCTGGTACATTCCGTTCAACGCGCCGGGGCTGGCTGGCCGCCGCTCAGCCCTGGTGGAATTGCTGCGCCCCTTGCTGGAAGGGGAGAAACCCCCCAAATGCGGCCACAACATGAAGTATGACCTGCACATGCTGGCCCACGAGGGAATCCGGCTGGGGGGGCTGGCCCACGACACCATGATTGCCTCTCACCTGATTGAACCCGCCGAGCGCCGCCACGACCTGGACTCGGTGGCCCTGCGGCGGCTGGGGGTGGCCAAAATTCCCACCGAGTCGCTGATTGGCAAGGGGGCCGATCAAATCACCATGGCTCAAGTGGAAATTCCACGGGTGGCCCGTTATGCCTGCGAGGATGCCTGGGCCGTGTGGCGGCTGCAAAGCCTGTTCACCCCCCAGTTGAACCAAACCGGCCAAGCCGGGTTCTTCGCCTCGCTGGAAATGGCCCTGGTGCCGGTGCTGGCCCGCATGGAAAACGCGGGCATCCGCTTCGACGCCGAGGGGGCCAAGAAGTTGTCGGCGGACCTGTCTCTGCGGTTGGAAGACATTCGGGAAGACATCTACCGAGAGGCCGGAGAGCGGGACTTCAACATTGCCTCCATTGTGGACCTGCAGCGGGTGCTGTACGAAAAACTGAAACTGCACGAAACCCTGGGGGTGCGGCCCAAAAAAATCAAAACCGGCATGGGGTTTTCTACCGATGAAGAAACCCTGGAGAAACTCTCCGCCCACCCCCTGCCCCGCCGCCTGCTCGACTTCCGCCGGCTGGTGAAACTGCAGAACACTTACCTCGACGCCCTGCCCGGATTCGTGAACCCCATCACCGGGCGCATTCACACCCATTTCCGCCAAACGGTGGCCGCCACCGGCCGCCTGGCCAGCGACAACCCCAACCTGCAAAACATCCCCGTGCGTTCCGAGGAAGGCGCCCGGGTGCGGGCGTTGTTTCTGCCCAGCGGACCGGGATGGAAGCTGCTGTCGGCCGATTACAGCCAGATTGAGCTGCGGGTGGCGGCCCATTACTCTCAAGACCCCACCTTTCTGCAGGCGTTCCAAGACGGGCTCGACATCCACGCCCTCACCGCCCAGGCCATCTTTCAGGTCTCCCCGGAACAGGTGAACAAAACCATGCGCGCGGTGGCCAAAGAAGTGAACTTCGGGCTGATCTACCGCATGGGGGCCGAGCGGCTGGCCCTGGTGACCGCCACCACCAAAGAGGAAGCCAAGGCCTTCATCGAGCGATTTTTCACCCGCTATTCCGCCGTGCGCGACATGCAGGAAAGCCTGATGGAACGAGCCCGCAAAGAAGGCTTCGCCCAAACCCTGCTGGGCCGCCGCCGCTACCTGCCCGACATCCACGACAGCAAGTCGCTGGCGGGGCGGGTGGCCGAAGGCATGGCCGTCAACACACCCATCCAGGGCACTGCCGCCGAAATCATCAAGGCCGCCATGATTCGGGTGCACCGGCGGCTGGCCCAAGAAAACCTGGCCGCCCGCATGGTGCTCACCATCCACGACGAACTGCTGTTCGACGTGCCAGAAGAGGAACTGGAGCAGGTGAAAACCCTGGCCCGGGAAGAAATGGAGTCCGCCATGGAACTCTCCGTGCCCTTGAAAGTAGACCTGGGAACCGGCGACAACTGGCTAGACGCCAAAGGATGAGGCTCCAAAGTGGCTTCTCCCATGGATTCAAGGGGATGACCGGATAGGACCCCATAATCTTTACCTTTTTCAGACGCTTACAATCCATCAGGATGTAAGAAAAACATTGTTTATATTGATTTTTCCGCCTATCCAGGGTAGGATGTACCTAGCTTGGGTGAACCGGATTCCAAAACGTCCTGCCAAACTTCATGGGCATGGGGAAGGCGATGTGGGGGAATCCAAACAAATCCATGAACCATGAGGAGATCACCCATGAACTGCACGCTCTACACCAACCACGGAAAAGTGTTCTGCGACATGCCAGAAACCAGCGAAACCACCAACACCAGCCGCTTGGTGGAAAAAATCAGCCACGACACCTTTCAGGTGAAAACCATTTTCCCCCTGAGCCAAGGAGAAGGGGATGTGCTGATGCTGGACGCCATGGAAACCCATTTGCCCGTCCGGGTGGAAAAATGTGAACCCACCGAAACCGGCTACCGAGTCATGCTGCGCTCGGAAGGGTTGGCCTCCCATGGGTTGTTGTCGGCCTAAGGGAATGAATTGGATAGGATGTGATTGTGGTGTGGTGCCAAAAAGGGGCGGGGCCTGTTGAACACCAACAGCCCCCGCCCCTTTTTTCGTGGTTCCAGTCTTTTGACGCGAATCCATCGATTATTTTTTTTTCCATGGTTTACCATTTTCTCCATCCGGATGATAATCCCCAAGGAGCAGCAAGACCCGGACGGAGGACATGGGCATGGGCCGTAAAAAAGCAGAATTCCATGGATTAACCCAAATACCCGTGCGCCAAGTGCGGGACAACCCCCGCCAACCCCTGGCGGCGGAGGAAGACCTGCTGGCCGAGCGGGAACTGCTGGCCGAGGGAGCCGAACGGCCAGTGCTGGTGCTGAAGGAAACCAACCGCCGCTACTTGGTGCTGATGGGGGGCCTGCGCTTAAGGGCCGCCCGGGAACTGGGTTGGCCCCTCATTCCGGCCATCGTGGTGGAGGGCGCCCAGCCCTCCCATGCCAGGGTGGTGGAGCGGCTGGAGCAGGGAGAGGTGGGCCTGTGGGAATTTTCCGATGCCCTGGAGGGGCTGAAGAAAACCCAAAACTGGACCCAGGCCCAACTGGCGGCGGCCCTGGGCACCACCCGCGACCATGTGGCCTCTCTGCTGGCCCTGCAGCAAATCATCCCCCCCGCCCGCCGGGTGCTTTCTCGCCGGGGAATGGAAAAGACGGTGAACTACCGCCACCTGCGGTTCGTGGCCCGGCTGAAGCCCGACGAGCAACTGGCCGCCGCCCGGCGCATTGCCCAGGAGGGGGTGTCTTCCAACCGGTTGGAGCGGGAGAAAACACCCCCCGCCGGGCCTGCCATTCGGGTGCGGCCCTTCCGGCGGCCCGGCAGCCTGGGCCTGGGAACTTTGCTGAAAGACTGGCGGCGATATCACCGGCAGTTGGCCACCGACCTGAAGCGGGTGGACCGCCAAGAACAGGCCTTGAACGCCAGGGCCCAGCGCCTGGCCGAACAGGCCCGGCGGCTGCAGCGGGCCGCCCAGGCGGAAGCCAAAGACAAACGCCGGCTGCTGGATAAAGAATTGCGGCTGGCCGAAAAGAAAATGCGAGAAAAACTGGAAGACACCGGAAACACCCGGAAACCCCTGGAATCCAAGGAGCCGCCCCCCCCATGAGTCATTGGAAACCCGACTGGAAGGCCATGATGGCCCGCGCCCCGCTGGTGGCCCCCCGGCCCGCCCCTGGAACCGTGGTGTTCCTGGCCGACTCTCACCTGGGAGACGCCCGGGCGCCAGACGATGAATTTACCGCCTGGTTGGACGGCCTGCGGGGCGTGGCGGTGCTGGTGCTGCTGGGAGATTTGTTCAAGGTGTGGCTGGCCCCCCCCAAATATTGGGCGGGCCTGCACCAGCGGGTGATGGCCGCCCTGGAACGGCTGGAGGCCAGGGGCACCCAGGTGGTGCTGGTGGTGGGCAACCGCGAATACTTTTTGCCCCGCCTGGCGGCCAACGCCAAGCGCCGGGGCATGCCCTTTGGCTGGGTGGTGCACGAAGCCTGCGTGCTGGCCTGGAACGGCAAACGCTATGGGCTGACCCATGGAGACTTGGCCAACCGCCAGGACCACCGTTACTTGAAATGGCGAAAGCTTTCTCGTGGGCGGCTGGTACGCACGCTGTTCTGGGCCCTGCCGGGTCCAGCGGCCCGCTGGCTGGCCCACCGCATCGAGGCCTCGCTGGCGGCCACCAACCGAGAGATTAAGATTGGCTACCCCCAGGGGGAATTAACCGCTTTTGCCCAGGCGGTTACCCCAGGGCTGGACCGTTTTCTCATCGGTCACTTCCACCGCCAAGAGGTGATTCGTGGAGGGTCTTGCGACCTGGAGATCGTGCCGGATTGGCACGCCCTGCGGCGGGTGACGGTGCTAAACACCGCTGGCCAATTCCGCACCGTAGATGCCTGGGGTATCTCCACCCCGGCGGCCAAGAAGACTGCCCCCACACCAGCCAAAAAGCCGGCCAAACAACCCGCCAAGCAAACATCAGCAAAAAAAACATCCCGCCCAAAAAAGAAACGCTAACTTCCTAGCCTTTCGTTGTACCCCAACCAAACCCCTGGCGGCTGTGCTGGGCCTCCCCGAAAAACACCCCACCCCTGCCTGCTACGCAGGCACCCCCTCCCCGATGGGAAGAGGAAAAGCATGCAGCCGGGGATTGGTGTTTGCTTCATTCCGGCTTCATCAACTGAACGGATGAACAGAATAACCGATGGCTTTGAGTAACGAGACAGGCGGTACCGCCGCCAGGGAGGCGTGTTTTACGGAGGGGATGCCCGTGAAGCGGGCAGGGGAGGGGATTCCAATCTTCATGAGACGAAAATATTATACGGCATTCATCATGGAGATCCGTTTGGCCTGAGCATCCTCCAAATACTTCATCATCTTGGCCATGGCGTCATGCCCTTCCTTGGCCACCTGAATCTCTCCCCCAATGGCCATCCCCTGCACAGCGCGGGGAACAAGGCTGGCCAGGGGAACCCGATAGCCCCCCAGCCGCAGTTCGCAGCCCGTCATGGGTTGGTTCACTTGGAATATTTTATGGTGGCCCTTGATGTCGACCTTCACCCCAGAAACAGACAGGTCCAGCACTCGATAGGACGCCTCCCGATCTTTCAGCACCAAGGTGATGTTGTTATACCGCCCGGTGTCGAACCGGGTGCCCTTGCGGGGGGTGCTGTTGGCAAATTCCTTCGGCAACCGGCACACCACCACGGCGTTTCCGTTGGCAATGTTCACATGGGGCCGCACCACTTCCATGCGCAATTCTTTTTCCTCGTTCCAAGGCAGGCAAAACCGCACATAAACGCCAGGACCCAGCACGTTTGGCAGGTTGAGGGGCTTGGTGATGACCAGCAGCCCAGGGCGGATAATCAGTTTGGCCAAAAAGCGCACCCGGGTGTTTTCCACCTCCACCATCACCGGCTCCTTGCCGCCAGCCAAGCGGCTGAGCACCTGAGACAACTCTTCGTCCCGTGAGGCGGCTCCATCGCCCGCGATCATTTGAATCAATTTCTTTCCCAAAGCCATGGAATGTTCTCCGAAAAGGGGAAAAACCGGGGCTACCCCCGATCAACAGACCTATTTTCAGAGATAGAAATGCAACGTTGGGGCCATCTCACCTCTTCCCTGCCCCCTAACGGGGGCTGCCATGACTCGAATCCAACGGTTATTCTCTTCACCCGTTCGGATGATTCAGCCGGAAGGAAACCATCACATCACCCCCCGGAATCGAATTATTCCCCCCTCCCTGATTGGGGAGGGGGGCAGGGGGGAGAGGTGCTGTTGAAAGGGGGCAGGAGAAAGGAAGAGATAAAGCCGGGAGAAAGAAGATACGGAGAATGCCTGAAAAGCACCCGCCGAGAAAAGAACCCGAACACCCCGCGCGGGGGCCTCTACCCATTTGCCGCGCGGGTTTCCTCGTTCAGTTCCAGGTAGTCGATCAACTGGTGGAGATGTTTGCGGGCAAGGCTGGCTTCTTCCAGCTCAAACTCGCACCCCACGGTCATTTTGGCGTACACCCGGGGAATCACTCGTTCCAGGGGCAAGTGATATCGCCCAGCGTCTAAAATGCCGGGGAACGGCCTGCCCAGGGGAAACATCTCCAGCCCCGCCTTGGCCCCCACCAAAAACCGGAATCCGCTTTCCGACAAATCCAGCACCCGAAACTGGCCCCGGCCCTGAACCTTGAACAGCACGTTGTTGAACCGGGCGGTTTCAATCCGCAGGGATTGCCGGCTGGAGTCGCTGTAATGATCTGGCAGGGCGCACAAGCAGGCACTGCCGCCGGAATTTAGGTTGATGTTGGGGGTAGAGACTTCGAAGCGAATTTCTTTGCCCGACCAAGGCGCAATGAAGCGCAGGTGGGCCCCCCGCAGAATCTGGTCGGCCATGCCAGGGGGCTTGGCCACCATGATTACGTCGCCCTTCAGCGAGAGTACGGTTTGGAAGTGCGTATGCAGCTCTTCCAGTTCCATGTGCAGGGGTTTCTTTTCCCGGGATAAACGCTCAATCTCCACGGCAATTTCCGTGGCTTCCGCAGCGCTGTGATCGGGTTTGAAAAGGTCTAGAATACCCATGGTGCCCTCCATTGGGTAAGGGATGTAATTCACCTTACCACAGGGCACAAAAAAGAAAAAGCGGCGATGGGTGTCTTGTTTTGCGAAATACTATCCAACCCGCCCCATGGAGCGTTGATCTTGGGAGGATTCCAAAAAGACACGTAGAGATTCCCAACGGGTTTGGGTATCTTTCAGATCCTTTAGGGTCACCTCAAGGCCCACGGAGCGGCCCTTGTACACCCTGGGGGTGTAACTATCCAGGTGGATGACATAGCGGTCGTAATGGATTTCCGCTCGGTCGCTGGGTTTTCCCTGGGGGAACAACACTTTTAAATCACCCATGGGCACATATACCCGCACCCCGTTTTGGGAAACGTCCAATACCCGGTAGGTTTCTCCCCGCTCGGGCAGGTGCAGGTTCAGGGTGGTCACCCGGCTGGCATCAAACCGCATGGCCCCCCGACCGCCCTTGGCAAAGCTGCTGGGGATGCGGCACACAAACACCGCGTGGCCGTTTTTCAGGTTGACATGGGCGTGATAGACCTCCAACGGCAGGTCTCTTTCCAGCTCTGGAATGCGGAACCGCAGGCGAACGCCTTTTTCGATTTGATCGTTGATTCCGGGGGGTTTGCCCACCACAATCATGTTGTCCCGCAGGGCAATTACCGTGCGGAAACTGACATAAGACTTCTCCAGCTCCATCCGCACCGCTGTTTTCTGGCTCTCCAGCTTTTGCAGAGCCTGAAAAATCTCGGTGGAGTTGTCTTCCTCCTTTTTGAACATTCCAAATAAATCGGCCATAAGCGGGGTCCTCCCTGAATTTTGATCAAACCCCCAATTCTTTTAATTGCATCACAAATCACTGAAAACGGCTACTATCTGGCGGTCTGCCTTTTAAAATTTCATAGATTCATCACAATTATAGGGTATTTATGACTCCGCCTCAACTCCCCAAAAGTCTGCTGAATCCCCCTTGAAATGCATTTTCCCGACCTTTCCTGGTTTAATTTCTATTTAAATTATATTTTTACCGCTTGTCATCCCCCATTTGGGGTATGTGAAGGTCAGAAATGATTCCCCCGCATTTTAGGCGGGAATTGCCAGCCGGGGGTGGGGGGGCTATTCTAAACGCAACGAATGGCATTTCCTGGCACCCCGTACCCCAATCATTTCCATGGACCACCCGTTAGACATTTTGCCCCTTATTCCCCGCCGCCAGTTGGAGGTGTATCGGGGCAACACGGAAAAATTGGAAGCCCTGGCGGTGGCCTTTACCGGTTCCCCCCGCCAGCATCCCTCGGACCCCTCCAAGGTGTTGCTGCGCAGCGACCCCATGAGCCACCAGGGGTTCTTTTACGAATTTCTGGTAAAAGATTTAATGTATGCCGAGGAACTGCCATCGCTGGCCGCCCCCCGCGGAGACATGGTGCCCATGGTGCGGTTGTGGGTAAAAAAGGGCGCGGTGGGCTTAAGGGTTGCCCCCTTTCAGGTGGCCGACACCCGGGGCGGGTGGGACGGCTTGTTGTAGCCATCGGACAATGAAAGAGAACTGGCCAATAGCAAAGAGCACCAGACCAGCAGCAAATAGATCGAACGAGACCTTGGGTTCACCCTGGTGTTTGCCGTGAAATCAAATCTACCCCCTTCATCCTATCCATCGGTGTTGAGTCTCCATGCCTAAGAAAATTTTGGTTTGCGTAGCCTGGCCCTATGCCAACGGCCCCCGGCACATTGGCCACGTGGCGGGCTTTGGGGTGCCGAGCGACATCTTTGCCCGTTACCACCGGCTGGCCGGCAACGACGTGCTGATGGTGAGCGGCACCGATGAACACGGCACCCCCATTACCGTGCAGGCCGAAAAAGAGGGCGTGTCTCCCCAGGTGCTGGCCGACCGCTACAACCAAGTCATCGGGGAAGACTTGGCCAACCTGGGGTTGTCGTACGACCTGTTCACCCGCACCACCACCCGCAACCACTACCGGGTGGTGCAGGATATTTTTCTGGGGCTGTACCGCCAGGGCCATATTTTGAAACAGACCGCCATGGGGGCCTTCACCCCCGCCGGGCGCACCCTGCCCGACCGCTACATCGAAGGCACCTGCCCCCACTGCGGGGCCACCGACGCCCGGGGAGACCAGTGCGACGCCTGCGGCAAACAATTAGACCCGGCAGAACTGATCAACCCCCGCTCCAAAACCGACGGCTCGGCCCCGGTGTTCCGAGAAACCGAACATTTCTTTTTGAACCTGCCGGCCTTCATTGGGCGGCTGAAAGACTGGCTGGGGGCCCAGGGCCACTGGCGGTCCAATGTGCGGGCCTTCTCGCTGAAACTGGTGGACGACCTGCGGCCCCGGGCCATCACCCGTGACATGGAGTGGGGGGTGCCCATTCCCCTGCCGGAATATCAGGAACGGACGGACAAACGGGTGTACGTGTGGTTCGACGCGGTAATTGGCTATCTATCGGCCACGGTAGAATGGGCGGCATTCACTGGCCGCCCAGAAGCCTGGCGCGACTGGTGGCAAAACAAAGACGTGGAGCACTATTACTTCATGGGGAAAGACAACATCGTGTTTCACACGGTGATCTGGCCCAGCATATTGATGGGTTACGGCCAGGGAGAACAGGGGCTGGGGGGCGGCCGCCCGCTAAACATTCCCCACGACGTGGTGTCCAGCGAGTTCCTGACCATGGAAGGCAAAAAATTCTCCTCGTCTCGGGGGGTGGTGATTTACGTGCGGGATGTTCTCTCTCGCCACGACCCGGACGCCCTGCGGTATTTTCTCACCATCGCGGGGCCGGAAAACCAAGACACCGACTTCACCTGGGCCGAGTTCGTGCGCCGCAACAACGATGAGCTGGTGGCCAACTGGGGCAACCTGGTGAACCGGGTGCTGTCCATTGCCCACAAACATTTCGGGCGGGTGCCCGAACCGGGGGAGCAGACCCCCCAGGACCAAGCGGTGCTGGCCGAGGTGGAAAAAGGCTTCGAAACGGTGGGGGGATTGATTGCCAAGGCCCAGTTCAAAGCCGCCCTGGGAGAAGCCATGCGGCTGGCCAGCCAAGTGAACCTGTACATCAGCGAGCAGCAGCCCTGGAGGCTGGTGAAAACCCCGGAAACCATGCCCCGCGCCGCCACGGTGCTGTTCACCGCCATGACGGCCATTGCCCACCTGAAAATTCTGTTGCTGCCCTTCCTGCCGTTCTCCAGCCAGCGGCTGCACGACATGCTGGGGGGCACGGGTTCCATTCGGGGGGAAGGCCGCTTTCAAGAGGTTCAAGAAGAGGGCGGCCCGGCGGGCCCCCCGGCGGCCCACCGGGTGCTCACGGGCGACTGGAGCGCCGCCCAGGGGTTATGGAAACCCCAGCGCCTCACCCCCGGCGCGGTTTTGCCGCCCCCGGCGGCCTTGTTTAGAAAACTAGAGGATTCGGTGGTGGCGGAGGAACTGGCCCGGCTGAGCGGGTGACGGGCGGCGAAGCCGCATGGTTACGCACTTGCTTCCGCCCGGTTTCACCAACACCCCTCCCCTGCCGCCTTTCAGGCGGCATCCCCTCCCCGTCGGAGAGGGGATTGAATCGAAGCCGAAAGGTCATGTGTTATCTTCCGCCCGGCTTCACCCACCGAACGGTTGTAAAGAATAGCCAGGGGATTCGAGTATTTGGACCTCACCCCCCGTCCCCCTCTCCCGAAGAGAGGGGGAGTTCAAGGGCGTTTGGGCGTTGCTTGTTCCATTCCTGTCCTCACC
>JAOUEW010000009.1 GCA_029858505.1 Deltaproteobacteria bacterium
GGGATAGTTTTTATCAGGTCAACTTTCACACCGCGGGGACCCATACCATCACCGTAAACAGCATGTCGGCTGATGTCGATCCCCAAACCTACACTGACAATATGTTTATGATGGTAACCGGAACCTGCACCGCAAACGGGGGAACCCTTGCGGACACCTGCACGGTGGCCACTACGGCGGCCAACACTGTGATTTACATCCAGGTACACGATTTTTCTGCTGAAGGGGCCATCTTTACTCTTACCCCGTAATTTGCACGGTCATTCTTTTTTCTCCTGGTGTTCAATTCTTGTCAGCCCGTGGGTGTTCCCCACGGGCTGTTTTTTTGAGAGGAGCCACACCTTCCCCAAAAGCCCCCGCACTTAAATATTGCACAAAGAACTGCCCCCACACGCCCCATTCCCAACGCTGCCACATGGTTTTCTTATTTTATGCGCTCAAGTATTTATCTTTAGCGCTAAATATATGTTGTTTTATATCATAAGGTTGCTGGAATTTTTTACAAACCGCACCCGATATGGTATCTTTTTGACTGGCTAGGGGAGGGCTCCTTGAACCGGCATCGCTTGTTCGGGAAAGGTCTCAACTTGGGCGCGCCTGACACAAAAAACAGGCAACTGAAAAAACCCTAACGGAGATCATCATGAACAAGTTGGCCAAACTGTTGCTGGGGCTTGCTGTGTTGGCCCTGGCAGGGTGCACAGGGGGCGGGAAGGACACGCCAGCAAGCTTAAATTATACCGACAAGGGGCCCATTCTTACGGATGGCACGCCGGTTACGGGAAATGTTACGCCGGGGCCGGGGGTACCCATGGACCGATACAGCATGACGGTAACCCCTGGAACCATCTACACCGCTTCGGTTAGCGACCCCCTAGGGGGGACGGCCACAGGTTACCTGGCCTTTGATGGCACGAACGTACCCCTGGCCCTGGTCTATTCAAACGGCGCCACAGCTGGAACGGTGGTGTTTAAGGCCCCGCAAACAGCCATCCTACATTTGTGGGTGTACGGAAATTACAGCCTAACCCTGACCGTGGGGGGGGCCAAACCCGCCGGGGCCCCCTCCCTCTCTGCCATTGCTTTCGATCTAACCAGCATCACCAACGGGCAGCCGTTCACTGGCACCCTGACCACCGCCAACGCCACCAGCGTTCCCTCCATCAGCAGCGTGTCGGATATTCATAGAAGCAGAGCTTTGGAAATTGGCCGGGGGACTGGATCAACCACTACCTTTAGTGGAGAAACCCTGGGAGATACCCGCATCCCGACCACCGTCATTCGCCCGGCTTCAGTGCAGATGGCCGGAGCAACACAAGTGAACTACAACTATGACCCCGAGGTGGGGCCGAATTACCACTTGTTGATTCGCACCAGTATCAACAACGTATACTGGGA
The DNA here is from genome assembly GCA_029858505.1 of Deltaproteobacteria bacterium. Taxonomy (GTDB): domain Bacteria; phylum SAR324; class SAR324; order SAR324; family JACQKK01; genus JAOUEW01. Next base: position 1,399 of record JAOUEW010000009.1, read on the forward strand.
AGAAACCGCCTTGGTTCCACCCACCCTTACGGTTAACAGCAACGCGGGGGTCTCGCCCCTTGCCTGCGCGCCCACCCTGGCCGCAACCCCCACCTTTGCCAAAGACCCCGTGAACGGAACTGGCGAGCAGAATACCATCAGCCTGAACCCCAGCGTAAACGTCATGGCCGCTGTCAGCACTCATCTGAAGGGTTCTATGCTGGTAGGTGCTGCAGGTGGTGCCGTGAATGCAGGCGGGGGAACGGTGGTTCTCCCCATGACATCGATCAATATCACCGGCATTAAGTTCGATGAATACGCCAGGGTGAACTTGTCTGACAATGCTGGCGGCTTTTGCACCGGGTACTACTTGCTTTTCGACCCTTTGCCCTACGATACCTATGGGAATCAAACCTTGCCTCTGGTGACCAATTACATTGTGGAACAACGTGACCCTGTCAATATGATCAACTATCGGAGCACCACCACCATCCCGGTGGCGAAATTCTCCGTGCTTTCCCAGTAACAGGTCGCACCAAGTCTTTCCACCCCAGTCTTCCTTTTCAGGGGGACCGGGGTGTTTTTTTTAGGGGAGCGTCACTCATGACTCGCAGCCATCGGTTCATCTATTCAACCGTTAGGGAAACATAGACTGAGCTGAAGCAAGCGAATACATTGCCGGATTTGAGGTATTCCCAAAAGCACCCCTCCCTGCCGCCCTTCGGGCGGCTGTCCCATTACTCGAATCCATCGGTTATTCTGTTCATCCGTTTGGATGAGAAGACTGGAAGGAGGCAAATAAATAACTTCCCGGCTTCGATTCATTTCCCCTCCACGACGGGGGCGCTGTCCAGCGGGGCCAATATTCAGGCATCTTGGCTCCGCCTTTCGCACCAAGAGGGGATGCCCCCGACAGGGGGCAGGGGTGGGGTGCTGTTGAATCTGAGCGGAAGCAAGCCCATCACCCACCGGATTCGTGAATAAATAGGGCACTCGCCGGGGCTTGTGGCCCCCCCGGCGGGCGGTGTAAGGTGGTTCGAACTTCTTTCGAGAGCCCACGCCCCATGCCCACCGACGCCATCACCGGATCGTTCCGCGCGCTGCCCACCTTTTCCAACCTGGATCAGCGGTTCCGGTTGAAGATGCGGGGGTTTGTAGACACCTTCATGCCGTCGTTCAATTTGGCCCTGATGGACAAAGCCAACCTAGACGCCCTGCGCAAAGACGGCATCTTTCCCCTGATGTTTTTTTTGGATTTTGAGTCGATGCCCTATTCTTTGCGGCAAACGTTTCAAGAGGTCGACTACGCCATCCAGCTGTTTCGCTTCAAAGGAGAGGACAATGGGGGAGACCGACTGCTGCTGAACATGGAAGGCACCATGCGGGGCGAGGAAGGATCGGGCAAGCCGGAGCATTTGTTTCACGACCAGCACCAGGGGAAGAAACGGGTGCTGGCCAAAGCCCGCGTGGTGATGGCCCTGACCCGCCCCACGGCCCCGCCGGGCCAGCGGCAGGTGGCCAGCCTGCCCCAGGGGGCCAGCCTGCTGGCCGAACAACCTTGGGAGGAGCCCTATCCCTCGCCAGAGGAACTGGGACAGCCCCCTGCCGGGTGGCGCCGGGAGGGTGGCAAAGGAACGGCGGGAGTTCACTCGGTGGACGGGGTGTGGGGCATTCCCCACACCGACCCCAACCAGCACGTGAACGTGCTGAACTATATTATTGAAGCCGAAAACATGAACACCCGCCTGCTGCACGAGGCGGGGGTGCCTCCCCAGGCCCATCACCTGCGGCGGGGGCGCATGGTGTTTCGCAAGCCCTTCTTTGCGGGAGACACCTTTCGGGTGTCGGGGCAGTTGTTTTCCCGGGGGGGCAAAAGCATTCTGCTGTGTGGGTTTCACAAGGGCTCCGCCGATCAGGCCTTCGACCCCCGTCCCTCGGTGGTCATCCGCCTGGAAGGCGAGCAAGAGAAGGGTGCGTAAAGAGAAATAGAGAAATCGTAACATCTCCTTCAATCTTGTCCCCGCCATCCCCGCTACTCAAATCCCTCGGATATTGAATACCTCCAGTCGGCTTGTGAAGGCTAGACGAAAGCAAGTGCATCTCTCGCCGGACTCGATTTGTCCCCAACAGCACCCCTCCCCTGCCCTGCGGGCATCCCCTCCCCTTCGTGGAGGGGAATACAACTCGAAGCCGAAAAGTTATGTGCTTGCTTCCTTCCGGTTTCACTAACTGAACAAATGTAAAGATTAACCGGTGGATTCGAGTATTGTCCCTCCACGAAGGGGAGGGACGGGCGGCGCAAGCCGCCAGGGAGGGGTGCTTTACGGGAACAGCAACAGCACCCCTCCCCTGCCCTGCGGGCATCCCCTCCCCTTCGTGGAGGGGAATACAACTCGAAGCCGAAAAGTTATGTGCTTGCTTCCTTCCGGTTTCACTAACTGAACAAATGTAAAGATTAACCGGTGGATTCGAGTATTGTCCCTCCACGAAGGGGAGGGACGGGCGGCGCAAGCCGCCAGGGAGGGGTGCTTTGGGGAATCACTCGAATCCGAAAAATAATGCGCCTGCTTCCGCCCAGTCTTTGTTTTCTGAACGGCTGAAGAGAATCACCGGTGGATGCGAGCCATTCCCCCCTCCCTAATTGGGGAGGGGGGCAGGGGTGGGTTGCCTCATGGAAATGCCCAGCACGGGCAGGTCCCTAGGCTGTGGCATCATCAAAAGGTATGTTTCGTATTTAAGGTTGCGTTGAAAGAAAAACAGGGATAATGTTTACGGGTCATGGCTTGGGTTCACGTTGAACTATATTTAAGGAGGGGGGAAATCTCTTGGTCGGTTTTTGTCGCATTTCTAAGCCTATTCTTTTGCTGTTGGCCCTGCTGGGGTTGGCAGGCGGGGTGTGTGCCCAGCAGGCAGGGCAGAGCGGGGGGGAACCCATTCCCCTGGTAGACCGCACCCAAATCACCAGCCAGCAAGTGGCGGTGCTGAAGGACCCGGCAGGCCTGTTCACATTCGCAGACGTTTCCAAGGCCAAGTTTACCCCCAGTGAAGAACGCGGTTTTAACTTTGGCACCAACGGGGGTGCCTTATGGTTTCGTTTTTCCGTGATTCACCCCAGTGAGGAATCCTTTGCCCTGCTGGTGGACAACCCTCGGCTGGAGCAAGTGACATTTTTCCTGCGGATGGACAATGGAACCATCCAACGCATGGAATCCGGCGATGGGGTTCCCCTGGTCAAACGGCCTTTTCATTTCCGCGAAATTGCCTTTCCGCTCAAAATCACCAAAAGCCATTCGGGAGAAGTGTATCTCCGGGTACAAACATCCTCTCCCATTTCGCTGCCTTTGCGGCTGATGACCCTGGAGACCCTCCACCGGGAATCCCGCTTTGCCGAGGTTTTTCTGTCTGGCCTGCTGGGGGCCATGGCGTTGCTGTCCCTGGCGGCTTTACTGGCCTTTGCTTGGCGGCCATCTCCACTGTTGGGGGCCGTGGCCACCATGGCCCTGGTGCAATCCTTCTATTCGTCCGTTCAAGACGGTTTGGCTTCGGAATACTTTTGGCCAACCCGCCCAGACATGATCATCCGAGGAAAATATCTGCTGATCGCCTTCCTGGCGCCGGTGGCCCTGAATTACTGCCATAAGGCCATGGATGTGCCGAAACATTTTCCGCGGATCAATGTGCTCTTTTGGGGGCTCATTGTTTCAGGCCCGGTCATCTCGCTGTCGTCGCTTGTCATCCCCGGGTTCTGGGTCTATCGGATGGCATCGGTACAATCAGGCGCCGTGGCGGGGCTGCTGCTGATCCTGATTCCCTGGGCCTGGATGCGGGGCAACCCAGCCGGGCGGGTGTTGTTCTGGTCCGGCTTTCCGCTCATCGCCGCGGCGTTGATTGTGGTGTCTCATGCGTTTACGCTGCCCCTCCACCCTGCCGTGGTGATGCACTTCTACAAAATGGCCTATTTGGTGTTTATGTTCACCCAGTTGGCGTGGGCCTTTGGCCAGTCGAATAAAACCAAACACCCCACCCTGTTGACCCATACGGAAGATCCGAATCGGTTCATCCCCGAGGCCCAGGGAAAAACCAACTTGATGTACACCCTGGGGCAGTTTCACGTGGTTCGAAAGGGAAAGCCCGTGCGCTTCACCAGCCGGGGGGTTTCACAAATTCAGATCATGCTGGCCATGATTGCGGCGGGAGGAGCAGCAGGCATCTCCCGGAGAGACTTGGTGGACCAGTTGTGGCCAGAAGACGAAGGGGACACCTCGGAAACCAGCCTTCGCACCGCCCTCTACCGCCTGCGCCAACTGATTGGCAAAGAAGCCCTGACCATCAGCGATCAACGCTACATGCTGTCTTCCGATGTGGTGTGGGAGGATAGCCAGCACTTTGAAGCCGCCGCCCGGGCTGTGCTCTCCGGTTCAGGCTCCGGGCCAGACCCCCTGGCCGCGCTGAACCTGTACGGGGGAGATTTCCTGCCCGGCTTTCAGGCACCTGCCATCGTTTACCGCCGGGAAACCCTGCGGGGGTTGTTCCAGCGGCTGGTGCTTCACGCCGCCGACCAACTCGCCGCTCAGGGGGATTACCCCGCCGCCCTGGCCGTGGTGGAGCAAGCCCTCGCCCGCAGCCAGCCCAACGAAAGGTTGTCTGAAAAAATCATTCAACTGAAGGAAAAACGGGCCGCCCAGACCCCCATCCACTGACGCATATATGACCTAAAAATACGGTCATATTCCTCCCTTACCTTCGCGCTTTTTGGTAATTTCCACGCCTCCGCAAGTTTTTTTTCTCATTCGTGCGTCCGATATTATTCATATTTATGAATTTTTTATCCTGTTTTATCAATATTATAAATAAATATTTTTCGTGTCACGTTCGTGTCACGCTCATGTCACGGTCGTGTCACGCCCGTGTGTTAGGATTTGCCCAGCTTTGGGGAGGACTCCTTGAACCAGCGTCGTCTGTTCTGGGGGGGTCTCGTCCTGGGCAGAGCCTGTCACTGAAACAGGCATCTTCAAAAAATCCTAAAGGAGATCGTCATGAATAAACTCACGAGCTTGTTACTGGGCCTGGCAGTGCTGGCCCTGGCGGGATGTGGTGGAGGTGGTGGAGGAGGAGGTGGAGGTGGTGGAGGTGGTAGCGTACCGTTGGTCAACCAAGGCGCCACTGGTGCTGGAGGGCCCATTGTGCTAACGCTAAACTCAGTTTATTCGGGTACGGTGGCTCCTACCGGGGTAAGTTACTATCAGATCACCTATCCCACTGCGGGGACTTATCTGATTGGCTTGACTGGCATGACCACAAATGCAGACATTGTCACCTATACCGATAACATGTTTACCACGCTCACCGGAACTTGCACGGCAATGTTGGGGTGGTTTAATGATAACTGTTCGGTGACCACCGCGGCAGCCAACACCGTGATTTACGTCAAGGTGAAGGATATGGCAACTTTTGGTAATTCCTTCAAAATCGGTTCCCATGTCAGCGAAGGAACTGTCGGTGCTGGTGGGCCCATTGCGCTTACAAAAGGCACAGCCCATGCGGGTACGGTGGGTGCTGTGCAATCTAGTCTCTATCAGGTGACCTATGCGACAGCGGGGACGTACACCATTACCCTGAACGGCCTAACGGGAGATGCCGACCCCTCAACCTTCACCGACAATTTTTTTACCACGCCCACTGGCACCTGCACGGCAAACGGAGGAACCACGGCGGACACCTGTTCGGTGACCACCGCGGCGGCCAACACCGTGATTTACATCCAGGTGCAAGATTGGTCGGGTACAGGGGTATCCTTTAACCTAACCCCGTAATAGCGCCAAGCAATCTTATTTCTCTTGCCGTTCATTCCTTTCCAGCCCGTGGGTAACCCCCACGGGCTTTTTTTTTGAGAAACGGCATCCCCACCCGTAAAACACCTCACCCCTGCCCTTCGGGCTTCCCCAACAGCACCCCTCCCCTGCCTGCTTCGCAGGCATCCCCTCCCCTTCGTGGAGGGGAACAACTCGCATCCGAAAAGTTATGTGCTTGCTTCCTTCCGGTTTCACTAACTGAACAGATGAAAAGAATAGCCGATGGCTTCGAGCATTTGGACCTCACCCCCCGCCCCCCTCTCCCGAAGAGAGGGGGAGTTCAAAGGCGTTAGGGCGTTGCTTGCTTCCGTTCAGTCTTCACCATCCGAACGGCTGAAGAGAATCACCGGTGGATGCGAGCCATTCCCCCCTCCCTGATTGGGGAGGGGGGCAGGGGGGAGAGGTGCTGTTGGGATGCCCGCAGGGCAGGGGTGGGGTGCGTTGGGGTTGTGGGGCTGGGGGTCCTCGTGTTACAAAATGGCAGCGGGTCTGCCAAAGCGGCAAAGCCCCCGCGTCTGGGATACTCCACCAGCCCACCGGTGCCCATGCCCCCCAAAAAGCCAACCCCATCGGCCAAACCCGGCCCCAAGAAATCCGCCGCCCCAACGCCCGCCACGGATGGCGATCAAATTTCGTTGTTCGCCAGCGAGCCCTCTCCCCAGGAGCGCCCCAAAGCCAAGCCCGTGCCGCCGCCCCCCGCCTTATCAGAGCCGCCGCCAGAAAGAACAGGCCCCCAGGTGACCCAATTGGGGGTGAACGCCAAGGGCTATTGGAAGGTCACGGGGCAGGGCAAACCGGTGGCGTTAGAAGAAGAAGATTGGATAAAAGAACTCAGCCGGGCCCTGAACCCCAAAAGCAGTGAACGCGGCAATTAACCCTTCGGCCCCATGACTCCTGTTCGATACGTGCTGGACACCAACGTGGTGTTGGTGGACCCCGATTCCGTGCTGGCCTTTCCCGGCGGAGAGGTGGTGATCCCCATTGTGGTGATCGAGGAAATAGACCAGTTCAAGGGAGACATGACCGAAACGGGCCGCAACGCCCGGTTGGTGGCCAAAACCATCGACGCCTACCGAACCCAGGGGAACTTGTCCAAGGGGCTCACCCAACCGAACGGCTCGCTGCTGCGGGTGCAAATATGGAACCGGGATCACACCGACTTCCCCCGAGAGCTGGACCTGAAGAAGGCCTCGAACCGGGTGCTGGCTACCGCCTTGCAAATGAAGCGGGAAGACGCCGTGCGCACCGTACTGGTCAGCCAAGACACCAACCTGCGCATTCGGGCCAACGCCCTGGGGCTAGAGGCCGTGGCCTACGAAGGAGAGCACCGAGACGCCTCTGAAATTTACCAGGGCTTCGTGGAACGAACGGCCGATGCCCGTGAGATGGAGCAGATGGCCCAGCAGCGCCCCTTGAGGCTGGAGGGAACCTTCTTCCCCAACCAGGGGCTGATTGTCTCCGAGCGGGGGAATGCCGCCCGCTGGCGGGTGTTTCGCTACCACGCCAAAGAGCAGGGGTTTCTGCCCGCCAAGGCCCGCCCGGAAGGGGTGTGGAACCTGATTCCCCGCAACCCCCAGCAAGAGCTGGCCCTGGACCTGCTGCTGGACCCGGAGTTGTCGGTGGTGACCCTGCTGGGCAAGGCTGGCACGGGCAAGACCCTGTTGGCCCTGGCGGCGGGTCTGCAAATGATGATGGAAGACAACACCTATACCAAAATGCTGGTCAGCCGCCCCATCTTTCCCATGGGGCGTGACATTGGCTACCTGCCCGGTGCGGTGGAGGAAAAACTAGAACCCTGGATGCAGCCGATTTTTGACAACCTGGAGTTTCTCATCAATTCTCCCGTGTCGAAAAAAACCTCGCTAAGGGGTTACCAGGCCTTGATTGACCAGGGGCTGCTGAACATCGAACCCCTCACCTACATCCGGGGGCGCTCCATTCCCAAGCAATTCATGATTGTGGACGAGGCCCAAAACCTCACCCCCCACGAAATCAAAACCATCATCACCCGGGTGGGGGTGGGCACCAAAATCGTCCTCACTGGCGATGTGTACCAGATTGACAACCCCTACGTAGACAGCGTGTCCAATGGGCTGTCTCACGTGGTGGAAAAATTCAAAGACCAGCCCCTGGCGGGGCATGCCACCCTGCAGCGGGGAGAGCGCTCGGCCCTGGCCGAAATGGCGGCCAATATTTTGTAGGAAATAAAAACATCCTTCACCGGCTTCACGCCCCATCTCTCCAGATTCTTAAAATAATCTTCCTTTTTGGTTGATTTTCAGGGCGGTGTTTAGTAAGAGATGGAAACTGTTGCCCCCGTGGTGACAAAATATTTTCCCATCCTATTTCTTTCCGGAGGAACCCATGTTTGTGCCCTCACACCGTTTAACCCGGCTGATCTTGGCCAGCGGGTTGTTGTTGCTGGTTTTGTCTGGCTGCGGCCCCTACCAAGTGGCGAACCCGCAATTTGATGACTGCGCGGGAAAATGCGCCAAAAGCCAAACCGACTGCATGACCAACGCCACCGACACCAAAGAAATTCGGGTGTGCAAAGACAAACAACAGGGCTGCGTGGAAACCTGCGAAATGCGCTTCCCACGGTACATTGAGCAGAAATAACCGGTTTCACTTTATTCCGTTTTTGTTCTCACAAAATATTTGGTCTCACATAAAATGAGGAGAAATCTATGTTGCACATGATCCGGCTGGGAATGGTATTGGCCGGGGTGCTGACCCTGGGGGCCTGCACGGCACCCTACAAGCCGCCCCTGGACACCGAACCCCACGCCTTGCTGAAGCTGAAATACAGTTACAATTCGGTTCTGCCCAATAAAACGCTCCGCATTCGGGCGTTTGTGAAAGAAGGGGAGGATGAACCTTTCCGGTCGGCCATGCAAATGGACCCGCCGGTATCGGTTTCCGGAGGGGAAGTGCCCTTGCAAACCCTGCTGATCCGCCCCGGCACCGACACCCAAATCAGCGTTTGGTTGGGGTTCTGGTGGGAAACCCAGCGCATGGAAACCACCACATCTTGCAATAGCCAGGGGATGTGTACTACCAGCTCCCGCATGGTGACGGACTACCACGAACTGGGTTGCGAGCAGGTTCTCAAGTTTTCCCCAGAAGATCAGAAAGGCTATTTGGTGGATTACAACAACCCCAACGTGGACAAAGGCTGCGACGCCATGATTTACGAGCAAACCATCCTGCCCGGCGGCAAGTTTAAGCTGAAGCCCGTGGGCGAAGTGGTGAAGGAAGCCAAGTAAAAGAAAGGTAAGAGAAGAAACAAGAAGGGTTAGAGTCAGCAAAAAACCGGGCAGGCCGAAAGGCTTGCCCGGTTTTTGTTTGTTCGATCAACCCTATTCTAAGCCATGGGGTTCAGATTGTTCCCCCCTCCCAAGCATCCACTTTTCCCCCAGTGCCCACCGGGTTGGCTGATAGATTTGCTGTAATACTCTCCCCCAACTGTCACAAACCTCTGTTGTCCTGGAAGGCTGTTACTGTAAGCCATTGAAAATATTATATTTTTATATTGACCTGCCGATTGGGCCGGGGTATGTTGGTGACAGAGTCACACAACAAGCCCCTGGAGCCGCCATGAGCCAAAGCGAACGACAGCACGAATTGGAGAGCTGGATTCCCCTGTTGCAGGCCATGACCGCCGAGGAGCGGGTGGCCTGGGCGGTGGAGCGGTTTGGCACGAAGGCGGTGGCCACCTCATCGTTTGGGGCCGACAGTTCGGTGCTGCTGCATGTCATCTCCCGGGCGGCTCCAGGGCTGCGGGTGGCCTTCATCAACACCGGGTTTTTGTTCCCCGACACCTTGGCTTACCGGGCCCGGCTGGAGGAAAAGCTGGGGGTGAACATTGTGGAGTTGCAGCCGGAGATTCCCCGAGAGGAGTTTTTGGCCAAGCACGGTGAACTGTACCGCACCGACCCCGATGCCTGCTGCTGGTGGAACAAAGTGCGGGTGATGCAGAAGGCCCTGGAAGGGGTGGACTGCTGGGTGAACGGCCTGCGGCGGGACCAGTCTCAGCGCCGGGCCGACACCCAGGTGGTGGAAATCCGGGTGAACGGGGTGGTGAAGGTTCATCCGCTGTTCGACTGGAGCCAGCAGCGGGTGCAGGAATACATGCGGGCCCACAAGCTGCCCATCCATCAACTGGCGGCCCTGGGCTACACCAGCATCGGCTGCGAACCGTGTACCAAGCGCCCCGAACCGGGGACGGACCCCAGGGGGGGGCGCTGGGCCGGCACCGGAAAAACCGAATGCGGCCTGCACACCATGTAACAGGGCATCCCGAAAACGATCATCCTCAACCACGGCAACATTTTTTTGGAGAACACCATGAGAAGCCACACGATTCAATCACACGCCGGAAAACTCTGGCCAGCGGAAGGCATTGCCTCCCAGAAAAAAACGGGTTCCGTTTGGTTGCAATATTGGCAAAAAAATTGGCGGCAGGCTTGGGCGCAACCCAAACGCCCCCAAACCCGGCGGGACGAAATCGCCGCCATTCGCTGGGACATCCTGAAAGGAGACGCGTGATGAAGGATTTGTTTCCGGTATTCGTCAACCTTTCCGGCAAAACGGTGCTGCTGGTGGGCGGGGGAGAAGTGGCCCGCCAAAAACTGGCGGCCCTGGCCCCCACCGGGGCCCATGTGGTGTTGGTGGATCCCCGCGCCGGGGAACAGGTGCTGTCGTGGGGAGGGGAGGGGAGCCTGTCTCTGGCGCGCGGGGTCTACTCCCCCGAACTGCTGGCCGGGGTCAGCCTGGTGTTCGCCGCCACCGATGACCCGGCGGTGAACCACCGGGTGGCCGCCGATGCCGAAGCCCGCGGCATTTGGGCCAACGTGGTGGATGACCCGGCCCATTGCCGGTTCCACACGCCCTCCATCCTGCGGCGGGGGGCCTTTACCGTGGCGGTATCGTCTGGGGGGGGCTTCCCTGGGTTCACCCGGGCCCTGCGCCGGGTGCTGGAGCGGCTGCTGCCGGTGGAGGATGACGGGGCCCTGGCCCGCCTGTTTTCCCTGCGGGAGCGGCTGATAGCCTCTGGCGCCCCGGCGGAGGAACGGAGCCGGGCGCTGAAACTGCTGGCCCAATGGTTTGAGTGGACCTACCTGAAACCAGGGGTGGAACCCCAGCGGCAAGACGGCGGCTGGCCAGAGGACTTCCCCGACCAGAGCGCCGCCCCCTGGGTGAAAGAATATCCACCCCGCTGGCTGAACTAACCAACCACGATTTTTCATGCGTTCTTGAGGAGACAACCATGACGTTTTACAACCTGCCCGAAACCCACGCCCAAGACCTGGAGCAATTTGGCCAGGCGCTGGCGGCCTTTCGCCGCAAAGAAATAGACCCCGTAAAGTTCCGGGCCGTGCGGGTGGGCTTTGGCGTGTACGAGCAGCGCACCCCCGACACCTACATGGTGCGCATCCGCTGCGCGGGCAGCGCCGCCACGCCGGCCCAGCTGGCCCACGTGGCCAAGTTAAGCGCCGAATATGGGGCCGAGCATTTTCATGTCACCACCCGCAACGAGTTGCAGCTGCACGACGTGGCCTACGATGACATTCTGCGGGTGGCCGCGCGCCTGCCCGAAGCCGGGTTGTCGAGCAAGGGCGGAGGGGGGAACACCATCCGCAACATCACGGCCTCCCCCGACAGCGGGGTGAACCCGGAGGAACCCTTCGACGTGGCCCCCTACGCCATGGCCCTCACCACCCGCATGATCGCGGAGGCGGATAGTTTCAACCTGCCCCGCAAGGTGAAAATCGCCTTTTCCAATACCGATGATGACAGCGCCCTGGCGTCCATCATGGACTTGGGTTTCATTGCCCGGATAAACAACGGCCGCCGGGGGTTTCGGGTGTTCGTGGCCGGAGGCATGGGGGCCAAAAGCCGGCTGGCCCATCCGTTCTTTGATTTTCTGCCCGATGACCAAGTGTACGCGGTGGTGAAGGCCGTGAAGCGCATGTTCGACAAGCACGGCAACCGCCGCAACAAATTTCAGGCCCGCCTGCGCTTTTTGTTTGAGCAGCTGGGAGAAGACGCGTTCCGAAAGTTCTTTGAGGAAGAATTGGAAACCGTTCGAAAAGAAAACCCCCCGCCATTGGCGCTGCCGGTGATTCAGCATGAGGGAAGGACACCGCCCTTTCCTCCGGTAAAACCCGCCGACAACGGTTTTGTGACTTGGTGGGAGCGTTACGTGAAAGCCCAGAAGCAACCGGGGCTGTCTCGCGTTCTGGTGCCCCTGCCCCTGGGCGATATTTCGAACCAAGACGCCCTGACCCTGGCCCAGGCCCTGGAACCCTTTGGGGAGAACACCCTGCGCTTTACCAAAGAGCAAAACCTGTTGCTGTTGAACATCCCCGATCCGTACCTGCCCTATCTGTACAACGTGATTCGCGGGTTACACACCCAGTCGGCCAAACCCGCGGTGTTGGGCGGCTTGGTGGCCTGCACCGGGGCGGCCACCTGCAAGCTGGGAATCTGCCTGCCCCGGGGGCTGGTGAGCGCCGTGGCCCAACGCTTGGAAAACAGCCGCCTGCCGTTAGATCAAGCGGCCGGGTTCCGGCTGAACGTGTCTGGCTGCCCCAACTCTTGCGGGCAGCACCACCAGGCCGACCTGGGCTTCTTCGGCAAGGTGCACCGGGTAGACGGGCGGATGCTGCCCGCTTACAACGTGGTGGCTGGCGCCCGGGTGGGGGCGGAGGGCTCTCGTTTTGCCGAGAAAGCGGGCGAAGTGGCCGCCAAAGACGTGCCTGAACTGGTGGAGCGAGTGCTGGCCCATTGGCTGGAGTCGGAAGGGGCCCCCCGGTCCTTCCATGCCTGGCTGGAAAACGGTGGACGGGAGGTGGTGGCCCAAACCGCCCATGATCTGTACCAAAAAACTCCCACCCAGACGCAACAGCCCCACTATTACACCGATTGGGGGGCCACCAGCCCCTTCTCTCTGGCGGAACGGGGCATGGGGGAATGCTCGGCGGGCTTGTTCGACATGATTGACGTGGACGCCAAGATCATCAAGGAGACCAAAACCGTGCTGGAAGCCCCAGACGCCGACAGCCAGCCGGAAGCCCTGCGGCAGGCGGCCCTACGCAGCGCCAGGGCCAGCGCCCGCATGCTGCTCATTACCCGTGGGCTAGAGCCGGTGAGCGATGCCGAAATTTACCGGCTATTCCAGAAGCACTTCATCGAAACCGGTCTGGTGCCCCAGGAATATTCCCCGGTGGTATCGAGGGCTTTGCACCAAGACGCCGCCGGGCTGGCGGATCACCGCCCGCTGGTGGCGGCGCTGGGAGACTGGATGTTGAACTTGTACAAAGAAATGGACCACTCCCTGCGCTTTCCGGCGGAAAAGCTGGTCAACCTTTAGCTCTAGGCAGAACCATGTTGTCCTTTGCTGGTTTTGTCACGGGTTTTTTGGTGGGGCTGACCGGGGTGGGCGGGGGGGCTTTGATGACCCCCTTGCTGCTGATGGTGTTTGGGGTGGCCCCCACCACCGCCGTGGGAACCGACCTGTGGTTTGCTGCCATCACCAAGTTGGCCGGCAGCGGGGTGCATCACGCCCGGGGATTCATCGACTGGCCGGTGGCCCGCCGGTTGTGGGCAGGCAGCCTGCCCGCCGCGGCGCTCACCATGGCGGCCATTCGCTGGGGGGGGCTAACCCTGGATGTCTCTTGGTTGAAACCGCTGATTGCCTGGGTGGTGCTGGTCACCGCCCTGGGGATTGTCTTCCAGCGGCGGTTGCACCAGGTGGGAGAGCGCCTGCGCACGGTGCATGTGCGGGGTTTCAAGCGCCTGCAGCCGGGGCTTACCCTGGCCGCCGGGGCGGCCATTGGAATCCTGGTGACCCTCACCTCCATTGGGGCCGGGGCCCTGGGGGCGGCGCTGCTCACGTTTTTGTACCCCTTCCGGTTGCCCCCCGCCCGGCTGGCAGCCACCGACATGGCCCATGCCATTCCCTTGGCGGTGTTTGCCGGGCTGGGGTACGCGCTGTTGGGGCAGGTGGATCTGGTCTTGTTGGGCTGGCTGTTGCTGGGGTCACTGCCGGGGGTGTTCCTGGGCGCTGTTCTTTCCACCCGGCTGCCCCAGCCGGTGCTGCGGGGGGCCCTGGCCGTGGTGCTGGCCGCGGCGGGCGTGAAACTGCTCACCACGGCATAAGAACATACATACAGAACATCAGAACAAAACATCAGAGACCCATGACCCAACCGCCAAAAACCGAACATGTGGTGTGGCACCCCCACAAGGTCACCCCTGAGCAGCGCTGGGCCTTAAACGGGCACCACCCCGCGGCGGTATGGTTCACCGGGTTGTCGGGGAGCGGAAAATCTACCCTGGCCAACGAGGTGGAACACCTGCTGGTCACCCGCCGCCGGGCTCATACGTTTCTGCTAGACGGCGACAACCTGCGCCTGGGGTTAAACGCCGGGCTGGGGTTTGATGAAGCCGGACGACAGGAGAACGTTCGCCGCGCGGCCCAGGCCGCCCGGTTGTTTCACGATGCGGGGCTGATTGTGCTGGCCGCCTTGATCTCTCCCTTTGCCACGGGGCGGGCAGAGGCCAAAGCCCTGTTTCCGCCGGGGCGGTTTTTTGAAGTGTACGTGCGCTGCCCCCAGGAAGAATGCGAGCGGAGAGACCCCAAGGGCCTGCACAAGCAGGCCCGGGCTGGCCAGCTGGAACACTTCACCGGCATTGCCCAGCCCTATCAGCCCCCCGCACACCCCGACCTGGTGCTGGACACCACCCAGGGAACGCCGGAAACCCTGGCGCAGCAAGTGGTGGCTTTGCTAGAGCGGGCGGGGATTTTGAGCGGTTCAACCACACACGGGAAATTCCCTCGGGATTCATCATGAGAGACCTCTGCGTAATCTGTTTACTTCCAACCCCCTACCCCCTTCCCTTGGGGAAGGGGGATTTTATTGGGGGGCTTCGCCCCCCACGCCCCCTTTTTACGGGCAACACCCTGACGACGCAGAGGTCTTCATGAATCACTTGGACGAATTGGAAAGCATCAGCGTGCATATCCTGCGGGAGGCCTACGCCAATTTCAAAAACCTGGGAATGCTGTGGAGCATTGGGAAGGATTCCACGGTGATGCTGTGGCTGGCCCGCAAAGCCTTCTTCGGCCACGTGCCCTTTCCGTTGATTCACGTGGATACCCATTTCAAAATTCCCGAAATGATTGCCTATCGGGACCGCCTGACCCGGGAGTGGCGGCTGAACATGGTGGTGGGAGAAAACACCGAGGCCCTGGCGGCCAAACAAACCTTTCCCGATGGGGGGGTGGACCGGTTGGCCTGCTGCAAACTGCTCAAAACCCAGGCCCTGAAAGACACCCTCAGCGGCAGCCGCCCCCGGATGCGGTTCAACCACCTGACCCATCGCTACGAGCCGGACACCCTGACCGACCCTTTCACCGGCATCATTGCCGGGGTTCGGGCCGACGAGGAGGGCAGCCGCTCCAAAGAGCGCTACTTTTCTCCCCGCGACCGCTCCAACGAGTGGCACGTGGGCGAACAGCCGCCAGAATTTTGGAGCCAGTACAAAACCGACTTTGCCCCTGGCACCCACCTGCGCATCCATCCCCTGCTGGATTGGACGGAACTGAACATTTGGGAATACATCCAGCGGGAAAACATTCCCACGGTGTCTCTCTATTACAACCAGGGTGACGGCAAGCGGTATCGCTCTCTGGGGTGCTACCCCTGCACCACGCCCATTGACTCCAACGCCCGCACGGCGGAAGAGATCATCGAGGAATTGCGCGGCGGAAAGTTGTCTCACGTGGCCGAGCGGTCTGGCCGGGCCCAAGACAAAGACGGCGGCGGGTTAGAGTCTTTACGCAAAGAGGGCTACATGTAGCCGGGAAAAATATCGGATGACTGAAATCAAACGAACCGAATCGGGATGATTGAGCCGAAGGGGAAAACAGATGGAAAAGAAAATAGAAAACCGGGATGAACTGTCCCAGGAAAAAATGAACATCGTCATCGTGGGGCATGTGGACCACGGCAAAAGCACCGTGGTGGGCCGCCTGCTGGCCGATACCGGCAGCCTGCCGGAAGGCAAGCTGGAAAAAATCAAAGCCGACTGCGAGCGCAACGCCAAACCCTTTGAATACGCGTTTTTGATCGACGCCCTGAAAGACGAACAGAGCCAGGGAATTACCATTGATTCCGCCCGGGTGTTCTTTCAATCCCAACAGCGCCGATACATTCTGATCGACGCCCCTGGGCATATCGAATTTCTAAAAAACATGGTCACCGGCGCCAGCCGGGCCGAAGCCGCCGTGCTGGTGATTGACGCCGCGGAAGGCATCCGCGAAAACTCCCGCCGCCATGGGTATTTGTTGTCGCTGCTCGGCATCACCAAGGTGGTGGTGGCGGTAAACAAAATGGACTTGGTGGGCTGGCGGCAGGAGGTCTTCGGCGCCATTGAACGGGAATACCGGGCCTTCCTGGAGCAGGTGCGCCTGCGTCCGGCGGGGTTTATCCCCATCAGCGGCAGGGAGGGAGACAACATTGCCGCCCGCTCCGGCCAGATGGGCTGGTATCAGGGCCCCCCGCTGTTGGCGGCCCTGGACGCTTTCCACAAAGAGCCCCCCCCCGTGGCCCTGCCCTTTCGCATGCCCGTGCAGGATGTGTATAAGTTTACCCAAATGGGAGACAACCGGCGGATCATCGCCGGAACGGTGGCCCAGGGGCAGATTCACCCCGGAGACGAAGTGGTGTTTTATCCCTCCGGCAAGCGCACCCGAATCAAACAGATGGAGGTTTTCTCGGCCCCACGCCCCCAAGCGGCCCAGGCTGGCATGGCCTCTGGGTTTACCATGGGGGAGGAAATTTACGTTCAGCGTGGAGAAATGGCCACCAAGGCCGGTGAGCCCCGGCCCAAGGTGGCCGCTCGGCTGCGGGTTAGCCTATTCTGGTTGGGCAAAGAACCCATGGTGATGAAAAAAGATTACCTGGTGAAACTGGGCACCGCCCGCAGCAAAGCCCGCATAGAAGAAATACACCGGGTGTTGGATGCCTCTACCCTGGAAGGGGAAATTCGAGACCGGATTGACCGCCATGCCGCGGCGGAAGTGACCCTGGTGCTAGACAAGCCCCTGGCCTTTGATTTGTCTCACCAGGGCCGGGAGACGGCCCGCTTCGTGGTGGTAGACAACTACGAAATCACGGGGGGGGGAATTGTGCTGGAAGACCTGCCCGACCGTGGGGGGTGGGTGCGGGAAAGCGTGATTGCCCGCAATTACCGCTGGGAACCCAGCCTGATTGGGCCAGAAACCCGGGCCGAGCAATACAACCAGCACGCGGCCTTGGTGCTCATCACCGGGCGGCAGCACACCGGGAAAAAACGGCTGGCCAAGGCCTTAGAACAGCGGTTATTTTCCACCGGGAAAATTGTGTATTACCTGGGGATTGGTTCGGTGGTGCATGGGCTGGACGCTGACCTGAAAGCCCACCCCCCGGTGGCAAACGCTCGGGCCGAGCACATCCGCCGCTTGGCGGAAATCGCTCACATACTGATGGACGCCGGAGTGATTTTAATCGTGACCGCCGTGGAACTGACCAGGGAAGACCTGGAAGTGTTCCGCACGGTGGTGAACTTTGAAAAAACCGAGGTGATTTGGGTGGGAGAGGAATCCACCGATATCCCCATGGATCTGGTGGTGCCGGGCGGGGAATTTCAGGAAGAATCCCTCCAGGAATCCATGGGGTTGCTGCAAGAACACGGCATTATCTTCAAACCCTAGGGTTTTGCCAAAGCACAGGGTTCTGTTAAGGCACTTTGGTCTGGCCGTAGGTGTTGTCTCCCCAGCAGGTCACGGTTTTCACCCCGGCATTGTTCAGCAGGGCGCAGGAAAAGTTATCTCCCGCGGCCACCCCCAACACGGTTCCGGTGAGGGTAGGCACGGTGGTTTGGCCCGCTGCGTTCCTTCCCCAGCAGGTCACGGCCGTTCCGTTGCTGGCGCAGTTGTGCTGCGTTCCCGAAGCGACCATGGTTTGCAGCGACTGTGCCGCCAGCGGAACGGTGGTCTGACCGTAGGTGTTGTCTCCCCAACATTTCACCGCTCCGCCGTCCAGGGCGCAGCTGTGGCGCATCCCGGCGGTCACTTGGCTGGGGGCGGCCAAGGCTGGCGCGGTCACCGTGGCCGGGGCCTGGCCATAGGTGTTGTCTCCCCAGCATTTCACGGCGGTGCCGTCTAGAGCGCAGGTGTGCAATTCTCCCGCCGCCAACAGGGTGGGCGTGGTGAGAGCGGGCACCGTGATTTGACCCGAATTGTTGGCACCCCAACACTTCACCGTGTTCACTGCGGTCACCACGTCTATGGCGCAACTGTGATACCCACCAGCGGCCACCTGAAAGGGAGCGACCATTACCGGAGCGACGGTTTGCCCGGAATTTCCCTGCCCCCAGCACACGATGGAGGGTGGGGTGGCGCCGCTGTTCAGGGCGCAGGCATGGAACCAGCCCGAAGAGACCAAAGTAAGGGTGTTGGGAGCAATCATGGTGGGGACAAAGAGCTGGCTTTTGTCGTTGCGTCCCCAGCAATTCACCGTAATGGGGGTCACCCCGCCATCGACCGCGCAGGCAAACAACCCCCCGGCCGAAATTTGGGTGGGAGAAACCAAGTGCTTCGTGGAAATGGCTTGGGGCGTTCCACATCCTGTGACTCCCAGCAGGGCGGCCCCCAGTGCCAACCCCCGCAACATCGTATAGGCCGCGCAACGACCCCCCCTGCTCCATCCTGTCATCCCCTGCATGTTATTCTCTTTCCATTCGTTGGTTTCGGTATTCTATGGGCAGACAGCTTATTTGACCCCCAAGAATATCGTATATGGATTGGAACAGCCACAGGGGGTCTTCGGTTCAACCGCATCCCCTATCTTAAAGAAAGAAATGGGGTTTGTCTTCCTTTTGTTCCCCAAAAGCGCCCCCTTCGTGGCGGGGAAATGAATCGAAGCCAAAAAGTTGTGCACTTGCTTCCCTGTGGTTTTTTTAACCGTAGGGATGAACAGAATAACCGATGGATTCGAGTAATGGGGCAGCCGCCCAACAGGGCGCTGGGGAGGGGTGCTGTTGGGATACCCCATGGAGGGGATGGCGTGCCTGGGGAGGTCTTGTGTGCGTTGGTCACCGATGGCGCCGAATGGCCGGGGGAAAATAAACACATTCACGGCTGTGGAAATGACCCCCGGCCATTCAACGAAACCAACTCTTGGAGATATTGTCATGGAATCTTCCTCGTCTGCTTCCACCCCCTCCGCCCTTCGCGCCGGCCTGACGGCGGTAGCCGTGGCGGCAACCATGGCCGCGGTGTCGGCCTGCACCCCTTCTCCCGATGAAATCACCCCCGCCCAACTGCGGGCAGCCCTGGACCAAGGGCAGCAACTGGTGGTGGTCGACGTGCGGGAAGACGGCGAATGGGCGGGCGGGCATATGCGGGCAGCCCGTTCGGTGCCGCTCAGCCGGATGAGTGGAACCTTGGACGGCGTGGACAAGGGAGCCGCCGTGGTGCTGTATTGCCGGTCCGGCAAACGCTCGATGCGGGCGCTGGAAATGATGAAAGGCGCTGGCTACACCAACGTGAAATCCCTGGCTGGCGGCATCAGCGCCTGGCAGTCGGAGGTTGACCCGGAACTGACCCGCTACTAATCCCGGCGGGCACCACCCGGTAGGCCGAGGCATCCTGGGCCAGTCGGGCCAACAGGTCTGGCGGGGTCAGAAGCGGTTCGGCCGCTTCGGCCCCCAGGGCTTCCACAAAGGCCTGGATCAACCCCTGGCGCAGGGCTTCTGTGGAGAACCTGTCCGTCAACCCCAATTCCTCCAGGCTGGCCATGGCCGCCTGGATTGAGGCGGGGGTCTCTCCGGTAAACAGGGCCGCCATTTGGCTGGTGTTGACCCGCAAGGGAATAGAGCCGTGCTGCAGCCAAGCTCCGGCCCGTCGGCGCTGGGCGGAACCCGCCAGCTTTTTTCCATGCACCACAATTTCACAGGCCGAAGGCGCGGCGAAGCAGTTGGCGTTGGCCCCGCCGGTTTGCTCCGCCCGGGTAAAGGGCTGAGAACTGGCCGGAACGCCCAGGGCTTTCAGCCAGGCCAGCAGGGCCCCCGCCGTCAACCGGTAGCAATCCATCAGCCCGCCATAGGTCCCTTCAGGGGCCGCCAGGGCATAGGTGATGTCATGCCCGTGCAGCACCGCCCGACCGCCGGTCATCCGCCGCACCAACGGAATGTGGTCTTGGGCCAGCACCTCCAGGTTCAACTCCCGCTCCAGCCGTTGGGCCCGGCCCAGCGACAGGGTGGGGCGCTCCCAACCATACAACCGCAGCAGGGGGCGGCCCAGCCGTTCCGCTTCGGCCAGCAGCCAGGCGTCCCGGGCCATGTTGTCTTCACCGCTTGGGGCTCCATCGTTCCACACCAACAGATTCATGGGTTTCCTGGGGGTTCTGGGAGTATTGGGTTGAGGGTGAGTTTGGGGTTTGGGGAAACCTATGGTAAAATAAAAGCATGGTGAAATAAATCAGACCGGTTGAACCGGATTTGATTTGACGTCCTCTTAATGTCGTGGGGAGTGTGACCGAGGTACGGCAAATACATTTTACCTTGAGTATGGCTGTTCCTCTATACACTAGACTTCTTTACCCTGTCTTCCCCGTTTCTCCCTCACCCGAGGAAGAAACACAAATCGCTCCCGGTCTGAACGGGTTCTTTGGGGCCTCCTAAAGCATCCCGTTCGCGGAGCAAACCGGCTCAATCTGCTGCGTTTTACCTGTTTCACGGCCAAAGGGTGTGCTTTTTCCTCAGGCTGGAGACAACGGGTTTCTTTTTTCGTTCGATTGTTCATTGGGGGAGGTGCTCCCCCGTTGGTTTCTGTTCACTTTTCACAAGGAGGTTTCGATGAAAAATCACGCCATCCATAATACCCATCAAACCGCCCGTATCGCCGTTTCTCGTAAGTCTATTGTGTTGTTCTTGGGGCTGGGGGTGTTTGCTCTGTTCACCGGCTGCTCTGGTGACAAGCCCAAGCCCGTGGAACCCAAACCGGCCCAGGCCGAAGCCCCGGCCTCTAAACCCAACCAAGCCGAATTCCCTGCCAATCAGGCCAAGTGCAAAGTCGAAGGCCAGGGCAACAGCATCGTTGTGTTCTTCGATCTGAACAGTTCCGACGTGAGGGGAGAATTTCTGGGCGACATTAAAATGGTTGCGGCGGCGGTGAAAGCCAAACCTGGCTACACCCTGCGGGTGAATGGCCATGCCTCCAAGGAAGGTTCAGACAGCTACAACAAGGCTCTGGGCAAACGCCGGGCCCAGGCGGTGAGCCAAGTGCTGCAAGATGGCGGGGTGGACGCCTCCAAAATCACCGTGAAATCCTTTGGAAAATCCAAGCCCTGTTCCAAAGGCGCTGCCCCTGAAGACAACCGTCGGGTGGTCATCATTTGGGAAAAGGCTGGCAAGTAAAGCCAGTAAATAGAGCCAGCATGTAGGGCTGAATCCCACGGTTGTTTGCAAACACCAGCACCCCTCCCCATGCATTCATCGGGGAGGGGTATTTTTTTGGGGGATTCGCCCCCCAGGCCCCCCATTTTTTGCTCCCAGGGTATAAACCCGGTTATGATGGGTTTTCTGGATAAAGCCACGTCACCCCGGTGCTCACACTCCCATTCTAAGCTCGTCTCATGATCTCGATTTTTGATTCCTTGAATGCCTACCAGACCCACCTGGCCCGCCAGACCCAAGCGGGCCCCGCCGGAGTGGAAACCACCGTGCGGGAGATTTTAGAAACCGTGCGGGCCCAGGGCGACCCTGCCCTGCTGGCCTACACCGAACGGTTCGACAAGGTGCGGCCAGACACCCTACGGGTGCCCAGGGAGGCCATGGAGCAAGCCTCGGCCGAGGTGGACCCCGCCATGCGGGACATCTGGATTCAGGCCATGCACAACGTGGAGGTCTTTCACCAGCGCCAGAAAGAAGACAGTTCCCTGGAGTTCTTTCAAGACGGCACCCTGCTGGGCTGGAAGGTAACCCCCATCCAGCGGGCGGGGGTGTACATCCCCGGTGGGCGGGCGGTGTACCCCTCATCGCTCATCATGAACGTGGTGCCAGCCCGAGTGGCGGGGGTGCCCGAAATTGTGGTGGTTAGCCCCCCTGGCCCCAACGGCCTGCCCCACCGCGACGTGTTGGCCTGCGCCGCCCTGCTGGAAGTGGAAGAAATGTATGCCATGGGCGGTGCCCAGGCGGTGGGGGCCCTGGCCTATGGCACCCAAACCATCCGCCCGGTGGATAAAATCACCGGCCCAGGCAACGCCTACGTGGCCGAGGCCAAGCGCCAGGTGTTCGGGCGGGTGGGGATTGACTCGGTGGCGGGGCCCAGCGAAATTCTGATTCTCTCCGACGGCACGGGCAAGGTAGAGTATTTGGCCCGGGACTTGCTCTCTCAAGCGGAGCACGACCCCGAAGCCCGGGCGGTCCTGGTGACCACCAGCCGAGAAGAAGCCCAACGGGTAAAAAAACACCTGGAAGAAATCGTGCCGGGGCTGCCCCGGCGGGAGATCATCGAGTCTGCCCTGAAGGGGGGCTCGGGCATTGTGGTGGTCAACACCCTGGAAGCGGCCATAGAAGCCGCCAACCAGATTGCGCCGGAACACCTGGAAATCATGACCGCCGACCCCATGGCCCTGCTGCCCCGCATCCGCCACGCTGGGGCGGTGTTTTTGGGGGCCAACACCCCCGAACCGGTGGGAGATTACTTCGCCGGGCCCAACCATACCCTCCCCACCGGGGGAACGGCCCGGTTTTCTTCCCCCTTGTCGGTGCAGGATTTCACCAAAAAGTCGTCGGTGCTGATGTATTCGGCCCAACGGTTGCAAAAAGAAGGAGAGGCCATTGCCCGGTTCGCCGACCGGGAGGAATTGGCCGCCCATGCCGCCGCCATTCGGGTGCGCCTGGGCACGTTGAAACAGTAAATGGGGTGCTTGAGGCTGGATAGATGAAACCTCTGCATAACCCGTGTTTTGCCGGTGGTGATGTCAGGGCCAACGGCCTTTGGGGGGAATAGGCAGGGGGATGGGAAAAAATAGGTTACGCCAAGGTCTCAAGATATTTTCTAAACCCCACCCGTTTTTTTAAACATTTTGCCAGGAACCCGTATGGCCGAGCGGAAAACCCAACTGGAATACCAGACCCGGGAAACCCACACCAAACTGAAACTAAACCTGGACGGCGAGGGGGCCCACACCATCTCCACGGGTATTCCGTTCTTCGACCACATGCTGGCCCAACTGGCCTTCCATGGCTGCTTTGACCTGGAACTGACCTGCAAGGGCGACCTGGAGGTGGACAGCCACCACACCGTGGAAGACGTGGGCATTGCCCTGGGGCGGGCGTTTTCTCAAGCCCTGGGCACCCGTGCTGGCATTCGCCGGTTTGCCCACGCCTATTACCCCATGGACGAAACCCTGGCCCGGGCCGTGGTGGATATCTCTGGCCGCCCTGAGTTTCACTTTGAGGGAGCCTTCACCCAGCCCAACCTGGGCGGCATGGACACCCAGATGATTCCCCATTTCTTCAAATCCCTGGCCATGGCCGGGGGGCTAACCCTGCACATGGCCCTGCTGGCCGGGGAGAACGACCACCACAAGGCCGAGGGGTTGTTCAAAGCCCTGGGCCGCGCCCTAGACGACGCCGCCCGCCCCGAACCCCGCCGCCAAGGGGTGGCCAGCACCAAGGGGAAGTTATAACCCGTGCCCACCGCCATCATTGATTACAACGTGGGAAATCTGGGCAACTTGAAGAACGCCCTAGACGCCCAGAACATCCCCAACACCATCGTCCGCCGCCCAGAGGAACTGCGGGGCTACGCCCGCATCATTCTGCCTGGGGTGGGGGCCTTTGCCCCGGCCGTTGACCACCTGCGCCAAGCCGAATTGGAAGCCGCCGTGTTGGAGCGGGTGGGGGCGGGGGTGCCCTTTTTGGGGGTGTGCGTGGGCATGCAGCTGCTGTTCGACCAAAGCGAGGAAGACGGCCTGCACCGCGGGCTGGGGCTGGTGCCGGGGCGGGTGGTGAGGTTTAGCCACGGGCTCAAAATTCCGCACATTGGCTGGAACGCCGTGGCTTTCCGCCAGGAAGACCCCCTGCTGGCGGGCATTGCCGATGGCAGCCATTTTTACTTCGTGCATTCCTATCACGGGGTGTTGGCCGACCCGGCCTGCCTGCTGGGAGAAACCCACTACGGCATTCCCTTCCCCGCCATCGTCCGCCGGGGCAACGTGTGGGGGGTGCAGTTTCACCCGGAAAAAAGCCAAAACCCAGGGCTGCGCCTGCTGAAGAATTTTTCAGAAATCCAGGGATAGGATTCGGGCATGATCCCTACGTACCTTTCCCCCGGGAAATTTCCGCCAGGAAATCTCCCGCCCATCGATACACGTTATTCTCTTCGATGATTTGATGCATCCGCGCCATTCTTTGCTTTCGTTCTTCTGGCGGCATGGTCAAGGCCAAATGAATGGCATGGGCAAAGGCTTCGTTGTCGTAGGGATTGACAATCAGGGCATCGGTTAACTCTTTTGCTGCGCCAGCGAACTCGGACAACACCACCATGCCGTCTTTTCCTCGGCTGGCCGAAATGTATTCTTTGGCCACCAAACTCATGCCATCGTGCAGCGAACTGACAACGCACATGTGTAGCCCATAGGTCCGCTTCCTGGCCGCCCGTCAATTGATGTGGGTCTTGGCACAGAGCAAATCTGCGCCGGAAACAACATACAAGAACAAAACGGGGAAACGAAGGATGGGGGGATGAAGAAAGTCTGCGGTATATAGACGGGCCCAAAACCAAGGGAAACGACCAACGGTCGTTTCCCTTGGGATGGATGGCGAAGAGCTCCCCGAGCAAGACTCGAACTTGCGACCTAGTGATTAACAGTCACCCGCTCTACCGGCTGAGCTATCGGGGAATGGGGCCAACACGAAAAAAACATATCTTCTATTTATGGGGCCGGTAGGAGAGATTGTCAAGGCGCAGTTGCTGGAAGATTCCCCCAGTTGACCAAGTTTTCCGCCCCTGACACTTGAGAAATCTTGGGGACTTTCTGTGGCTCCCTCCCCCCAGACACATTGGAGCTATTTGGTCTGAGCCAAATAGGCCGCGATGTGGGGCAAATCGTCCTTCAGATGGGGAAAGGTGGGCATGTTGCGGGTCGCCCGCTTGGGTTTGTAGCCGGGGGGGTAGCCGCCCTCCATCACCCGGGCCTGAATCAGGGCCAGGGAGGATCCCCCAATGGGCGGGGCGATGGTGCCTCCCTCAATGGGGTTCACCCCATGGCAAAAGCGGCAGGTCTCTAAGTAGGCCTGGCGGCCCCGCTCTGGGTCCCCCAAGGCTGGGGCGAGAGATTTGGCGGGTGCGGAAGATTTGGCTGGGGCAGGCGTTTTAGCCGAGACAACCAGGGCCCCCAGGGCCAGCCCAGTCAGGATCAGCAGTGAGGCACGAGCAACTAACACATTGATACGCATGGAATAGTCCTATTGACGAAGGGAACGGGACAGAAAATAGGATATCCCCTGTCCCAAGGGTTCTTCCCCAATTGTGACCTGCCCTTGACCAAAAAGGGAGGCCCTCTTGACTCTTTTCGCCCATGGGGTATGGTGGCTAGGTCAATTTTGTATCACTTCATTCTCTTCAAACCCCAGGGTGCCCATGTTTGAACTTGGCGTAGTGGCGATTTTCCTGTTGTTTTCCGCGGCCTATTTCGGCGTGTTTTTGTGGTGGGAAAAGAAAATGCCCAATCCCCCCATGGAAGACTCCCATCACTAAACGGTTCTTCTGGCTAAAACGGGAGAGTTGGCTTAACAGGTGCCCGGTTTCACCGGGCACCTGTTTGCTTTATGCCCCGTTCTAACCAACCCACGCCTAAACCTGAAATCTAGTCAGAATCCGAGTCATTTTTTTCCCCCTCTTGAGAGAAAAAAAATGAAGCCGAACGCTCACCCCGATTATCGCCCTGACATTGATGGCCTGAGGGCCTTGGCTATTCTATCGGTGGTGGCTTTTCATGCGTTCCCCAGCTTCTTGCCAGGGGGGTTTGTTGGGGTAGACGTATTCTTCGTGATCTCCGGCTTCCTCATCTCCACCATCTTGTTCAAAAGCCACGAAGCCGGGAATTTCAGCTATCTCGATTTTTACATTCGGCGGGCCCGGCGGATATTTCCAGCCCTGGTCCTGGTGCTGGCGTTCTCTCTGGCTGCTGGCTGGTGGATTCTGGTGAAAGAGGAATTTGTAAATATCGGTAAGCAGATTTTTGCTGGAACATTGTTCATCTCGAATTTTCACTTTTTGCGTGATGCAGGATATTGGGACACCGACTCGGAATTAAAGCCCCTGCTGCATCTGTGGTCGTTAGGGGTAGAGGAACAGTATTACCTGCTATGGCCGGTGATGATTGCGTTGTTTTGGAAGCGATCTCACAATTTTTTGTGGATTGTCCTTCCGGTGTTTATCAGTTCCTTTGTGCTGAATATTTTGTTTGTTTCCTCTAGGCCGGAGGAGGTGTTCTATTCTCCCTTCACCCGGTTTTGGGAATTGATGGCGGGAAGTCTGCTGGCCTACATGACCCTTCACCAAGCCCCACAAAGTTTTTGGAAGCTCATCCATGGGCAACGACCAGGAGGGGGAAAGTTGGCTGCCAATGGGGTGGCTTGGGGTGGGATGGGATTGCTACTCATTGGGTTTGTTGCCATCGCGCCAAACAGTGCCTTTCCGGGCTGGTGGGCCCTGCTGCCCGTGCTGGGGGCCTTTATGATCATTTTGGCGGGGGAAGGAAGCTGGATCAACCGGAGCCTCTTGGCCCACCCGGTTTTTGTGTATGTTGGGCTGATCAGCTACCCATTGTATTTGTGGCATTGGCCATTGTTGTCTTTTGCCAAATATATTCACCCCGATCTTGACGTGCTGACCCGATTGGCGTTGGTGGCCACCGCTTTCTTGCTGGCCATTCTGACTTACCATCTGGTGGAAATCCCCGTGCGTTTGCGGGTTGCGCCCAAAAACGCCGCGGTCTATGCCACGGCAGGAATTGCCATGATGTGCGGGATGGGGGTGATGATGCAGGATAGAAAACTTTCTCCATATCACAACCCACCTCTTTGGCCGTTAAAGGAAACGCTAGGGTATTCCTCTGCCGTGCCTACGTTTACTTATGGCGGACGAACGTACTACCGGCTGGGAAGTGGCCAGAAAAATGTGATTGTGATGGCCGGAGACAGCAATATGGTGATGTATTACCACCGGGTGGACCAACTCTACCGCCAGGGGGGCCATTCTCGACCGGTGGTGTTTTTGACTCTTCCCGGATGTTTGCCCGTTCCCCAGGATTGGCTCAAGCCGTCCAGTCATTGTCATGGCTTTGGTGAAGACATTTTCCGCTATGCCCGGGACCCTCAAGTGACCACCGTAGTATTCGCGGCCAGTTGGTTTTTCTCTTTAGAGCGTCAGCCCCGCACAGAGTTTACCGTCGGGCGTCATACCTGGGCGCTCAACCAAGGTTCTGAAAATCACCAAAACACCATGAAGGCTTTGGTGAACATGCTAAAAACCCTGCGCCAGATGGGGAAGCAAGTCTACCTGGTATCCAGCATTCCCCTGGGTAAACAATTGGAGCCATTGTATAACTTAAAACGATCCACGCTTGGTTTGGGGGAATTTTCTCTGATCCCCGCGGGTGGTACTCCTCGGCAGGAGCAAGAGGCCCGTTTTAGCCAGGTCATACAAAACATTCGAGAGTCCGCGGCAGAAGCGGGCGTACCATTGATTGAGCCCATGAATTATGTGTGCGATGAGACCTTCTGCCCATCCTATACCCCCCAGGGGATTCCCATGTATTATGATTCCGGGCATCTTAACCCCGAATATGTCCGAAATCATGTATTCTATTTAGATGAAATTTTTAAGCCATAATATATTCTTCATTCCCAGGCTTCCGATGGCCCTTGATGTCATCGAGCGTTCTACAAGGCCCATGCGTTTCTATTCATTCCAAGGGGTCGCTTTATTGTTTGCTCTGGCGTTGGCCGCTGGCTGCGCCGAGGACGCCGCCTATATCCCCCCCCAGGTTTCTGAGAACCCCCTGTCGCCCCAGTCTCCAGCCTTTGTGGAGGCCCGCCCGTTTCCCTTCCAGGCTTCCGGCGGCATTCGCTGGGTGTACCGGGGCAAGCGCGAGGGTCTGCGCATGTCGTTGGGGATGGACAGCAAAAATCAAGGGATGATCCGCATGGAAACCCCGGTGGTGGGAACCACGGCGGCGGAAATGTGGTTCAGCCCGGAGAAGCTGATTCTGTTGGATTACCGAGAACGAGCGTTTTTTAAGGGTCCCAACACCCCCGCCCAGCGGGGTGCTGTGCTGGGGGCCGACCTTTCTCCCATGGAATTCCGCATGGCCTTAACGGGGCGGGTTCCTCAAGGGGTGTTTCGGCAGGGCAAGGGATGGGTCACCCCCACGGCCAAGGGGGCCGAGGCGGGATTTCAGGCGGGCTCGGCGGAATATCGTTTCACCCTGGGGCCCAAGGGGTGGCCCACCAAGTGGGAAAAATGGGAGGGGGGGCAACTGCGATTCAGGGTGGAGTATGGATATTGGGAGCGGGTGCCATGGGCGGGGCCGTCTAAAGGCGGGGGTGTTCTCATGGTACCCCTTCGCATCAAGGTTCTGGATTGGCGAGAAAAATCTGGCCTGTCGTTTTTGCTGGATCGCTACCACCCCGGCGAGGTGCCTCCCCGCTTTCCCTCAAAGATTCCGCCGGAGAAAGGTTGGGTGGCCATGGGGATTGCCCCAGTGAGAGAAGAAAAGCCCGTGGCTTCCAACCAGCCGACCGATTCATCCCTTGAACCCACGAGAGAACCCACGAGAGAACCCAGCGGGAAAGATGAAAAATCCTTAGAAAAAACCCTGGAGAATACCGAGAAGATCAAGGGGAAGGCCAACGGGAAAGCCCGGGGGAAAACCGTGAAGTCCTCCCAGAAACCGGCCCAAGAAGCAGAGCAAAAACCCGTGGCGGCCCAACAGCCAGAGCCCGCTATGCCGTCTGTGCCCCCCACCCAGCCGCCAACCCTAGAGACCCCTGGCCCAGCCACGGCGCCCGTTTCCCCAGTTCCCCCTGCCGCCGCGCCTCCGCGCTTCCTCACCCCCCAGGAAGAAGATTACTTAGAGGAAATTTAAAACTTTACGGGCGGAAAGTATCAAGCAGAGAGCGGTGGGGCCGATGCACCCACAGGGCCGCCAGCAGGCCAAACAACCCCATCGACACCAAAATTTCGGCGGCATAGGCCCAGCGGATGGCCGAAGGCAGGGGAAGAACACCTGCAACCACCAGCGAGGCCGGCAGCAGGGCGAAGGGCAGTATCACCGACAGGGCGATTTGCAGAAACCCACCCCCCGCCATGCGAATGATGGGCAGGCTGATCATGGCCCACAGAATACCCCCCACCAGTTGCAACGCTAGGTTGACGTCGGACAGGTCCAACCCGCCGGTGTAATGTTCCAGCGCCGGACCCGCCAGAGGGATAAAAACCAACGCCCCTGCCAGCACGTGCAGGGCCGGATAGGCCGCCACCAGGGCCGGAAACTTGAGGGCCCATTGCTTGGCGGGCAGCATGGCCCGGATGTTTTTATCGGCGGGTTCCCGGCCTTTCCGGTATTTGCCAAACGCCAGGGTGGCCAGGGGGGCCGTTAGCAGAGACTGGATGAACCCATTGGTCACCAAGTCATACAACTCCGAGTGGGTCATGTTCCCGGTGAGTTCCACCAAAATGTTCCAACTGTCGAGATACACCAGCAGCATAGATGCGGTGAAATGCACCACGAACACGGTGGTGGTAAGCACCTGGCCGCTCCAGCGCGAGGCGGAAACCAGAAACCCCAGGGCAATTCCCTGCATCAGGGCTCCGCTGATCAACTCAAACGAATTCCCGTGGAAGGGGCTGGAAATATCTAATCGCAGAAAGTTGATGGAGTACAACACAAACACGCCCAGAGACAGCAACAAAACCCGGAGGGGATTCAAAGTGGTCATGGAGTTTCCCTTTGGAAGAGCGGATAAACAGATCAACGGATACACAAATGGTTACGAATTGTTTCCCCTGCCCCGCGGCATCCCCTGTATCGCCCGCCCATTTCCTTCAAACACGCCTACATCTACTATTCCTAACCTATACGAGACCTCTGCAAAACCTTTTTTTCCCATCCCCCTGCCCCCCATTCACGAAAAAAAACTGGGTGATGCCGTGGTCTCTATACTTCTATCCCTCTAACCTCGTCGCTCCATCACGATAGACCGACCCATTCCCAGTTCTGCGGGGAAACGGGGGGTCATGGCAGTCGCGGGGTGGAAGGTTTGTCGGAAGGCTTGGCCATCGATACACGCCCTTTCAAAATACGCCAATTTTCCGGGGAAAGAAAGTGACCCGTCGCAAGCGTTGGCCCCAGGGCGCCCCCCACGGTTTGAATGCGTTCCAGGGTTCCGGGGTGGGTTTGCAGCAGGGTGGGAATAGCCACGCCCGTTTCTGGATTTTCTTTGTGAAGCAGGGTCAGCAGTTCCAGGGCGGCGCGGTCGGGCAGGTTCTCTTCCCGCAAAAATTCCAAGGCGTATTTGTCGGCGTCCGACTCTTGGTCGCGGCTGAATTTCATGACCGCCAGCGACTGCCCCAAGGATTCCATCATCCCCGCCAGGGAACGATCGCCCCCCGTGGCCAAAGACAGGCCCACCTCTAGCGCCTTGGCGTGGATCAATCCCCGCATAGAGTGACGGTGCACCACATGCCCCAACTCGTGGCCCAGCAGGGCCGCCAATTGGTCGGGGGTTTCCAGTTTGTCTAACATGCCTTTGAACACCACCATGCGCCCCCCCGGAAGGGCCATGGCGTTCATGATGGGCGACTCCACGACCGTAATCCGCACCCGGCGGCCATCGGCCAAGTGCCGAGACAACCGCTGTTCCACCTGGGCCCACAGCGCCTGCTGGGCGGGGGTTTGGGGCAGGGCCTTGAAGCCGGGAAGATTCTCCATTTCCGTCCACACCCGCTCGCCAAGTTTTTCCTCCCACGACTGGGGAATCACCCAGGCCGTGACCACCGCCAGGGCTGGCATGCCAAAAAACATCAAGGCCCCAGCGGTAAGGGCCAGCCCAGACCCCCAAGTAAGCCACCCCAATGTGGTGCGGGGGATGGACAGCAACCGCCGGGCTAGGCTTTTGCCCAAGCTTTGGTCCTTGGCGCCCGTGAAATCGGGGGGCACGGGTTCTACAAACGTGATTCGCTGTTGGGGCAGGTTTCGGCTCACCAATATCCAACGACCCTGGTCTTCCGGGGCGTAACTGGTGAAAGATTCCCAGCGCTCCCGTTTCTCCAGCCGGGGGGTTTCCTCTGGCAGCATCAGCAAAAACGGTCCGCGGGGGGTGGTCAGGCGCACCCGGGCCTCTCGCCCCTCCGGGCGGTGGCCGTCATGATAGATCACGGATAATTCCAGAGATGTGCTCATGTCCCGGTCTGTTGAGTTCGTTCCAATGTTTGGTTTTGATTGCTAAGACAGCACTCTCACCATCGCTGCCCTGCGGGCATCCGTTGGGTAATGCGCTGACTTCCTTTCGGCTTCACCAACTGAACGGTTGAACAGACTAGCCGATGGCGTCGAGTCTTGTCCCTCCACGAAGGGGAGGGGCAGCCCGCGAAGCGGGCGGGGGTGCTTCTGGGAACAGCGTGAAGCCGGAAAGTTATCCGCTTGCTTCCTTCTCCTTCACCCGAACGGAGGAATCGAATACCGATGGATTCGAGTAAAGGGATTCCGGCCAATCTATGCCAACCCTTTATTTTATTATCACATGGCGTGGTGTTTGGGGAGCCGCTCGAAGGGCTTTATGTGTATGTTACCCCCCCTGTTGCCCTGGGGCCCGGCCCCCTGTTGCCCTGGGGCCCGGCCCCCTGTTGCCCTGGGGCCCGGCCCCCATTACAATCGTGTCCAGCGAGCCATCTCTTCCTTCACGTCTCCCTTCTATTCTCTATATCTTCATAAGGTACGAAAGCCCCATGACGCACCCTGCCTACGATCCCCGGGCCGACCTGTGCCGCTTGGCGGCGGAGCGGCTGGGGGGCCAACCAGTGAAACCAGAGCAGTTAGAGAAAATGAAGGGGGGCGGATCGGACCGCCATTTTTACCGGTTTCCCGCTGGCCAGCCCCTGGTGGGGGTGTGGGGAGAAGACCCGGCGGAAAACCAAGCTTTTTGGGTGTTTACCCGGCATTTCGCCGCACGGGGCATCCCCGTTCCAAAACTATTTGGAGAAGACCCGGTCCGGGGCTTGTACCTGATGGAAGACCTGGGGGCCCACACCCTGCAAGAGCAGCTGCGCCTGTGGCGGAAGGAAGAAACCCCCGGGCGGGTGTTGGCTGCCCTGGAGCGGGTGGTGGATTGGCTGGCGGTGATTCAGGTGGCCGGGGGGCGGGGGCTGGACGAAGGACTGTTTTACCAGGGGCGGGTGCTAGACCGGGCCCGCTTTCAGGCCGATGTGGATTACTTCTTGGCCCAATACGCCGGGCGGTACTTTCCCCTTCTGCCCCCCACCCCCCAAGTGACCGCAGGTCTGACGGCCCTGGTGGACCGGGTGGCGGCGGAAGATGCCACCCACTTCTGTTACCGGGATTTCCAAACCCGCAACATCATGTGGCCCAGCGATGACCGGGGGCCTGTGTTTATAGATTACCAGTCGGGCCGCTGGGGGCCCTTGGCCTACGACCTGGTGTCTCTGCTGTTCAGCCCAGACTCTGGCCTGGACGAAGCCGGGCGGGAGACCCTGACGGAACGGTACCTGGCGGCCCTGGCGACCCAGGGCGCCCCCCAACAGGGCGACACCTTCCGCCAGCGCTTGATGGATTTTGTGCTGATTCGCCGGATGCAAGCCCTGGGGGCCTATGCCTATTTGGCCCATGTGAAGCACAAGCCCCTGCTGCTGGAAAAAATCCCCGGCACCCTGGCGTTGCTGCGGGGGCTGCTGGCCCGTCCGGAGGTGCTGGCGGGAGAGCCGGAACTGAAAACCTGGCTGGCTCGGCTGGTGGCTCAAGCGCCGGAAGAGGCCCTGAGAGGAATGGTCCTGTAATCGAATCACCAATGGATTCGAGTTTTGTCTCTCACGGTGTTCACAACAGCGGCCCCAGCAGGCGCAGCAAGGCCTCCATGGTGCGGGTCATCAGGGAGCGGTTCAGGCGGTCTTCCAGGCGGGCATCTTTGGTGTGGGCCATCCACTCCTGAAACTTGTCGGCCAGTTGAGCGACCAGGGGCTTGTGCACCACCAACGCGGCGGCCTCAAAGTTCAGCCGCAGCGAGCGGGTGTCCATGTTTCCCGTGCCAATGGCTGCCCAACTGTCGTCGACCAGCATCCCCTTGGCATGGAGCATCCCCGGCTGATAGAGCATCACCCGTACCCCCGCCCGCAGCGCCGGGTCGAAAAACGAGCGGCCCACCAGGTCCACCACCGGGCTGTCGGTGCGCCGGGGAATCACCACCCGCACGTCCACCCCCCGCAAGGCGGCGGATTCCAGGGCCGCCTGGAAGGGCTCGGTGGGCAGGTAATAGGGGGTCACCAGCCAGGCCCTGTGGCGGGCCTGCCCCAGGGCGGCAAAGAAAATGCGGCTTAGGGTGCCCCGGTCTTCGTCGGGGCCGCTTGGCACCACCTGCACCACGCAATCGTTTTTGGGGCCCAGGGCTTGGCGCTTGAGTGGGGGGAAATAGGCCGTGTCCGCCAGCAGCTCTCCGGTGGTAAATTGCCAGTCTTCAATAAAAATCCGCTGCAGGGTATGCACCGACGGCCCCTCCAGGCGCACGGCCAGGTCCTCCCAGCGGGAAAACCCCTCTCCCTTCCCCAGGTAATCATCCGACAGGTTGATTCCCCCCAGATAGCCAATTTTACCGTCGATCACGGCAATCTTGCGGTGGTTACGCAGGTTGATTTCCCAGCGGCGCTTCAGGGGGTTTAGGGGGTGAAACCAGCCAATGCGCACCCCGCCGCCCTGCATCTGATCGAGGAACTCGGACGACAACCCAAAAGACCCCAGGCTGTCCAAGAGCAGACTTACCCGCACCCCCCGGTCGGCGGCCCCGCGCAACAGGGCGGCCAGCTCCCGTCCGGTTTCGTCCTCGCCCAAAATGTAATATTCCAGGTGAATGTGATGGCGGGCCCGGCCCAAATCTTCGAACAGCCGGGCGAATTTTTCGTGGGCCCCCGGCAGCAGGTCTACCCGGTTGCCCAGGGTGATGGAACTGTCGCTGACTTGGTCTTGCAGGTGGATCAGCCCGTGATAGGGGGGGTCAATCCGCTTCTCGATGTCGGGGGGCAACCCCCAGCCCTCTCCCAACCCCCGCAGGGCGGGCTGCAAGGCCCGGGTCGCCCGCACCTTGCGGCGCACCAATCCCCGTTTGATGCGGTCGATGCCGAACAAGGCATACACCAGCGGCCCCGCCACCGGCAAAAACGTAACCCCCAGCAGCCAAGCCAGCACACTCACCGGCTGCTTGTGAGAAAGCAAAATGGACGGCCACAGGCCCAGCCCCACCACCGTGGAGCCCGCCACGACCCATCCCAACCATTCCGGCCAGAAGATCACCGTAAAGTCTCCATTCAGGTTGCCCGCAGAAGTGTTTCTGCTGACCCAAGGATACCACATGGGTGGGGGGGAAACCTCTCTCATCCGACAAGGTACGCGCTTGTTTCCTCCGGCTTCACCTTCCTCACGGGTGAATAGTATAGACGTTGGATTTGAGTAAAAAGACAGGCGGCGCAGCCGCTGGCTTGACAATCGCCCCCCCAAGATTTAACATACATTCATGAACGTATGTTCATAGCGTAGATCGTTGGACTCAGACGCTGGGAAACCATTCCATCCACAAAGGCTGAAAATTCGAATGGTTAAAAAAACCAAAGAGGAATCGGAGGAAACCCGGCGAAAGATTGTGCGGGCCGCGGGAAAAGTTTTTGAGGAGAAAGGCTATTCGGCTACCAATCTGCAAAACGTGGCGGCGGACGCTGGGGTCACCCGTGGGGCCGTGTATTGGCACTTCCCCAAGGGCAAGCCGGAATTGTTCATGGCGGTGCTGCGGCCCTGCCACGACAAGTCTCAAGCGTTGATGGAAAAGGTATTTGCCGGAACGGAAAACCCCCTGGAAAAGTTCATGGTGTTCCTGCGGAGGGTGCAACGCATGATTCACGACGACCCGGAATACCGGCGCGCGTTGATTTTGCTGGCCACCAAATGGGAGCGCACCGAGGAAGTGGAGCCCTACCTGCAGGCCATGATGACAGAAGGCATGGGGCAGGTACAAACGGTGGTGGAGGTGTTTGTGCAGGGGCAAAAAATGGGGATGTTTCACCCAGACATTCATCCCATGGTTGCCTTCATGCTGCTGAATGGGGCGGTGAACGACACCTTTCGATTGTGGCTGTATTCACCGGAGATGATCCCCCTAACGTTGCTGATGGACGGCATGTTTGACCTGTGGGCCCGGGGCGTATGCCTGCCTGGCGTTTGGAAGGGCTGGCCCAAAGAAAATATAAACACAGAAAAAGAAACCCTATAGGCGCGAATGAACCCTGAATGCGGGAGAACAACATGAGCCAACACCGAAAAACAAGCCGCAAGCGGCAAGCCCTGATGGTTCTGGGAGTGCTGGGAATGCTGATGGTCTTGGGGTTCCCCGGAGTTCCGGGAGACCGGCCCCTTAGGGCCGCGGAGGGCGGGGCCTCGCAGAATGAACGGGTGAAGGCCTTGATGCATAAAATCGACCGGCTGTTCCGCAGCGAATCGAGCCATGGGGTGATGACCATGGCGGTGAAAACCGAACGTTACAGCCGCACCATGAAAATGGAGGTGTGGTCCCGGGGCATGGACCAATCGCTGGTAAAAATTTTGGCCCCCAAGAAAGACCGGGGGGTCGCCACCCTGAAAAGCGGGAAGAACATCTGGATGTATCTGCCCGACATTGACAAGGTGACCAAGATTCCTTCCTCCATGATGGGCAGCAGTTGGATGGGCAGCCACTTCACCAACGATGATTTGGTGAGGGATTCCTCTTGGGAAGATGACTTTACCGGAGCCATTACCTTTGAGGGTGACCGGAACGGGGTACCCACGATTGAGGTGACCCTGACCCCCAAGCCCGACGCCCCGGTGGTGTGGGGAAAAGTGGTGATGGAAATTCACGCCACGGGCTTATACCCCCTGCGGGCGTTGTATTACGACGAGGAGATGAACCTGACGCGCAGCATGATGTTTGACGACGTGAAAGACGTGGGGGGGAGAAAAATCCCCGCCCGCCAGCGGGTGATTCCCGCCGACAAGCCCCAAGAATCCACCACCATCGTGTATGAATCCATGGAATTCGACCAAGGCGTGGATGAAGACATGTTTTCGCAAAAGCGGCTTAGAGGCCGATAACCAGGGAGACAACCCATGACCCCCCACCATACCCATTCTAGCCGGGCCCGAATGCTGGTGTTTATCGCCTGGCGAAACCTGTGGCGCAACCGCTTTCGCACGGGGCTGTCCATTGCCGCCTTCGGCATGGCCTTGTCGATGATGATTGCTTACGGGGTGTTTATTGCCGGGGAAATGAAGCAGATGCGGGGCTACGCCACCGACCTGGTGCTGGGGCATATTCAATTGCACCGGGAAGGTTATGTGAAAGACCAAGACATCTACGCTCAAATTCCCCAGGGGCTGGTGAAAGAGGTGCGGGACCATTTGCCCCCAGGGGTGGCCCTGGCCCCGCGGACCTATGGCTTTGCCATGGGCTCTCTGGGCAGTTTATCCACCGGGGTGATGCTGCGGGGCATTTCGCCAGAAGAAGAAGCCAGGGTCACCAAAATCGGCAGCCGGCTAAAATCCGGCGGGTTTGATTTGTCGAAACCCGTGCCCCCCCGGCCAGGGGCAGAGGCGGTGTCTCCCCGGATACCCGTGCACCCCGTGCTGATCGGCCACCAACTGGCCCGCACCCTGCACGCCCAGGTGGGCGACACCATTACCCTGGTCAGCCAAAGCCTAGACGGCTCCATTGGCCGAGGGTTGTATCGGGTCAACGGGGTGCTCAGCCCCATTGAAATCACTCTGGACCGAATGGGGGTGGTGATGACCATCGAGACCTTCCAGGAATTGATGATCATGGAAGACGGCGTGCATGAACTGGTCTTTTCCACCCCGGATTCCTCTCACACGGGCCCGCTGGTGCGGCAGATTCAACAGCAGGCCAACCAATGGGCAGGCACCCACGCCCTTTCCCCCTTTGGGGGGCAAGTCACCGTGCGGTCGTGGGAGACCATCAACCCCACCTTGGCTCAAACGGTGAACATGGCGGGGACGATCACGGTCATTGTGTCTTTGTTGTTTTTCAGCATCGCGGGCATTGGCTTGCTGAACACCCTGCTGATGAGCGTGTTTGAGCGCAAAAAAGAATTCGGTATTTTGCTGGCCCTGGGCATGGGCCGCGGATGGCTGGTGGCCATGGTGTTTCTGGAGTCCATTTTTCTCACCCTGGGGGCGGCCTTGCCCGGCACCGCCTTGGGAGTGTATTGGGGATACCTGCTGGAAACCTACGGCTGGGATTTCAGCGCCTACCTGCCAGATGGCTTGGACTTCATGGGCATCGTGTTCGAGCCAGTGCTGTACGGTCACATGACGCTGTTTTCGGTGCTGACCCCCTTGACGGCCCTGTTTGCCATTACCCTCCTGGCCACCCTGGTTCCGGCCTGGCGGCTGATCCGCTT
Organism: Deltaproteobacteria bacterium; assembly: GCA_029858505.1. Classification (GTDB taxonomy): domain Bacteria; phylum SAR324; class SAR324; order SAR324; family JACQKK01; genus JAOUEW01. The sequence continues at coordinate 39,025 of JAOUEW010000009.1, forward strand.
TCAACCAGTGGAAGTGATGGGAGGCTAGATGTTTTGGATGGACAGCGATCAACCTTGTGGAGTGGATACCTATGGAAACCGATACCCATAAATCCTTTGCGATTTTTCTAACGGTCTGGTCCGGGCAGTGGGTGTCTGCCATCGGCAGCGGCTTGTCTGCGTTTGTGTTGGGGGCTTATGCCTTTCAGCAAACGCATTCGGCCTCAGTCTATTCTTTAATTTTGTTGAGCACCTTCTTGCCATTGTTTCTATTGCAGCCCTTGGGTGGTCTTCTGGCCGACCGCTTTAACCGGAGGGCGATGATGATGGTAGGTGACCTGGGGGCCGCATCTGGAATTGGAATGTTGGTGCTGATGATGTCTGAAGGAAACGTAGAGATTTGGAAGTTGATGATCGGGTTGTCGGTATCCTCGGTATTTTTGGCGCTTCAACAGCCCGCTTATAACGCGGCCGTGACCGACATGCTGCCTGAAGAATTGTTCATGAAAGCCAGCGGTTTACGGCAGCTGGCCGGGGCATCACCATTTCTGATTTCTCCCCTGTTGGCCGCTGCGTTGCTAGGGGTGATGGACATTCAATCCATCCTCATCATTGACATGCTCACATTTTTAGCGGCCATTGGCGCCGTGTTGGTTGTGCGTAAAACGCCTTCACGCCAAACCAAAAACGCGTTCAACCAAAACTGGGGAAAAGAGTTGTGGGACGGGTTCCGTTATATCGCGTCAAATCGAGGGCTGCTCATTTTGTTGGTTCTTATTTCTCTGGTTAACTTTTATGTGGGATTCTTGCAATCTTTGTTTGGCCCCATGATTCTGGCCTTTACCAATACCCAAGCCCTGGGCATGGCCACATCCATCAGCGCCGCGGGAATGCTGGTGGGCGGGGCCGTCATCGGAATGTGGGGGAGAAATCAACACGCCAAGAAGGTACTTGCGGTTTCCTTGGGTTGTACCGGCCTTTTCTACGCTCTCATCGGCGTTACCAACAACCTCGTTCTGATTGTGATCCCTGGGTTTTTGTTTTTTTTCACCCTTCCCTTTGTGAATGGGAGTTTGGATGTTTTGATCCGTGGAAACGTTGACAACAACAAACAAGGTCGAGTTTGGTCGCTGGTGGGGATGATTTCTCAGTTTGGTTTGTTGCTGGCTTTTAGCCTGTCTGGCTTTTTAGCCGATAAAGTATTCAACCCGTTGCTCATGCCAGGCGGACCACTGGCCGCAACGGTGGGGAAAGTGATTGGAACGGGGGTGGGTCGTGGGATTGGATTTATGTTTGTCATTTCGGGTTTGTTTGTCATTCTGCTTGCCCTGGCGATAGGTCGGGTGCGTTCGATGGATAACTTGGGAAAAGAGAATCACACCGGGTTGATCGGCGGTCTGGCGCCGGTTTCATCCGCAAACTGATGGTCTTTGTTGATTGCTCCTTGGAGAACACTTATGAACACCCCCGACGGCAAAACCCCCTGGAAATCCCTGGTGCGAATTTCTTGGCGCAGCCTGTGGCGCAACCGGCGGCGAACCTACATCACATTGTCTGGAATTTCCCTGGGGTTTGCCCTAACCGTGTTTTTCATTGGCATAGGTGATGGCGGCCACAACAACATGATCCGCAACGCGGTGAACATGGGCGATGGCCACCTAACCATTCAACGGGAAGGGTATTTAGACGCACCCATGAACCACCTGTTCATTGCCCAGGGGAAACAACTGGAGCAACAACTGCTCCAGGCCGGGATTCCTGGGCGGGTGGCCCCCCGCATTCAACTGCAGGTGCTGGCCTCCACGTCGGGCAATTCCATTGGGGCCGCCCTAACAGGCATTCAGCCAGAAACCGATCCCAAAACAAACCAATTGAAAAAGGGGTTGGTGACGGGTGAGTGGCTGACCACGGGAGACCCCCAAGGCGTGGTGGTGGGGGCCCGCATGGCCGAGAAACTAAAGGTGAAGACGGGCAGCAAAATTGTGCTAATGGCGGGCAGCGAGGGGGGCGGAACCAACACCCACTTGGTGCGGGTGCGGGGGGTGTTCCGCACGGGAATTGAGGAGTATGACTCCTTCGTGATGATTTCATCCCTGGACATGGCCCAGGCCTTTTTGGTGGATGAAGGCGCCAACCCGGCCGGTCGGCCCGTGACCCGCGTCGCGGTGTTTTTAGATGACGAATCCGCCATGGGCCTGTGGAAGGCCCGGCTGAAAGCCCTGAGCCTTCCCGCCGGATTGGTGGTGCTGGATTGGCAGGAGATGATGCCCCAACTGGTGAGTTTTGTGGCCTTCGATAACATCGGGAACTACATTTCCTTGGTGTTTATTTTTACCATGGTGGCCTTTGGCATTTTGAACACCATCATGATGGGGGTGCTGGAACGCACCCGTGAGTTTGGGCTGCTGAGAGCCCTGGGAATGAGCCCCTGGGCCCTGTTTACCCTGGTGGTGATGGAAACCTTTTGGTTGTCGCTCACCGCCCTGGCCATTGGCTGGGTGCTGGGGGGGGGGCTTCACGCCTATTTTGCCCTGTGGGGGCTGGATATGTCGGCCATGTATCCCGGGGGCATGGCCACCTCGGGCACGGTGATGGATTCGGTGATCTACTCCGAGCTTTCCGGGGCCCGTGTGGGCATGCTGACCGGTTTGATTTTAGGCATTACGTTGTTGTCTGGCTTGTATCCGGCCTATCGCGCCCTGCGGGTGACCCCCCTGCAGGCCTTGCAAACCTGATTGGAGAAACCCTGATGAACACCCAAACAACCGAAGCCTCTGCCCAGTCTTTTTCCCAACCCATGGCGGGAACCAAACCCCTGGTGGTGATGGAAGGCGTAACCAAACGTTACCGCCAGGGAGATGTGATGGTCGAAGCCCTGCGGGGAGTGAACTTAACCCTGGCCGAGGGGGAATTCTCCGCCCTGGTGGGGCCCTCTGGATCGGGGAAAACCACCCTGCTCAACATGATTGGAGCCCTGGACAAACCCACCTCTGGGCGGGTGAGCCTGAACGGCACCGACTTGACCCAGTTGTCTGGCGCCAAGCTGTCGGCCTTCCGGCTGCACCAAGTGGGGTTTGTGTTTCAGGCCTATAATTTGGTGCCGGTGTTAACCGCGCTGGAAAACGTGGCCTTTGTGATGGTGCTCCAGGGCCGCCCCCCCAAAGAAATTGAACAGCGGGCCATGCACTATCTGGAACGGGTGGAACTGGCGGATTTGGCCCACCGCCGGCCCAAAGCCATGAGCGGCGGCCAACAGCAGCGGGTGGCGGTGGCCCGGGCCCTGGCGGCGGAACCCCGGCTGGTGCTGGCCGACGAGCCCACCGCCAACTTAGACACCCACACGGCGTTTGACCTGCTGGATTTGATGCACGAGCTGAACCGGGAGGAGAAGATGACCTTTCTGTTTTCTACCCACGACCAGCGGGTGCTGGAGCGGGCCAGCCGGGTGATTTCGCTGCACGATGGAAAAATTGAAGAAGGCTGATCGGACACAGGTAGCAACAGAAGACCTGAAGAAGAGAAAATCGTAGAGAAAGAACACCACGCAGTGAACAGGAACTGTGAACAAGAATAGGAGGCCCGTCATGAAGCGGATTCCGTTGGGACTATGCTTGGGCTTCTTGTTGGTGGTGGCGGCATCCCCGGCGCTTGCTCAAACGCCCCCAAAGGTTCAAGACGCCTTGGGGGAAGAAGTGGAATTCAAACATGGAGAGGAGGCAGGGGGGGGCGCCGAAGACGAACAAAACGCCGACAAAGAGAACGGGGAGGATCGCTTCTTCCGCTGGACCGGGCTGTTTCAGATAGAAACCCAATCGTTTATGGCTGGGCCTGGGCAAATGGGGTATGTGGCCCCCGATGCCGATGCCTACCAGGGGGGCGCCCAGCGGCTGCGCTGGATGGGAGAATGGAACTTGGCCAAGGGCCTGCACCTGGAATCTCACCTGACGGCAGCCGTGGCCGACAACCCCCTGGGCAACCCGGCGGCGGTGGACCTGTCGGCCCAAACCGGTGCCGGGTTGTTCCGCGCCCAAAGCCTGCGCTGGCCGTTGTACTCCTCCACCACCCAAACGGTTTCCTCCTACGCCGAGATAGACCGCCTAAAACTGACCTGGGAGGAAGGAGACTGGGAGGTGCGGTTGGGGCGCCAGCCCATCGCCTGGGGGGCGGGGCGCTTTTGGCAGCCCACCGATGTGTTTGGGGCCTTCTCTCCCACCGAGGTGGACACCACCTTCAAGCCGGGGGTAGACGCCCTGGTGCTGTCTTGGTTCCCCGGGCGCTTGTCTCAGTTGTCTGCCGCCTGGGTGGCCCACCCCTCCGTCCACCCGGAGCGATCCGATCACCTAGCCCTGCACTTTCGCCAGCAGGTGGGGGAGGAGTCGGAGATGACCCTGCTGGCGGCCCAAGCCGCCGGCATGGACGCCCTGGGGGGCAGCCTGGAGTCCACTTGGTTTGGCGCGGGGGTGCGGGTAGAGACCTTGCGCTTCGCCCCCCACAAGCCCCAAGACCCAGCCTCTCCCGCCCCCGGGTCCTTCACCGTGGCGGGGGCCGATTACCAGTTTGCCAACGAAACGCTGCTGGCCGTAGAGATTTACCACCACACCCTGGGGGCCGTCCGGGAAGATCAGCTTCCCCTGGTGGCGGTTAGCCCGGCGGTGCTGGCGGGCCTGCAGAAGCATCTTTCCCAAAACGTGGCCGGGGTTACCGTGTCACGCAAATTGGACCCCCTGCTCACCGGGGCCCTGGTGCTGCTGGCCGCCCCCCTAGACACCCCCCAGGGGGTGGAATGGTCCACCCTGCGCCAACTGGCCCTCACCTATTCCATTTCCGATGAAGCCGACGCCCTGATTGTGGTCATGTCTGGCACGGGGAAGGGGCTGAGCACCGCCCCCACACCCCTGCCTCAATCTGAATTCGGCGCCCTGCCGTCTGTTCTCTCCGCCCGGATTCGGTTTTATTTCTAGCCCACCTTTCCCAACAACACCCCTCCCTGCCGCCTTTCAGGCGGCTGTCCCTCCCCCAAGCACCCCTCCCTGCCGCCTTTTAGGCGGCTGTCCCTCCCCATCGGAGAGGGACAATACGGCTTAGGCCGAGGGGTGGAGAATAGAATCCGAGCGATGGGTGAGACCGGAAGGAAGCAAGCCGATCACTTTTCGGATGCAAGTTGTTCCCCTCCACGAAGGGGAGGGGATGCCTGCGTAGCAGGCAGGGGAGGGGTGCTGTTGCTGTTCCCGTAAAGCACCCCTCCCTGCCGCCTTTTAGGCGGCTGTCCCTCCCCATCGGAGAGGGACAATACGGCTTAGGCCGAGGGGTGGAGAATAGAATCCGTGCGATGGGTGAGACCGGAAGGAAGCAAGCCGATCACTTTTCGGATGCAAGTTGTTCCCCTCCACGAAGGGGAGGGGATGCCTGCGTAGCAGGCAGGGGAGGGGTGCTGTTGCTGTTCCCGTAAAGCACCCCTCCCTGCCGCCTTTTAGGCGGCTGTCCCTCCCCATCGGAGAGGGACGATACTCGAAGCCACCGGTTATTCTTTACATTTGTTCAGTTAGTGAAACCGGAAGGAAGCAAGCCGATCATTTTTCGGATGCGAGTTGTTCCCCTCCACGAAGGGGAGGGGATGCCTGCGAAGCAGGCAGGGGAGGGGTGCTTTTCGGGTGGGATGCCTCTATTCGGATTCCAGCGCTTTACTTATTCGTCTTAACACTATTTCAAGGTTTTCAGTCACGTCTTCATTGGTAAACCGTATCACTCGGTAGCCCAGTTCTTTCAAATGCCCCTCTCTTCCCTCATCACGTTCAACTTGGTTCCCATGAATCCCACCATCCACCTCCACCACCAATCTTTTTTCCAGGCAAACAAAATCCACGATCCAGCAATCTATGGGGTGTTGACGGCGAAAGTGGACCCCCAATGCCTCTCTACGAAGGGATTGCCATAAAATCCGTTCGGAATTTGTGGGGTTCCCACGCATCTCTAAAACAGCGGGTTTGACTTTCCGCCAGCGCTTTGGAGTGGTGGTGTGAAAGAGTTCTTTGACCATAATTTAATCCCATACCATGTTTTCATCCCCAAAACACCCCTCCCCTGCCCCCTTGCGGGGGCATCCCCTCCCCTTCGTGGAGGGGAAATATATCGAAGCCGGGAAGTTATGCGCTTGCTTCCTTCCAGTTTTTACCAACCGAACGAATGAAGAGATAAGCCGATGGATTCGAGTATTGTCCCTCTCCGATGGGGAGGGACAGCCGCCTGAAAGGCGGCAGGGAGGGGTGCTGTTGGGGGGGTGCTTTTGGGAGGGGTGCTATGGTTTTTGTTTCCTTCCGTCCAGTCAATGTTTCCCGAACAGATTCTATTCTCCACCCCTCGGCCTAAGCCGTATTGTCCCTCTCCGATGGGGAGGGACAGCCGCCTGAAAGGCGGCAGGGAGGGGTGCTGTTGGGAGGGGTGCTGTTGGGAGGGGTGCTTTACGGGAATAGCAACAACACCCCTCCCCTGCCCCCTTGCGGGGGCATCCCCTCCCCTTCGTGGAGGGGAAATATATCGAAGCCGGGAAGTTATGCGCTTGCTTCCTTCCAGTTTTTACCAACCGAACGAATGAAGAGATAAGCCGATGGATTCGAGTATTGTCCCTCTCCGATGGGGAGGGACGGGCACCGAAGGTGCCAGGGAGGGGTGCTGTTGGGAGGGGTGCTTTACGGGAATAGCAACAGCACCCCTCCCCTGCCCCCTTGCGGGGGCATCCCCTCCCCTTCGTGGAGGGGAAATATATCGAAGCCGGGAAGTTATGCGCTTGCTTCCTTCCAGTTTTTACCAACCGAACGAATGAAGAGATAAGCCGATGGATTCGAGTATTGTCCCTCTCCGATGGGGAGGGACGGGCACCGAAGGTGCCAGGGAGGGGTGCTGTTGGGAGGGGTGCTGTTTTTCAAACAAAAAAAAGCCGGTGTCTTTCGACACCGGCTTCTTCAATCAAACAACCGTCAACCAGCCAGGGTTACCAGGCGGTTTCCAGCAGAATAATAATCTGGGACGAGGAGCTTTTACCTCCATTAGCATCTTTGTTGGAGACGCTGTGGTTTTCCAGAGACAGATCCACGTTCTGAGCGATGCCGTAGTTCAACCCGCCAGACACGGCAGTGGTATCTTTTTTGACACCACCAGCCGCAGGCTTGGTCGAGGTGCTGGCATAGCCAAACTTGGCGTTCAGGTGAGGCATGACGGTGTAAATGGCCGCCAAAGACATACCGCTTTTGGGATCAGCCGAAAACAGAGGATCAACGGCACCACCCGCAGCAAGCGTTCCGGTTACCGGGTCAATGGCAACGGTCGTAGCACCCGAAGCGTTGGCTACCGTGGTACCCTTGGTTCCCATGTTGGCGATGAAGTTGAAGGTAATTTCCATCGGGCCAGATTGGTAGTCCACGTCGAAGCCGGTGGCATCGGTGAGGAGAACCAAGCCGCCATCAGCCGACTTGGATTTGCCGGTCAGCATGTAGAAACCAACGGCCATTCCTTCCATCACAGCATAGTTGGCCCGCACACTGAGGTTGGTGGGGGGCAACGCCACGTTGGCCGGTGCTACACCACCAACAAAACCTGCAAGAGAAAGAGCACCACTGAAATCTTTCCCGCCGATGTTAGCGAGGTCAACCTCACCCGCAGTAGCAGTCACGGGAGCGAACAGACCCAACTGGGCGTTGAAGCTGTCGGTACCGTAGAAGAAGGTCATACCAGTGGCGGCACCACGACCCACAGCCGTAGCCACGGTGGGGGTAGAACTGCGGCCTTCAAACGGCCGGTGGTTAGACACCAACCCGGTGTTGTAGAACTCCATCCCCCAGAAGGGGCCCAGGGCGTCGGTGGTGAACAGCACCACACCGGCTTTGGCGTCATCGCCGTTGGCGAACAAGAGCACGAACTTGCCAGACACGGCAGGTCCCGGCCATTCCCAAGCGGCACCCACGTTGGAGCCCACGCGGCCACCCAGCCACAGAGCGGCTTCGTCGTAGAAACCGGCTTCATACTCGGTGACGGTAGGACCACCAGCCGGGTTAGTGCTCTTAGTGGCCAGTTGGCGGAATTTCACCACGGCAGACAGACCGGGCATTTCCGGCAGGCTCAGACCGTCGGCTTCAATCAGCTTGCGGTCGGGAGAGATTTCGGTAAAGCCGCCCAGTTTGAATTTCCGGCCTTGGCTGGACAGTTTAGGAATGAATTGGAAGTGGCACACTTCGCAAGGATAGCCCGTTTGGCGGGCGAAGGTAGGGACGGCAGAGGCAGTGCTGGGCAGGATCGGAGCGATCAAGCCAGCGGCCGCCAAGGCCACCCACAGCCGAGAAGAAAATTTAGACATTGAGTTCCTCCTTAGGGATTGAATGCTTTTGCTTCCCGGCGGTTCGGTTGCCCGGGCCGCCGGGAAGCATGGCATTCGTTCGGAGCGGGTCTGAGACATGACCCGCACCGGTTTCAGCGCCCGGCCCAGAAGCAGGCCCCCATACGTGGGTTCCTGGCCGCCGGTCGGAAGCGCCATTTGATAGGGGGAGGGTAAACTCCCCTCGTCGGTTGCCGGAAGAAGGGGGGTATGTTCTACCCCATCTTCCCTCCGGCAGGCGAGGGGGCCTTGCGGCTCCCCCGTTCCTTCAAGGGAACCGTTAGGTTCCCCTGTTCCTTCACAAGAGCCTAGCGGCTCCCTTGTTTCTTCAGGGGGCCTTACGGCCCTCCTGTGTGTCTTGCGTTATGACCTCACCCCCTGGCCCCCTCTCCCGAAGAGAGGGGGAACTTACTGTTGGTCCGCCTCAAAAGCCCCTCTCCTCCGGGAGAGGGGCAGATGCCCGCAGGGCATCGGGGTGAGGTCCAGTTCAAAGCCCCTCTCCGATGGGGCTGTCCCCGCAGGGGACAGGGGCGGGGTGCTGTCATAAAAACACCCGAACCTGGGGGGTCATGTTCAGCCTTTCCATATCCGGTTCGGCAGTCGCCTGTCAACCCATTTCCCCACAAAAACGAATTTACAAGCCATAATAACAACTTAGCCAACGAGCGATTCCTGAAGCCGGATGTAAAATAACCAGAAATCCATCCCGATGGCAAGCAAAAATCCGCATTTTAGGTCTTGCGACGCACACGGAAGGCCAGTTTTTTCCCTCCAGGGCCGTCTTCTACCCCCACCCGCACGGTGTCTCCGTCTCTCAGGTCGCCCTTCAAAATGGCCTTCGACAGGGGAGTCTCCAATTCTCGCTGAATGGCGCGGCGCAGGGGGCGGGCCCCATACACCGGGTCATAGCCCCGCTCGGCCAGCAGGTCCTTGGCTTCGGGGCTTAGCTCCAGGGTCAGGCGGCGGGTCTCCAGCCGTTTTTGCAGGCGGGCCGCCTGAATATCCACAATGTTACGCAGCTGCTCGGCCCGCAGGCTGTGGAACACCACCAGGTCATCCAACCGGTTGATAAACTCCGGGCGGAAGTGGCGGCTCACTTCGTCTTTCACCCTGGCGGCCATCTGCTCGTAGTTGGCTTCGTCTCCCTTAAACTCCAAAATGTGCTGGCTGCCAATGTTCGAGGTCAGCAGAATCACCGTGTTCTTAAAATCCACCGTGCGGCCTTGGCTGTCGGTCAGGCGGCCGTCGTCCAGCACCTGCAGCAGCAGGTTAAACACGTCGGGGTGGGCCTTCTCCACCTCGTCAAACAATATCACGCAATACGGCCGCCGCCGCACGGCTTCGGTTAGCTGGCCGCCCTCCTCATAGCCCACATACCCAGGGGGCGCGCCAATCAGCCGGGCCACGGTGTGCTTCTCCATGTATTCAGACATATCAATGCGCGTCAGGTTGTTCTCGTCGTCGAACAAAAAAGCCGCCAGCGCCCTGGCCAATTCCGTTTTGCCCACCCCGGTGGGCCCTAAAAATAAAAAGCTGCCCAGGGGCCGGGCGGGGTCTTTAATCCCAGCCCGGGCCCGCATCACCGCCTCGGCCACGGCCTTCACGGCTTCTTCCTGGCCCACCACCCGCTTGTGCAGTTCATCCTCCAGCCGCAGCAGTTTGTCCATTTCCCCTTCCGCCAGCCGTGTCACGGGAATGCCCGTCCAGCGGGCCACTATCTCCTGAATATCCTCCTCCGACACCTCCTCCTTCAGCAGCTGCCCGTTGCCCCGGTCTCCCGCGGCGGCGGCCAGTTGGCGCTCCAGGCTGGCCAGGGTTCCGTATTTCAGTTCCGCCGCCCGGGTCAGGTCATATTCCCGCTCGGCGGTTTCCACCGCCTGCTTGGTTTCCTCAATGCGTTTTTTCAGCTCCCGCTGGCCCGCGATCAGCTTTTTCTCTTTTTGCCACTGTTCGTTAAAGGCGTTCAGTTTTTCCTTCAACCCCGCCGCCTCGCCGTTCAGTTTTCCCAGCCTGTCTTTCGACGCCTGGTCGGTTTCTTTCAACATGCTTTGGCGCTCAATCTCCACCTGCATCAGCCGCCGGTTCAGTTCGTCCATTTCCGCCGGCATGGAGTCAATCTCCACCCGCAGCTTGGCGGCGGCTTCGTCCACCAAGTCAATGGCCTTGTCGGGCAAAAAGCGGTCGGCAATGTAGCGGTGGGCCAGGGTGGCGGCGGCCACCAGGGCGCTGTCTTTAATCCGCACCCCGTGGTGCACCTCGTAGCGGTCCTTCAGCCCCCGCAAAATGGAAATGGTTTCCTCCACCCCCGGTTGGTCCACGTACACCTGTTGAAATCTCCGCTCCAGGGCGGTGTCTTTCTCAATGTACTTGCGGTACTCATCCAGGGTGGTGGCGCCAATGCAGTGCAGTTCCCCCCGGGCCAGCATGGGTTTCAGCAGGTTCCCCGCGTCCATCGAGCCTTCGGCTTTGCCCGCCCCCACCACGTTGTGCAGTTCGTCGATAAACAAAATCACGTTTCCGCCAGAGTCCTGCACCTCCTTCAGCACGGCCTTCAGCCGCTCCTCAAACTCTCCCCTAAACTTGGCCCCGGCAATCAAGGCCCCCAGGTCCAGGCTCACCACTTTTTTCTGCTTCAGCCCCTCCGGCACGTCTCCCCGCACCACCCGCTGGGCCAACCCCTCCACAATGGCGGTCTTGCCCACCCCCGGCTCACCAATCAGCACCGGGTTGTTCTTGGTGCGGCGAGAAAGCACCTGAATCACCCGGCGGATTTCCTCATCCCGCCCAATCACCGGGTCCAGCTTGCCTTCCTCGGCCCTGGCCGTCAGATCCACCCCATAACGGTTCAGCGCCTCATAGGTATCCTCTGGATTGGGGGTGGTCACCTTGCGCCCGCCGCGAATTTCTAAAATTTTCTGCTCCAGGGCCTCCCCCGTCGCCCCCTTGGCCGCCAGCAACTTCCCCGCCGGTTCGGCCGGGTCCCCCGCCAGCCCCAGCAGCAGGTGTTCCACGCTAATGTAATCGTCTCCCCAGCGGGCCGCCAAGTCGCTACCCCGGCCAATGGCCCGGTTCAACCCCTGGCTGGCCGCCAGCCGCACCCCGGCCCCCGTGGCCTTGGGCAGGCGCTCCAACTGTTGGCGGGCCTCGGCGGCCAGGGCCGCGGCGTCAATCTGCAGGCGGGCCAGCACCCGGGGGGCCAACCCGTCGGCCTGCTCCAGCAGGGCCGCCAGCAGGTGCAGGGGGCTGATTTCTGGATTGTTTTGTCGCGTAGCCAGGGCATGGGCCGCCATCATGGCCTTGTTGGCCATGTCAGTCATTTGGGGGGGGTTCATCATCACCTCGCAGCGGGTTTAGAATTGAAAAGAAAGAGAAACGATAAAAATAGATAAAAGATGGTTCAAATCATAACAGAACGGGGCCAGGATAGGAGAGTTCCCATCCACCTCGGCTCAAACCCCTTTGTTAGCACTCTTATCATGTGAGTGCTATATTGTCAATGGAAGGTCTCCCAGGTTCTTGCTAGACGTTATATATATACATCCCCCAGAACTCCCCCAAGACCAGCGCCTCATTCATTTCGTTTGTTCCCGAATACACCACTGGCCCATGGGTGAAAGGGAAATATAAGAGAGAGCGAATGAACGGATAATAAACGGGAACGAAGAGACATGGAGGGACATGGAGGGACATGGGCACAGACCCCTCGGAATTGAAGCCAAGGGAAAGGATATCACCGGGGGAACCTTGATGAATTCTTGGTGACATGATCACTCGGTTTCCCCGTCATATGCCGTAGCATCAATCATCCTATTCAATACGGACCATTCTCTTGATTCCTTTCTTTCCGGCTAACTTGATGCCCCCCCGGTTCTCCGCTCATATCCTCCGCCACATCACCCCTGGCCGCCTAGCGGCCTTCGTCATGGGGGTTGCCCTCTTCCCCGCCCTGGCCATGGCCCAAGCCGCCGCCCCTGGGGACCCTACGGTGGATGGCATGGCCAGCCTGCTGCCCCTGTGGGCCTGGCCCCTGGTGCTGTTCGCGTTTACGGCTTTTTTGGGGGTGCTGGCGGTGATGGGCGGCATTGGGGGCAGCGTGCTGTTCGTGCCGCTGGTCAGCGGGTTTCTGCCCTTCATTCACATCGACTTCGTGCGGGGCGCGGGATTGATGGTGGCCCTGACCGGAGCCCTGTCGGCTGGGCCGGGCCTGCTGCGCAACGGCATGGCCAACCTGCGGCTGGCCATGCCCATCGCCCTCATCACCTCCACGGCGTCCATCGCCGGGGCGCTGATCGGGCTGGCCCTGCCTGCCCAGCAGGTGCAAATCGCCCTGGGGGTGGTCATTTTGTCCATGTCAGTGTTTATGTATTTCTCTAAAACCTCCGGCCACAGCGAAACAACCTCCAGCGACCCCCTGGTGCGGGCCCTGGGCATTCAGGGCAGCTATTGGGATGCCGACCAGAACAAAGACGTCACCTGGGCCCCCCGGCGCATGGCCCTGGGGCTGGTCATGTTTTCTGGGGTGGGGCTCATGGCTGGATTGTTTGGCCTGGGGGCTGGCTGGGCCAACGTTCCGCTGCTCAACTTGGTCATGGGCGTGCCCCTCAAGGTGGCGGTGGCCTCCAGTTACTTTCTGCTGGCCATCACCGACACCACCGCGGCCTGGATTTACCTGAACAAAGGCGCCGTGCTGCCCCTGTTGGTCATTCCCTCGGTGGCGGGCATCATGGTGGGGGCCCGGTTGGGCGCCCGCCTGCTGCATGGCGCCCGCCCCTCTCTCATCCGCAAAGTCGTCATCGTGGTGCTGTTTCTGGCAGGGCTGCGGGCGTTGATTCGCGGCTTAACCATGTAACGGTGCCCTGGCCCTAACGCCATCCCTTTCGGTTCCCATGCCCAAACAAACCCCCTCTAAATCCCCCAGGTCCCCCAAGCCCCTCTCTCCCAAAGGCTCCCAGAAGCCCTTGGCATCCAACGCCGATGAGAGGATCAACCATCTGTTCGCCGGCACCGAGCAGTGGGGGGCCCGGATTGGGTTTTGGTTCTCTTTGGGGGCCCTGTTGGCCTATCTCGTCGGGTGGATCCCCCCCTATATTCCCCTGGAAACCCTGACCCATTCTTGGGGTTTGCCGGTCAATCAGTACTTGGCCGCCACGGGCGCCCCCCACGGTTGGGATTGGCTGCCCCTGGCCTTGCATGGCGATTACTTGGCCCTGGCCGGGGTGGCGTTCCTGTCCTCGGTGATTATTTTTTCCTACCTGGCGGTCATTCCCGCCTATTGGCGCAAGGGCGACCGGGTGTATTTAACCATGGTCATTGTGCAGGTGTTGGTGTTTGTGCTGGCGGCCAGCCATTTGCTCACCGTGGGGGGGCATTAAAAACCGCTGGTTCCCTGGCGGGGCATTCCCGGTTATACTGTGCCCATGAGCACCTACGATACCATTGCCCTGGGGTTGTTTCTGTTCCTCTACCTGGGGTACCAATTGTTCTTCCTGCTGGCCCCGGCCCTGGGGCTGCAAACCCGCGAACAAATCGTTCTGCACTACCGCCGCCGCTGGTTTCAGGGGGTGTTGGCCGACAAAAACTATATTTTGGCCATTCAAACCATCCGCAACCTGGAAATGGTCACCACGTTTTTGGGGTCGGTGACCCTGCTGATGATGGGCGGGGTGGTGGGGCTGTTCTTTAGCAACCCAGAGTGGCTGGACAAGCTGAACCATGGCCGCTACACCGATTTCCTCGTGGCTCACCCCCTGGGGGTGAAGCTGCTGGTGGTGCTGGTGGTGCTGGCGGCAGCCTTTTTGAATTTCATCATTTCCCTGCGCATTACCTACAACATGAATTTCGTGCTGTCGGCCCCCATTCACCCCAAAGAGGGAATTGAGTTTCAGATGGACCAGGTGCGGCGGCAGACCCGCTATTTTTTCGTGGGGGTGCGTTCGTTGTACTTCTCCATCGCCCCCCTGATGTGGGTGCTCGACACCAACCTATTCATTGCCTCTTCCCTGTCGGCCACGATTCTCACCCTGCGTTCCGACCTGCTGCGCCAAATGCCCCCCTTGTTCCCCCTGCGCCGGATTACCGATCGGCTGGGGCTTCACGCCAAAAAAAGTGCAAATAGAAAGAACGTGATAGAATAAAACCAGACATCGGCTTGGATGGCCGATGGATGTTCACCCCGCGAAGGAGACTCCCTCACGGGGGGGTCTGAGCTGGGGTTATCCTCCGCGTTTGGCCTGTGGTCCCCGTGTGACCGGGACGTGATCCCTGTTCCGGGGCCTTGGGGCTGAAAGGAGGCTTCTATGCGTAACCTTCCCTGGTTTTCCCCCATTCGACCGTTGTCTCTCGGCTTTCTCGTTTTTGTGCTGCTGGGCCTGCCCCAGGCGGGCATGGCCCTGCCCCGGGGAAACCCCGTTCCCCACCTGAAATCCGGTCAATTTGCCCTCCAGGTCAACCTGGGCACCACCACCCACCCCATCACCATCAGCGGTTGGGGGGTAGAGGATGCCAAACTCAACACGACCACCGGGCTGTTTCAGTTCGGCGCGGGAGATACCTCGATGATTGAACTGCAGGTGGGTAGTGCGTCGGCATCTGTGGCGGGCGGGGCCGCCAGTTCCGGCACGTTTTTCGGGTTTGGGTACCACCAATTGGTGGGGAATCCCTCCAGCAGCCCTGAACTTGGCGTTCTGCTGAAGTTTACCACCCGCTCCGACAAAGACTTTGAGGCCTATCAAGCCGATGTGGGCTTTGGGGTCTCTGGCCACGTGTCGGATGGCCTACGCTGGTACGGGGCAGGGGCCTATTCTCCCCTGTGGGGTTGGGCGGGCGGGGTGGAATATTGGACGGACACCCCCTTCGCGTTGTATGGCGGGCTGGAGATGGAGACCTCTCCCAACATGACCCTGGGGGCGGAAGTTTCCCTGGTGGTGGAAACCAGTTTCCACGCTTTTGTGACCATGGCGTTCTAAGGAAGGCGGTTTGGATGGGTTGAATCCGCAAGGGATGGGGGTACTTTCCCACCCCTTGCGGTGTGTTTAATGTTTCAACCATCCTTTGGGATGCAGATCGGGTTCCCCCAGGGCCATCAATGCTCGAATTTCTGGGTCGGAGTGGCCAAACAAGAACCCCTTTCCCGAAATTTCCCCAGCAGTACCAAAAAACCCAGGGTGATGGTACTCCGTTTGCCAGTCGCCCAGGGATTTCGCCTGGGCGTTTTCTAGTCCTACGTGCCCGTTACACAGGCAAACATATTCTTGGGTTTTGGCCGGGAACGATTGTTTTTGGTCGTCCCGATCCAAAATGGCATGAAACAACACGGTTCCTTTGACCCCCACGGTTACGGTTTTCCCCTGCAGCCGGTATTGCCCCCCCGGGCGGAACACCGCCAGCAAATGTCCAGCCGCCAATCGAATGTCACGCCGCAGGGATTCCATCGGGTCTCCAAACACCATCCGGGCACCCTGAGACAACCGCAACAGGCTCCCGTCTTCCAGGCTCACCACCAACGTAGACTGTTTTCCAGCCTGAATTTCCAAGCCCGTGGGTAAAGACATCCCTTTTTTCAAAGGTTTCCCACCCAGATAGGCATCCCCCTGCAGAGAAAGCACCATAGGTCCGCGTTTTCCCGCCCAAGCGGGCAGGCTGTTCAATATTCGAGAAGTGACCAAAGCCACCGCGGTTCCGCCAGCCCATTGCAAAAGCCTACGGCGAGAAAACGAGTTGTGGTTCCAATCTTGTCGAAGCGTCATGGGGAAACCTCATCTTGGGTTAAGCGCCAAGCCCTACCCTCTAGCAATATATCACTCCTCCCCCTGAAACTCGACCCAAAATGGGGCCAAAAATCCTTCGACAGCGGCCTAGAAAACGCCCTCACCCGATGTCTGGGGAATATTTTCCCTTAGATTTTTTTGGCAAAGACCCCATGGAAGGCCACACATAGGAATTCGATACGTTATCTCCCAATAGAGAGATCAAATTCTCTTGCCTGTGCGGGTCAACATGGTTTTTTTGAGGCAAGAAATCACGCTTCGAACGTTAATTTGAACTTCACACTCACTTTTCATCCTGATCTTTCGTTCCATGGGGTCAATTTCTATTCATTTCTCCATGAAGGCCCTTCCCAACCACCATTTTTTTTCATTTTTTTCATTTTTTTTATAAAAAAGATTTGCACCATGATATCGAGGTATGTTAACCAAGAGATGGGTGAAGTTAAACCCACCACCACTCAGGAGGAGCGATGGCAACCACTAAGAAAAAAACGGCAGCCAAAAAACCGGCTGCTAAGAAAGTCGTGAAGAAAAAACCCGCTGCCAAAAAATCGGCCGCGAAAAAACCCGCTGCGAAAAAAGCCGCCAAAAAACCGGCTGCTAAAAAACCCGCTGCCAAGAAAGCCGCCAAAAAACCGGCTGCTAAAAAACCGGCCGCGAAAAAAACCGCAGCGAAACCGGCGTCTTCTAGCGCTGGTTCTAGTTTGGCAAAAAAGCCGTTCTTTAGCTGGTAACCAACAGCCTTTCGGTCACCAGTTTCGATAAGCGGGAGAGAGAACCAAGTGGCCCTTCAACCGGCCGGGTGTTCTCTCTCCCCTTGTTTTTTTCTTCCCAAGCACACGGTTTTCTCCCCCTCCCTTCATCCGCGCCTCTTCCACCCCCCTGCGGGGTGTGATAAAAGAGAATATGTTTCTTGTTGTTTTCATTCCTGATCGCCCTTTTATTTTTTGGAGATATTTGAACCATGGCTGAGAAAAAGAAACCCGCTTCCGCCAAAAAATCGTCTGCAAAATCAACCACAAAGCCCGCTGCCGCGGCAAAAAAAGGAGGGGCGAAAAAACCCTCAGCCAAGAAAACCGCCCCGAAAACAGCCGCCCCCAAGAAGTCTTCTGCTAAAAAAGCCCCGGCAACCCCTAGTCTCCAGACATCTTCCATCCCATCCTTGAAGCCAGCCCAGCGGCCCGTGGGGCAGGGAAAGCCACGCCAAGTCGTCATCATCGGCGGGGGAACGGGGGGCATTGATGTGGCTGCCCGCTTGGTTCGGGTGCTGGGGGCGGGGAAGATCACCATTGTGGACCCCGCCCAGCACCACGACTATCAGCCCATGTGGACCCTGGTGGGGGCCGGTCAGGTCACCAAAGAATCCACCCGGCGCAACATGGAAAGCTTGATCCCCAAGGGGGTGGAATGGCTGAAAGACGCCGTGGTTGATATTCAACCCGAACGAAACTTGGTGAAAACCAAGGGGGGGAAAACCCTGGAATACGAATATTTGGTGGCCGCCCCCGGCATTCAACTGGATTGGGACAAGGTGGCTGGCCTAAAGGAAAGCGTGGGAAAAGGCCCGGTGGTGTCCAACTATGCCTACGACACGGTGGATTCCACCTGGCAGGCCATCCAATCGTTCAAAGGGGGCACCGCTTTGTTCACCATGCCCGCCGGGCTGGTGAAATGCCCCGGGGCCCCGCAAAAAATCATGTGGCTGATGGAAGACCACCTGCGCCGGAACGGCCAGCGAAACAAAGCCGAGGTGGTGTTTGCTTCGGCCGGGGCCGCCATTTTTGGCATTCCCCGTTACCGGGAAGCCCTGGAAAAACTGCTGAAAGCCAGGGGGGTGAAAACCCTGTTTGGCCATAACCTGGTGGCGGTCGATGCCCGCAACCATGTGGCCACCTTTGAAACCATGGACACCAAACAGCGGGTGACCCTGAAATTCGACATGATCCACGTCACCCCCCCCCAAAGCGCCCCGGATTTTATCAAAAAGAGCCCCCTGGCTGGAGAGGGCGGCTGGATTCCCGTGGACAAGCACACCACCCAGCACGTGAAATACCCCAATGTGTTCGCCCTGGGCGACGCCACCAACATGCCTTGCTCTAAAACCGGGGCGGCCATTCGCAAGCAGGCCCCCGTGCTGGTGAACAACCTGCAACGGCTGATGATGGGCCAACCCCTGAACCCTGGCTACGACGGCTATGCCTCTTGCCCACTGGTGGTGACCCACAACAAGGTCATCATGGCCGAGTTTGGCTACGACGGGAAAATCATGGAAACCTTTCCCATTGCCCAGAACAAACCCCGCTATTCCATGTATTTGGTGAAGCGTTATCTGCTGCCCAAGCTGTATTGGGACTTCATGATGAAGGGCCGGGCGTAAAACCTACCCATCCCGCCAGCAGGCCCTGCTGGCGGGGGTTGGGCTGGCTTGGAGACACAAGGAAGCCCGCCCCTTTTACCCCTGTTTCAATGTTCATTGCCTTCTTCATCTCCCCCTATCTTCTTATCCCACGATGATCTATCTGCAAGCTTCCCTTGGTTTGGCGGCCTTTTGCGGCATGGCCTGGCTGCTGAGCGAAAACCGCCGGGCGGTGCGCCCCCTGCCCATCGTTGCTGGCATTGGCGTGCAGTTGGTACTGGCCCTGGTGCTGCTGAAGGTGCCCTGGGTGCAGGGGTTCTTTTTGCTGCTGAACAATGGGGTGGCGGTGCTGGAGCGGGCCACCCTGGCGGGCACTGGCTTTGTGTTTGGCTACCTGGGGGGCGGCCCCCTGCCCTTCGCTGAAACCCTGCCGGGGGCCACGTTTATTTTGGCCTTCCGGGCCCTGCCCCTGGTGCTGGTGGTCAGCGCCCTGTCGGCCCTGCTGTTTCACTGGAAGGTGCTGCCCTGGGTGGTGAGGGGGTTTGCCCTGGCCCTGAAAAAATCTTTGAACATGGGGGGTGCCCTGGGGTTTGGCACGGCCTCCACCGTGTTTCTGGGCATGGTCGAAGCCCCCCTGCTGATCAAACCCTATCTTAGCCGCATGACCCGGGGAGAGTTGTTCGTGCTGATGACCGTGGGCATGGCCTCCATCGCCGGAACGGTGATGGTGCTGTACGCCTCTATTTTGACCCCCGTGCTGCCCAATGCCCTGGGAGAAATCCTCACCGCCTCGCTGTTGAGCGTTCCCGCCGCGGTGGTCATCGGGCGCATTCTGGTGCCAGACAACTCCCCCCACACCGAAGCCGACAAGCCCCTCCCCCGCCTGGACAACTCCGCCATGGAGGCCGTGGCCCGGGGCACCGCCGAGGGCCTGACCCTGCTGCTGGGCATCATTGCCATGCTGGTGGTTATGGTGGCCCTGGTGGCCCTGGTGAACGAAGGGCTGGCGGTGCTGCCCATGGTGGACGGCCTGCCCCTCACCCTGCAACGCATGCTGGGCTGGGTCATGGCGCCGCTGGTGTGGCTGGCGGGCATTCCCTGGGCCGAGGCCCCCACCGCCGGGGCCCTGATGGGAACCAAAACCGTGCTGAACGAACTGCTGGCCTACCTGGACATGGCCCGGCTGCCCCCGGAGGCCCTCTCTCCCAAAAGCCGTCAAATTATGGTGTATGCCCTATGCGGCTTTGCCAACCCCGGCAGCCTGGGCATTCTCATCGCTGGCCTGGGGGCCATGGCCCCCGAACGCCGGGGGGAGATTGTCTCCATGGGCTGGCGGGCCGTGGCGGGGGGAACCCTGGCCACCCTGATGACCGGCGCCGTGGTGGCTTTGATGTAGAGGGGGGTGAATCAGCCAGCGGGCTGGTCACCTTGAGTCAAATTCGCTTATAGGCTATAATTTACCCGTGAAGAAGAATCCCCATGAAACGATTCGAAATCGTTCATTTCATCACGGAAGACGGAAAAGATTTGTTTCAGGATTGGCTGGACCGCATTCGAGACAACAAGGCGCGGGCCGCAATTATCATGCGTGTGATCCGTCTAGAGGCGGGGAATCCCGGTGACCATAAATCGTTGCGGGATGGGATATTGGAATTGCGGATTGATGTGGGTGCGGGTTATCGGGTGTATTACGCCAGAATGGGAGAGAAACTCATCCTGCTAACCTGCGGGGGCCATAAAAAATCTCAATCCCGAGACATCAAAAAAGCCGTTGAACTGCTTAAAAACTGGGAGAAACGCCATGGCGAAGACCCATCGTTCTCACGAGGACGCCACCATTGAGATGTTTCAAAAAGACCCCGAGTTGGCGGCCGAGTATTTAAACACCGTTTTGCAAGATGGAGACGAAACCGACTTGATGCTGGCGTTGCGTTATTTAAGCAAAGCCTTTGGCGGTGTGGCCGAAATCGCTCGCAAAGCCGAAATCAACGCCAACACGCTTTATCGTACCCTCTCCGAGCGGGGCAACCCGGAAATGAAAACCCTTTCCGCCATTCTAAAACCCATGGGAATGCGCCTAGCCGTAAGGCCCCTGGAGCGGCCCCGTAAATCCATCCGCCCCACCAAAAAAGCATCCGGGGCTTGAATCTTCCGACCCCTGCCGAGAGATGCTTGCTTCCGTCACATGCCATGGAGATTTATTCAGTCAGCGGGCTGGCTTCTGGCGCCGCCCGGTGCGCCTCCACATACCAAACGGCCCGATAGACCGTGATGGATGGGTAAAGATAGAACTCGACAAACACCCCCCAAAAGGTCTGACCCTCCACCCATCCCCCTGCCGCCAGCAATACCCCAGCGATAAAAAATATCACACACCATAGAGCCGCACGTGGAGAGCCTGCCCGGCGAAACCAAATGAACGCGAATAGAAACAAAACATTCGAAACCTTTGGAACAAACAAAATAGATAGTATGATTTGGGCCAATTGAAAATCCACATGCCCAACAAACATCGAGATAAAAATGGGGACCAGATTAAAGGCATACAACATCAGATTCAGCACCAACATATAAGACAAAAATTCGCAGGAAGACTGTATGACTTTCTCTGCCTCCATCGGGCTAGCGAATTGGGGCCAAAGCATTCTCTTCCAATTGGAAAGGTTGCTCCCTTTGATCTGTTTCTCGTTTGCGGTCATGGCCCCCCCCACGTGGGTTAAATTCGTCGAATTCTCTGGTTTCCCCATCCATATCACCCTTCCCCTCCCCCGTTCAACCGATATTCCGCCCCTCTGCCCGAACTGCCAGCGGCCAGCGTTTGATGTATGATGGAACGCTTTCCCTATTTCTCCATTTATCCACCCCCCCGTTGAGAGCGCCCTGATGGACACCTCCCCGCTTTACCAACCAGGCCTAACGGTGGCGCTGGCGCTGGCCCTGGGCATGGCGGCCCAAGTGCTGGCCCAGCACCTAAGGCTACCGGGGATTGTGCTGCTGTTGGGGGCGGGGGTGTTGTTTGGCCCGGACGGGCTGGGGGTGATCTTTCCTGGGGCCTTGGGGCCAGCGCTGAACGTTTTAACCGGGCTGGCCGTGGCGGTAATTTTGTTCGAGGGGGGGATGAACCTGAAGTTTGGGCGGATGAAAACCTCCCAGCGCTCCATTCGGCAGTTGATTGTGTTGGGCGGGGCCATCACCACCATTGGGGGGGCCCTGGCCGCCCACGCCATTTTGGGGTGGAGTTGGGAGACCTCGGCTTTGTTCGGCACGCTGGTGATGGTGACCGGCCCAACGGTGATCAACCCCCTGCTGAAGCGGCTGAAGGTGAAGCACTCGGTGGCCACGGTGCTTTCAGCAGAAGGGCTGCTGCTCGACGCCATTGGGGCGGTGGTGGCCACGGTGGCGTTGGAGGCCGCCCTGAACCCGGCCCATGGCAGCCCCCTGCTGTGGGCTTGGGACGTGGTGGCCCGGTTGGGCTTTGGGGCGCTAACCGGGGGCTTGGCCGCCCTGGTATTGATCAACTTGTTCCGTCTGCCCCACTTAATCCCCGAGGGCATCCAGAATGTGTTCACCCTGTCGGTGGTGCTGGCCCTGTTCCAGGGGTCGAACGCCATCATGCCAGAAAGCGGCATCGCCGCCGTCACCATGGCGGGGATTATCGTGGGCAATCTAAGCACCCGAGGCCTGCGGAATTTGATTGAGTTCAAGGAAGAGCTGACCGTGCTGCTGATTGGGATGCTGTTCGTGCTGCTGGCGGCGGATGTCCGCCTGGAGCAGGTGATGGGGCTGGGTCTTCCCGGGTTGTGGGTGGTGCTGGCGCTGTTGTTCTTGGTGCGCCCGGTGGCGGTGCTGGCCGGAACGTGGTCGTCTCGCCTGAATTGGAAAGAACGGGTGTTCGTGGGTTGGATTGGCCCCCGTGGCATTGTGGCCGCTGCTGTGGCTTCTTTTTTCTCCGCCTCCCTCACCGAAAAAGGCCTGCCCGGCGGCCACGAATTGCGGGCTCTGGTGTTTCTCGTCATCGCGGTGAGCGTGGTGCTGGCCGGCTTAACGGGTGGGCTGGCGGCGGGAGTGCTGGGGCTGCGGCGGCCCAGCCAGTTGGGGTGGGTGATGCTGGGGGCCCACGAGCTGGCCAGGGCCGTGGCGGTGTTGTTTCGGCAGGCGGGCCAAGAAATGGTGCTCATCGACTCCAACGCCCAGCACTGCCAAGCCGCCCAAGAAGAAAACCACCGGATCATTTACGGCAATGGCCTGGAAAGCACCACCCTGCTGCGGGCGGCCATAGACTCCCGCCGGGGGGCCCTGGCCTTAACCGCCAACGACGAGGTGAATTATCTGTTCACCCAAAAAGTCAGGGAAGAAACCCGTGAGATTTCGTTGTATTCGGCCCTGAAAACCAACACGGTTTCTCTCACCGTAAAAATGCTGCGCCAAGCCGGTGCCGACGCGCTGTTTGCCGGAACCACCGATGTGGAAACATGGAACCTGCGGTTTATCCGAGGGCAAGTATTCACCCAGGTTTGGAAACGCACCGGAGACTCCCCAACAGGGGGCCAAGCCGGAGGGCTGATCAAAGCCTATCCCGGAACCGGGCTACTGATCGTTGCGCTGAAACGAAACGAAGACCTGCGGCCCATTGGGGACTCCCTGCAATTCAAACCGGGCGATGAAATCACCTGCTTTGTGCTAGAATCGGAAAGCAACGCGGTGCAGCAATTTTTACAACAAGCCGGTTGGTCCCTGCTGCCGGAACACCCGGCTTAACGGCCAGCCATTGGCGAAAGCCTATCACTCAAGTTTCGGGGGAATGACATGACTGGAATGGAGGCGGCAGCCACCCCATCGGGGTTTACCGAGCCGTTCAACGCGTTCACCCACTTGATTGGGGCGGGGATTTTTTTGGCGTGGGCGGTGCTGCTGGTGATGAGGGGCCGGGGGGGGCCAGACATTTTGGGGGGGGGCCAGGGCCGGCGCCAGAGCCAACGCCGGGGCAAGGCCGACGCCGCCCGAGAGAAGAAGCTGCGGATGGCCGCCCTGAGCGTGTTTGGCTTGGCCGCCGTGACCCAACTGCTGGCCAGCGGCATTTACCACCTGCTGGAAAAAGACCACCTGCCCCGAATCATCATGCAGCGGGTAGATCACTCCGCCATCTTCTTCCTGATCTTGGCCTCCTTCGTTCCGCTCCACACCATCTTGTTCCGGGGGTGGCGCCGCTGGGGGGTGCTGTCGGGGATGCTGATCCTCACCAGTTCCGGCATGGCCATCTCCGCCGTGTTCCTTGACATCATCCCCGACTGGGTCAGCACCACGGTCTATGTGTCCATCGGCTGGGTGGGGGGCTACAGCGCCTACCTGCTGCACCAGCGCCACCACTGGGGGTTCATTCTGCCCCTGGTGTGGGGGGGCGTGGCCTACACCATCGGCGGGGCCATGGAATTCCTGCGCTGGCCAGTGGTGGTAAAGGGTGTGGTGGAAGGCCACGAAATGTCTCACCTGGCTGTGCTGGCCGGGCTGACCTTTCACTTTTGGTTCACTTGGTCCTTTGCCAAAGGAGAACCCCAGGGCGGCGTTGGAAAAGCAAAAGGGAGAAGAGCACATTAAACCTGGGATAAGAGCCCCGCACCGGGCTGGGCTAAAGCCACTCTATTGCCCCTAACTCTCTGCCCACTTCCCTTCTTTGCTATTTTTTCCCCATTTTTCGGTAACCTGTCATCCAACTTGTCGCCCCACCGGTGACTCAACCCAAAACCCAATCCGTGCCCCAACCTATGACGCAACCTGTCAGCGTAAACCTTGCCCGGCACTACACCTGGGGCCAAGCCTGCGACGGCTGGGTTCTGGTGGGCCGAGACGACCTGCAAATCATCGAAGAGCGAATGCCCCCCGGCGCCACCGAGGAGCGCCACTACCACCAGCAGGCCCGGCAGTTCTTTTATATTCTTGCGGGTCACGCCCTGCTGGAGGTGGAAGGCGCGGCCCATGAACTGACCACCGGGCAGGGGCTGGAGATTGCCCCCGGCCAGGCCCACTGCATCAAAAATATCTCCGGGCAGGATGTCCGATTTCTGGTGGTCAGCCACCCCAAAAGCCATGGGGATAGGGTACTCATACCTCCTGCGCCCCCCTTCCCCCCGGCCCCGCCCGGATGATACACCTAAATGGGGGGAGCAGTCCGGTATTCGCGCGGGGGTTGGAAGGGGGAGCCGACAGAAATGAAGTAAAAATGAAGGAAAGAAGAAGGATAGAAAAGAATCGAGATCGTCAGGGCAAACAAGCAGAAAAGAGAGCATAGGCAGCAAGAATCACCAGTAAAAAGAAGCACGTATCAGAAGGGGCATGGCAAGCGGATGAACATTCTGGTGATCGGCGGGGGGGGGCGGGAACACGCCCTGGTCTGGAAACTGGCCCAAAGCCCCCGGGTAAAGGCCCTGTTCGCCAGCCCCGGAAGCGATGCCATGGCCCCACTGGCCCGTTGTGTGCCGCTGGATTTGGGCCAGGGAGGAAAGGATGTTATTTCGTTTGCCCAACGGGAACAAATTGACCTGGTGGTGGTGGGGCCAGAAGGCCCCCTGGTGGAAGGTCTGGCGGACCGACTAACCGAGGCCGGGGTGCGGGTGTTTGGCCCCAGCGCCGCGGCGGCCCGGCTGGAGGGTTCCAAGGCGTTTTCCAAAGATTTCATGGCCCGCCACGGCATCCCCACGGCGGGCTATCGCACCTTCGACCAACCCCAGGCAGCCCTGGACTGGCTGGCGGCCAACCCCGGACCCCGGGTGGTGAAAGCCGATGGTTTGGCGGCGGGCAAGGGGGTAAGCGTGTGCCACACCCCAGCCGAAGCCGCCCAGGCGGTGCGGGCCATGATGGTAGACAAAGCCTTTGGCCAAGCCGGGGCCCGCGTGGTGCTGGAAGACCTGCTGGTGGGCCAAGAGGCCAGTTACTTTGTGATCTGCGATGGCCGGGATTTTGTGGCCCTGCCCCCCTGCCAAGACCACAAGGCGGTGAACGATCACGACCAGGGGCCCAACACTGGCGGCATGGGGGCCTATTGCCCCGCCCCGGTGATCACGGCGGCGGTGGAGCACAAAATTCAACAGCAGATCGTGGCCCCCACCCTGGCGGGCATGGCGGCAGAGGGGCACCCTTACCGGGGCTGCCTGTTTGTGGGGCTGATGATCTCTCCCCAGGGAGAACCCCGGGTGATTGAATACAACTGCCGCTTCGGCGACCCGGAATGCCAGCCGCTGATGATGATGCTGGACGTGGACCTTGCGGAACTGTTAGACCAAGCCGCCACCGGAAAACTGGGAGAAAGGCTGGCTGGTGTACAGGCAGATCGGCCAGAACATGGACGAGTGCCTGCCGGTACCGGCATCCCAATCCGCGCGGGCAGCGCCGCCTGCGTGGTGATGGCCTCCCAGGGGTATCCGGGTCCCTTTGCCAAGGGGCTGGCCATTCACGGATTGGAAAACCTTGCCGACCAACCGGACCGGGTGGTGTTCCATGCGGGCACCCGCCGGGCGCAGCCAAACAACAACGCGGAAGAAGGCTGGCAAACCCAGGGGGGCCGGGTGCTGGGGGTCACCGCCCGGGGAGATACCCTGGCCCAGGCCCTAGACAAAGCCTACGCCGCCGTGAAGGAAATTCATTGGGAAGGTGCCCATTACCGAACCGACATTGGCAAGAAAGCCCTTTAATGAACACCCAAACCCTGCCGTGAACCAACAACCCAAGAAACCATCATGAGCACACCCGCCCGACCCAAACTCAACGTAGCCATACTGCTGGGGTCCGCCAGCGACCTGCCCATTGCCAAAAAGGCCGCCGACACCCTGGACCAACTGGGGCTGGGGCACGAAACGGCGGTGGCCTCGGCCCACCGCACCCCGGAGCGGGTGCGGGCGTTTATCCACAAGGCGGAGGAAGCCGGGGCCGAGGTGTTCATTGCCATGGCGGGCATGGCGGCGGCACTGCCGGGGGTGGTGGCCGCCGAAACCCTGCGGCCGGTGATCGGCGTTCCCATTTCTGGCGGGGCCCTGGGGGGGGCCGACGCCCTGTACTCCATTGCCCAAATGCCCCCCGGCATTCCGGTGGCCACCGTGGCGGTGGATGGCGGGGTCAATGCCGCCGTGCTGGCGGCCCATGTGCTGGGGGTGAAGTACCCAGAGGTGCGGGCGGCCCTGGCCGCATGGCGCCAGGCCCAGGCCCAAAAAGTGGCCGAAGCCCACCGGGCGGCGGGGCTGTCTGGGTTAATCTAAGTTCCGAAGCCCCATGACTCACAGCCAGCGGAGATTTGTTTCCTCCGTTTGGCTGGGTCAGCCGTTCAGAAGCCATCACGGTATCTTTCATCCATAAAAATATTCACCGGGCAAGGAGCCCCATGACCCCCATCTCCGCCAACCGCCCACCCGAATCCTCCAAGGACTCCCTGGTGGTCTCCAACGTTTCCGACGCCTCCTTTGCCCTGGATGTGGCCTTTAACTTTGGCCAGAAGACCGACATCTCTGACCTGATCTCTCTGCGGAACTTTCCCAACACCGAGTTCTGCCCGCGTTTTATGGGAGACGAGAAGAACCTGGAGACCATCGGCCAGGGGCTGGCCGGAAAAACCATCTACCTGTTGTCCAATTCCTCGCCCCATTACTCCCGCAACGAGCTGGCCTTTCGCAACCTGCTCATCGCCTCCGCCGCCAAAGAAAACGGCGCCAAGCGGGTGGTGCTGGTGGAACCAGACCTGTTCTTTTCGGCCCAGGACCGGGGGCCTCATTTTTCTCAACACCCCCAAATGGCCACCCCCCAAGACCGCAAGAAATTCGACGGCCAGCCCTTCACGGCGAAACTCTACGCCCGTCTGCTCCGCCAAGCTGGCGTGGACCAAGTGGTCACCGTGCACAACCACAAGCCCAAGGTGCTAGAGGCCATCTACCGAGAGGTCTATCAAGGTTCGGGAGAAGCCTTTCCCCTGCTGAACCTGGACATCGCCCATATCGTGGCCAACTACATCCGCAAGACCGTCTCCATGGAAAAAAACGGGGCCAACCTGGGGTTCGTGGCCCCCGACCAGGGTGCTGAAACCTTCGTGAACCGGGTGCGGGAGTTCACCGGCCTCACCGACTCCATTCAGGTCACCCTGGAAAAGAAACGCTCCGGCCCCCGCCACGTGGAACTTTCTCTGCCCCAGGGGGCCCAGGCCCTGAAAGGCCGCTCGGTGTTTATTTTGGACGATATGGTGCGCACCGGCTCTACCATTGGCCAAACGGTGCGCCTGCTGGCCGAAGACGGCAACATTGCCCCGGCGGAAATCTTTTTTTACTGCACCCACACCTATATTTCAGAGGAAGGCCGGGAAAACCTGAACTCCCCCTTTCTCACCGAGTTCATTACCACCAACACCCTGCCCAACGTGCTGAACCGCGACGACCAGGGCCGCCTGCGCAAGAAAATCGTGGTGCTGAAAATTGCCCACTGGATTGCCGATGCCCTGGAAAACTGCCTGGAGGGCGGAGAAAACCCGGCGGAACGTTACGGCCAGGAAGCCGTGGCCTTTGCCGACAGGCTTTACCTGCAAGATTACTCCTCGCGCAACACGCGCCACGCCCTGCGCGCCCAGGACCAACTGAGCCTGCCGTTGCGCAACGCCTGACGGCATTTGACTCCCCCGGCAAAAGGGCGTAGAAGTTCTTTCATGGCAGGAATTCTGTTTAACCCTTTTTCGGCGAGGCCATATGCGGACCGTTGAGTTTTTTGCTCCCCTGGTAGGACGGGTGTTTTTGGGCATCCTGTTTTTATTCATGGGTTACGGAAAGATCATGGGATGGGATATGCAGATCAATTATATGTCTAGCAAAGGGCTAAACATGGGCACCCCGGTGCTGCTGGGGGCCGCCATGGCCATTGAATTGCTGTGCGGCGCCGCCCTGGTGGTGGGATTCCGGGTGAAGGAGGCCTCCCTGATTCTGTTCCTGTTCCTCGGTATGGTCACCGTGCTAATGCACGCCTTCTGGAACAGCCAAAACCCCATGGAAGCCATCAGCTTCATGAAAAACCTGGGCATCATGGGCGGGTTGATGATGCTGGCGGCCCACGGTCCCGGCCCCCACGTGGTCAAACGGTAAACCAGCGGTGTTCTCTGTTTGTTTGTCTTCCACCTCCCGGCCATATGGTCCGGGAGGTTTTTTTTTGGAGTAAATTTAGCATCGGATTTTAATTGAAAGGGAAAGGAAAGATTTTGATTGGGGGGCTTCGCCCCCCACGATCAACAAAGACATATTGGATTTTTCAAGGTGATTTCGATAGGATGGGGACAGATTCAGGGTTCCAGCCTTTCCCGAACACAGGAGGCTCATCCCCACCGCCAGGGGGGAACCCATTCCTTCCTCCTGTCCGACTTCCCCTGGCCTGCGGGATTTCATGGAAAAGGAGACCATATGAACCGTTCAACTTCCAGCCTGGCCAAGCTCGCAGGAATCCTCTGGCTGTTCCTGGCCCTTCCCGTTCTTCCCCCCAGTGTCTTCGCTCTGCCCGTAGAAAAAGCCGTTCTCACCGCTCCACCCATGGTTCCCCCGCCCATCACCCGCAACACCCCCGCCAAGGTGGTGGTGGACCTCACGGTGATCGAGCAAGAGGGTGACTTCGGGGATGGGGCCAAGTATGTCTTCTGGACCTACGGTGGATCCGTTCCCGGCACGTTTATCCGGGTGCGGGAAGGCGACACGATCGAAATGACCCTGGAGAACAAGGGCGATTTCCCCCACAACATTGACCTGCACGCGGTGACTGGCCCCGGCGGTGGAGCCAAAGCCACCATCACCGAAAGCGGGAAGAAAACCCGGTTCTCGTTCAAAGCCCTGAACCCGGGGTTGTATGTGTATCACTGCGCTCTGGCCCCAGCCGTTCCACAGCATATCGCCAACGGCATGTATGGGTTGATCTACGTTCAACCGGCAAAGCCGTTGAAAAAAGTGGATCACGAATATTACGTGATGCAGGGCGATTTCTACACAGACAAACCCTTCGGTAAACCAGGGATGCATAATTTTTCCCTGGACAACGCCCGGGATGAGCACCCCACCTATGTGTTGTTCAACGGTGCCACCAACGCCCTCACTGGCCCCAAAGCCCTGAAGGCCAAAACCGGCGAAACCATCCGGCTGTTCGTGGGGGTGGGGGGGCCTAACCTCACCTCGTCCTTCCACGTCATCGGAGAAATTTTCGATACGGTGTACCCGGAGGCGGGCTCCCTGGCCAACAAAAACGTGCAAACCACCCTCATTCCGGCGGGTGGGGCGGCCATTGTGGAGTTCAAAGTGGAAGTACCGGGAACCTATCTGCTGGTCGATCACTCCCTCAGCCGGGTGTTTCAGAAAGGGCTGATCGGACACATCGTGGTGGAGGGGAAACCCAACCCGGCGGTGTTTGAGCCGTTGCAGGTGAAATAATTTGCTGAACCGTGTTCCAGCACCCCTCCCTTCGGTTGTGGGGGAGGGGTGTTTTATTTTCAAATGAATCGAATTGGAAAAGTTAAGCGTTTGCTTTGGTCTTCAACAGCACCCACACCCACCAGCACCTCTCCGCCCGCCTCCCAACAGTACCTCTCCCCCCTGCCCCCGCCAGGGGGCAGGGGAGAGATGTGGTTGGGAATCACTCGAAGCCGCGATGCTATGCGCTTGCATCCGTCCAGTCTTCATCAACCGAGCGGTTGAATTGAATAACCGATGGATTCGAGTCTTTCCCCTCCCTGATTGGGGAGGGGATGCCCCCGCCAGGGGGCAGGGGAGAGGTGTGGTTGGGAATCACTCGAAGCCGCAATGCTATGCGCTTGCATCCGTCCAGTCTTCATCAACCGAGCGGTTGAATTGAATAACCGATGGATTCGAGTCTTTCCCCTCCCTGATTGGGGAGGGGATGCCCCCGCCAGGGGGCAGGGGAGAGGTGTGGTTGGGAATCACTCGAAGCCG